>JBEEFX010000001.1:0-4051 GCA_041166365.1 Acidimicrobiaceae bacterium
GCCAGCGCCCAGCCGTCCTCGTGCAGGACCTTCACGCCGTCGAGGAGCTCGAGCTCGCGGTCCTTGGTGAGCTCCACCAGCGACCGCATCACGGTGCCCTTCTGCTCCCACGGCGTCACGACGGTCTCGTGGGCGATGTGAACGCGGGGCAGGCCGTGCACGATGGTGGACAAGCGCACGCCCTTGCGCGCCAGCAGCTCGAGCACCTTCACGAACGTGGCGGCCGCGTCGAAGGCGGGCAGGAAGCCCGGCAGGATGTAGCCCCCGTCGAGGCTGGCGGCGAACCCGACGCCCCGCTCGGAGGCGGCGTCCATCAACGCCGATGTCGCCATCTTCGTGTACTGCAGCCCGATGCCGTACTTGGCCAGCAGACCTTCGGCGTGGCTGGTGACGGCCACGGGCAGCGCGACCCGATCGCCCACGAGGTGGTCGCCCACGAGCTCGAGCAGAGCGAGCACCGCTTCGGTGTGGCCGAGGACGTGGCCCTCGTCGTCGATCAGCGTGAGGTGCTCGCCATCGGGGTCGATGGCCGCACCGAGATGCGCTCCTGACGTTCGCACGAGGCCGGCGACCTGCTCGGCGTGACGCTTCGGCTCGTAGGCGAGAATGCCCCGCGTCGACGCGTACGGGTTGACGGCGAGCACGTCGGCGTCGAGCTTCGCGAGCAGGTTGGGCATCACGAACGACGTGGACCCGAACCCGTAGTCGACGACCACCTTGGGCCGGCTCTGCTGGATCAGCTCGACGTCGACGGTCGACTCGAGCGCGACGGAGTAGTGCTCCAGAGCCCGGGGCGGGAAGCCGATCTCGCCGATCTCACCGGGGAGCGCCCGCCGGAAGTCCTCCCGGTTGAAGAGCCGCTCGACCTTGCGCTGGCCGCTCTCCGAGAGGTCGAGGCCGTTGCCGTCGAAGAACCGCATGACGACGGACTGGGTGTCGTCCTCGACGAGTCGGATGGTGATGCCGCCGACGGCGTTGGGCTGGCGGGCCAGGAAGCGGGTGACCGGGACGGAGGCGACCTCGAGGTCGAGGACGTTCACGCCGGCCGCGTTGATCCCGGCCATCATCGCCCGCTTCAGCATGCGGGCCGACCGCGACGAGTCGCGGGAGGTGACGACGGTCGACTCCTTCTTGAGCGTCGTGGCGTACGCCATCGCGAGACGCACCGCCAGCTCGGGGCTCACGTCGACGTTGGCCAGCCCGGAGACACCCTCGCGCCCGAACAGCGTGCGCGCGCCACGCGACTCCCACACGATCGACGAGTTCACGACGGCCGAGTTCTCGACGGTCTTGAACGGGTACACCTTCACCCCCGCACCGAGCACGGCGTTGTCGCCGACGAAGCACTCGTCGCCGAGCACGACGCCTTCCTCGCAGCGCACGTTCCTGCGAATGTCGCACGCCCGTCCGATGACCGTGCCCCGGAGTCGAGCGCTCTGGCCGAGGTAGGCGTTGTCGTGCACGACCACGCGCTCGAGGTCGGCACCTTCGCGCACCCGCACGTTGCCGCCGAGCACCGTGTACTCCCCCAGCCGGGCTCCGGATTCGACGCGGCAGTTCTCGCCGATGACCGCGGGCCCTTCCACCTTCGCCTCGGGGTGGATCTCGGCCCCTTCGCCGAGCCACACGCCGTGCTCGAGGCGGAAGCCGGGGATGTCCACCGCCACCTTGGCGTCGAGCACGTCCTTGTGGGCGCGGACGTAGGCCTCGAGGGTGCCCACGTCTTCCCAGTAGCCCTCGGCGACCGCGCCGTAGAGCGGCTTCGAGTTGGCCAGCAGCTTGGGGAACACCTCGCTCGAGAAGTCGACGGCCTCGCCGGCGGGGATGTAGTCGAAGATCTCCGGCTCGAACACGAAGATGCCGGCGTTGATCGTGTCGCTGAAGACCTGACCCCAGGTCGGCTTCTCGAGGAAGCGTTCGATCGAACCGTCGTCCCGGGTGATCACGATCCCGAACTCGAGGGGGTTCTCGACGGCGACGAGACCGACGGTGGCCAACGCGTCGTGCTCGTCGTGGAAGGACACGATCTTGTCGAGGTCGATGTCGGTCAGCACATCGCCGGAGATGACGAGAAAGCGCTCGTCGAGCTCGTCCATCGCGTTGCGCACCGAACCGGCGGTGCCGAGGGGCTGTTCCTCCGTGGCGTACACCATGCGGACGCCGAACTCGGAGCCGTCGCCGAAGTACGTGCGGATGGCGTTGGGCATGAACGCCAACGTCACCACGATCTCGTCGAAGCCGTGGCGCTTCAACAGCCCGACGATGTGCTCCATCATCGGCCGGTTGACGAGCGGCATCATCGGCTTCGGCTGATTCGAAGTCAGCGGTCGCAGGCGGCTGCCCTCACCTCCGGCCATGATGACTGCCTTCACGGGTTCGACGCTACCCCTGCCTGCGCCGCCCTACCCTCACGCAGCGCTTGACGCGCGATGGGCACGTACAGCAGCAGGGCGTAGTAGCTGAGCACGAGCCCGGGAACCGCGGCGACCCACGCGAGGAAGCCGCACACGCTCGAGTACGACACGGTCGAGTGCGATCCGAGGAACAGCGGGAAGGCGAACATGTTGGCGAACGTCCCTGCTTTGCCCCACCACGTGACGTCGATGCGCCGCGCGCCCATCGCCGCGAGACCCAGGGTGGCCACTGTCACGAGCACCTCCCGGACGAGCACGGCGATGGCGAACCACGGGGGGACGGTGCCGTCGTAGAGGATCGCCCCGATACCGACGAAGAGCAGCAGTCGGTCGGCGACGGGGTCGAGGATCTTGCCGAGCTTTGACGTCTGGTGGAAGTGACGGGCCACGTAGCCGTCGACGAAGTCCGTCGCCCCCAGCGCCCCGAGGAACCAGGCCGAGGCCGCGCGGTTCTCGTCGTGCAGCAGGAGCCACAGGAAAACGGGCAGGCACAGCAACCGCGCCACGGTGATCGCGTTCGGAATCGTGAGGACGCGGTCGCTCACTGCCTCGTCGGGGTCGCCCACGGGCACAGCGTACGATCCACCACTCAGCCCCACCGCCCACCCTTCGGAGGCCAGCGGCTGCGCCGCTGGCAAAGGATCCAATGCCCACGATCTTCACTCGCATCATCGAGGGCGAGCTGCCCGGCAAGTTCGTCTGGCGTGACGCGCGGTGCGTGGGGTTTCTGTCGATCGCCCCGCTGCGGCACGGTCACGCCTTGATCGTCCCGATCGCCGAGGTGGACAGGTGGACCGATCTCGAGCCGGATCTGGCGGCCCACCTCATGATCGTGGCGCAACGCATCGCGCGGGCGCAGGAGGTTGCGTTCACGCCGGCTCGAGTGGGATTGATCATCGCCGGGCTCGAGGTGCCGCATTGCCACCTCCACGCGGTTCCGATCGACCACGAGACCGATCTGCACTTCGCCAACGCGAACACGGACACAACCGATGAGGAGCTCGAGCAGGCCGCGGCCGCGCTCCGTGGGGCGTTGGCGGACGCGGGCTACGGCGAAGAAAGCCGCGTGTAGACGCGCACGCCGTCCCGGTCGAAGGTGAGGACGAACTGTTGCAGGGCCATGCCGGACGAGAAGTCGCGCCACTGGTCGGGTGACCACGAGACGTCCTGCGCCGTCACGACGACCCGGGCGACGTCGTTGCGCGCCGCCGCGACCGCATCCGGCGAGCCTCCGAGCGGATAGACGTTCGGGCGCTCGGCGAGCAGCGGCAGCACGGTGGCCGAGCTGCGGACGGACGTCGGCGAGACGATCGCCTTCGCGACCTCGTGACGGGCGAGGTCAGCGGCATCCTGTCTCCCCCACTTCCACGGGCGGTCGTACGGCGAGTTCAGCGCGTCCGTGCAGAAGAACCCCACCGCGGCGACGGTGAGCGCGATGAGGACGCGACGGTCGACCACGACGCGTTCGATCGATCGCCGGCCCATACGGGCGAGGGCGAACGTCGCGGCCACGAAGGCGAACACGGTGAGCGGCAGGCCGAACTCGTTCGTGCCATTGCCCCGTACCGGCACGTCGGCCACCAGATAGAGCGCTTGCAGCGGTATCGCCGGTACCAGAAAACGCGGCGCGAGCACCG
>JBEEFX010000002.1:0-11812 GCA_041166365.1 Acidimicrobiaceae bacterium
CGGCTACGCGGTGATCGACGAGTCGTCGATGTACTTCAGCGACCCGGACGGATCCCGCATCGAGCTCATCAGCGACCCGCTCGGCGAGATGTACGGCCGGCCCGTCTTCTAGTCTTCGGCCGTGCTCGTGCTGTCGCAGGCCGACGTGGCGTCGGTCCTCGACATGGCTCGGCTCATCGACGCGGTCGAGGACGCGATGGTGGACTTGAGCGCAGGTCGAGCGTCCGTACCGCCGCGCGTCGGAGCGGCGGTGGCACACCGCAACGCGATCTTGGCCGCGATGCCCGCATACCTTCCGTCCAGCGCGGCCCTCACGACGAAGCTGGTCAGCGTGTTCCCGGAGAACCGCGACCGCCCGACGCATCAGGCGATCATCTGTTGCTTCGATCCGGAGACGGGCGCGCCGATCGCGGTGATGGACGGCACGTTGATCACGGCGGCGCGTACCGCGGCAGGCTCGGCGTCAGCCACCCGGATGCTCGCCCGCGCCGGTAGCGCAACCGTCGCCATCGTGGGGAGTGGTGTACAGGCGGGCTCGCACGTCGACGCGCTGCGCTCGGTCGGCTTCACGCAGTTCGTGGTGGCCGGCCGGAATGCCGCCAAGATCAGCGCCTTCGCGGCCGAGCGTTCGATCATCGCGTCGTCCTCGATAGCGGAGGCGGTCGAGACGGCCGACGTCGCGTGCCTCGCGACGCACGCAGACGCCCCCGTGATCGAGCGCGGCTGGATCCGGCCCGGCACGCACATCAACTCCGTCGGCTACAACACGCAAGGTGCCGGCGAGCTCGACGGAGCGACCATCCGCGACGCGTTCGTCGTCGTGGAGTCGCGCGCCGCCGCCTTCGCGCCGCCGCCCGCCGGTGCGGTGGAGCTGCTCGGCGTGCTCGAACCCGGTGACGTCGCGGAGATCGGTGAGCGCCCCGTGCGCGCGCACGACGAACAGATCACCGTCTACAAGTCGGTCGGTGTCGCCGTACAAGACGCCGCCGCGGCCGCGATGGTGCTCGCCGATGCGCGCGCCGCCGGCCTCGGCGTCGAGGTACCGATCGGTCATTAGCGGCGAGAGTCGAAGTCGGCCGGCGATCTCCGACTCAGGTCGCTACGCGTAGGTGCGGACGAGCTGGAGAACGGCGTCGACGTCGGGGCCTTGGCCGGTCAACGATGTCGTCGCCGGGTCGACGCGGCGCGCCGCGACGAGGCACAGCTCGAAGCCGTCGCCGCCGATCGTGGTCACTGCTTGCTCGTCTGATGTGAAGTCCCATGCGTCGCCGTTCGGCCCGCGCAGCCGGAATGCGACTGGCCCGTGCAGCTCGCGACCAGCGCTCGTGAAGGCGTAGGGGATCGTGCGCCACGCCAGGCGGGCGATGTGGCGGAGGCGGGGGGCCGGCGGCAGCTCGACGTCGAGTGCCTCGGCGACATCGCCCGTGTGGATCCACGTCTCGGCAAGCCGCGTGGTGGCCAGCGTCCTGGCGGACAACTGCCCGGCGACCCAGTCGACACGCCGGTGCGGGTCGATCGCCGCGAGCAGCGCTCGCAGTTCGGACGCTCCGGCCTCGTAGCGAGCGCGCACGGCCGCGCCCGAAGCGCCGCGCTCCGCGGCCACCATGCGGTCGGCTCCGTCATCCACGCTCGTCGCCGGGCCGACGCCGCGTCCTACGTCGGTCAGGAATTCGTCGAACCGTCCACGCCCACTGGCGATCGCCATTTCGTTGGTCTGCGCCACGTGGAGAACGACGTCGGCGACCGGCCATCCTTCGCAGCGAGAAGGCCGTTGCCAATCAGCCTCGGTGAGCTCCGCGACCAGACCCAGAAGCTCCGCCTGTTGCTCAGCGAGTGCAGCAACGATGTCGTCCAAAGCGCCCCGATCATCTCGACGGCTCCCACCGGAAGTACCGACGGGCCAGCAGGATCCCGATCATGGTCCACGCGCCGAGCACGAGGAGACTCGAGATGGGTATGCCCGCCGAGGGGTCGTACGCCGAGCGGAGACTCGTCGTGAGGGCCTTGATCGGAAAGGCGCTGATGATGTGGTCGAGCCACGCCGGCAGGACGAGCCCGTAGGAGAACGTCCCGGACACGAGCGCCAAGGGCAGGTAGGTGCCGTTCGTGATCGCACCCGATGTCTCCGCACGACGGATGGCCGCGCTGATCGCCAGTCCGAGGGCGGCGAAGCAGAGGATGCCCAGCGTGAGCACGCCGAGGAGCAACGCCAGCCGGCCGACCCGCGGGGAGATGCCGAAAACCACTCGGCCCAGGGCCACGGTCGTGACCGCGATCAACAGCGAGGTCAGAAGGACGCTCGTGAGTTGTCCGGCGATGTACATGCCGGGCGGAAGCGGTGTGGCGCGCATCCGCTTGAGGACACCTTCGGCGCGAAGGGTGGCGATCGTCGCCGCGAGGGTCCCGTAGGCCGCGACGATGATGCCGAAGGCGAGGATGCCGGGAACGAACAGCGTGAGGGGATCGAGGTCGGGTCGACCCCGCACGGTGTCTCCTGAGTTGATCGCGCCGAAGATCAGCAGCAAGCCGATCGGGAGCGCGAACGTGAAGAACGCGGCCTCGGGGTTGCGCCAGAACGCCCGCTGTTCCAGCCGCACTTGATGGGCGAGCAGCCGTGTTGCCGTCATCGTGCGACCAGCTCGAGGTAGGTGTCTTCCAACGTGGGAGCGCTCACATCGAGCTCTTCGAGGTCTACGGAATCCAGCAACGCCCGCAGCGTCGTCCCGACGTCCATTGTTTCGACCGTGACTCGGTCACCATCGGGTGGCCGGTACGAGATGCGGGTCGGGGCGTGCGCCAGTCGGGTGAGCTCGCGCACGGTTCCGACCGCGCGGATCGTTCCGCCACTCAGGATCGCGACGCGATCGGCGAGTCGCTCGGCCTCGTCGAGGTAGTGGGTGGTCAACAGGACCGTCTTCCCGAGCGCCCGCAGGTTCTCGATCGCCGACCAGCAGCGCCGCCGCGCCTCGGGATCGAATCCCGTCGTCGGCTCGTCCAGGAAGATCAGGTCGGGATCGCCGGCGAGCGCGAGTGCGAAGTCCAAGCGTCGTCGCTGGCCGCCGGATAACCGGCGCACCAGGGTCGAGCGCTCGTCCTGCAACTCGACGACTTCGAGCAGCTCGTCGAGCGGTCGCGGGTTCGGGTAGTACGCCCGCCACGCGCCCAGGAGCTCGCCGACCCGCAAATGATTCGGGAAGCCGCACTCCTGCAGCACGACGCCGGTGCGCTGCCGCAACTCCAGCGGGTGGGTGGCCGGATCGAGCCCGAGGACGCGCACGAAGCCGGCGGTGGGGTCGCGGTAGCCCTCGAGGATCTCGACGGTTGTCGTCTTGCCCGCCCCGTTCGGGCCGAGCAACGAGAACACCTCGCCGGATCGGACCTCCAGATCGAGGCCGGTCAGCACCGCCCGTTCGCCGTAGTCCTTGCGCAGCCCTTGCACCACGATGGACGAGTTAGATACGGTCACGTAACTAAGATACGGGTCTGTATCTATCTGTCAAGGGTGTTTCGAAGTGCAAGATGTCACGGTGGCCGAGCGATGGACCCAGGAGCGCCGCCGGGAGCACACGCGCAACCTGTTGCTCGACGCCGCCAAGGACGTCTTCGCACGGCGCGGCTTCGAAGGTGCCTCGCTCGAGGAGATCGCCGAGGCCGCCGGCTACACGCGCGGTGCGATCTACAAGCACTTCGGCAGCAAGGAGGAGCTCTTCCTCGCGGTGAACAAGCGGTACAACGAGAGCTTTCTGAAGTCCTTCGTCGACAGCATCGATCCGGCGACGCCGGTCGAGGAGCTCGACTTGGCGTCGCTGGCGAAGCGGTGGCACGAGATGCAGTACTCGGACCCGCACGACTTCGCTCTCGGCATCGAGTTCAACCTGTTCGTGCTCCGTCATCCCGAGACGATGGAACGGGTGGCGAAACAGCGACTCGAGCTCGCGCAGATGATCGCTGATTTCATCGACGAGCAGTCGGAGCGCCTCGGCGAGATCATCCACATGAAGTCGCTCACGCTGGCGCGTCTTTCGCTCGCCTGCTCGGACGGGCTCCAGCTCGCGGCGTTCCTCGACCGCGGCCAGGACGACTTGTACGAGCCGTTCCTCGCATTGCTCGTCAGCGCGATCGAGGACGACCCCACCAAGAAGCAGAAGGCGAAGAAGACCGCCAAGAGCGCGAAGAGCGCAAAGAAGTAGTCAGCCTCGAGCGGCTTCGAGCAGCAGCACGACGCCGAAGACGACGAACGTGATCGCCGCGCCGATCTTGATCGTTCGCTCGGGGACGCGGTTCCCGAGTTGCTGGCCGACGGCGATGGCGAGGGCGTCCGCCGCGACCATGCCGGCCGTCGAGCCCGCCCACGTTCCCAGCAGGCCTTCCTTCGTCGCCAGGGTGATCGTGGCCAGCATCGTCTTGTCGCCCAGCTCCGCGAGGAAGAAAGCGATCGACGCAGCGATCACCGCCGACCGGACCGAACGGTCGGCGCGGCTCGTCTCGTCGTCGGTGAGCTGGTCACCGCGCACCGTCCACGCGGCGAACGCGAAGAAGGCCAGGCCCGCGACCAGGTTGATGGCTCGGGTCGGCAGCGCGCCGCCCACGGCCGCGCCGATCCCGACGCTGACGGCGTGCACGACCGCGGTGGCGAGCGAGATCCCCACGAGGATCGGCAGCGCCTTGTAGCGCGCGGCAAAGGCCAACGCCATGAGCTGGCTCTTGTCGCCGAGCTCGGCGACGAAGATGATGCCGAAGCTCACGAGGAAGGCGTGCACGCCTCTCAGGTCTAGTGCTGGTCCCGCCCGAACCTTGTTGATTGACATGTCAGTCAACTGGGCCGTAGCGTCGCCGTCGTCTGCTCTGTCGCCTCGGCCTTGTTGCGACCCTCGTGGTCCTGTGCTGCCTCCCCGGCGGCCCTGCGCACGCCCAGGCGCCCGGTCCCGTGAGCATCACCGTGCACGCCGGCTCGCCCTCCGGCCCCGCTGGGCTGGAGCTCATCGGCTTCGACTGGAACACCGCCTCGCTCGACGGGGTCGCCCCCCTCGCGCCGCGCACGGTGCGGATCGACGCCTCCCTGGAGGAAGCGAGCTCAGGACCTGACTCGCTGGACTTGACCGACCTCCTCGCTCGCGTCGCCGCCGTGCGCGCGGTGGGAGCGGAGCCCATCGTGATCCTCTCGTACATGCCGGAATGGCTGGGCGCGCCGGAGGCGCACGGTCGCGACTTTCGACGCGTCCCGCCCGCCGACCCGGAGGCATGGGAAGGGCTGATCGAGACGGTGGTGCACACGCTCGCCACCGCGCCGGCGCCGGCGTTCCGGTTCGAGGTGTGGAACGAGCCCGACAACCCGATCTTCTGGCAGGACCTGCCGACGGCGTTCGTCGACATGGCCGTGCGCACGCATCGGGCGGTTGCCGCCGTCGCGACCGACACGGGCTTGGCATTGCAAGTCGGTGGACCGGCGACCCTTGTTCCCGATCCGGTCTTCGTGGTGCCCTACGTCAACGCGATGAAATCCAACTACCTACCGCTCGACTTCCTGTCGTGGCACTACTACGGCAACACGCCCTTCTTCGGTCCCGATGGAGCGGAGGACCTTCTGCCGCCCGAGTTGCTGCCGTTGTACACCGTGCTCGGGCGACCGAATCCGCTCACGTCGCCGAGCGTCTACTCCGGCCAGGTCGAGTTCATGCGAGCGTTGCGCGACGCGCTCGTGACGGGCAGCGATCTGCATCCCATCCTGACGATCGACGAATGGAACCTGTCCGCCGGGGGGTTCGACAATCGTCATGACACCAACGAGGGCGCCGCGTTCGTGGCGGGCGCGCTGATCGAGATGGAGCGCAGCGGGCTCGATGAGTCCGACTTCTACCGGGCCGCGGCCACCGTCGATCCCGCACACACCGGCGACTGGGGCATCGTCGACGCCGCCGGGCAACGCAAACCGTCTTGGTCGGTGTTCGACATGTGGAACCGCGCCGGCGACACACGTCTTGTGACAGAGGGCGACGACCCTCGCAGCGGTCTGTGGGCCCGTGGCTCGAGCGACGGCACGTCGCTCAACGTGTTGCTCGCATCATGGGACCCGCGGGGCGGCACCGATCGCACCGCGACGGTGCACGTCGGGTCGGGCTGTTCCGGTAAGGCAGAGGTGCACACGATCGACTCCCAGTCACCGTCGTTCGACGCGACGGTGCCGGTCCCGGTGACCGAGGGTGCAGTCACCGTCGACCTGTCGTCGCAGTCCGTCGTGTGGCTGTCGGTGCCGCTCGCGTGTGCGACGGCGGCCATCGCAACCGGCGAGCGCACCTTGGCGGAGACCGGCAGCTCGGGCGCCGTTGGAGGCGTGCTGGTGCTGCTCGTGGTGGTGCTCGCAGTGCGCCGGGTCGTCGGCGGGGCCACGTTCGTAGAACTCGAGGGTGAGGGAGCCGCGACGTGACGGCCACACGAACGATGCGTCGCGCGGTGAGCGACGCGGAGAAGGAGCAGCGGCGCGACGACATCCTCGCCGCGGCCAAGAAGGTTTTCTCCAAGAAGGGGTACGCGTCCACGACCATCGCCGATGTCGCGAAGGCAGCTCGTCTGTCCTACGGCTCCATCTACTGGTACTTCGATTCCAAGGACGCCCTGTTCCACGAGCTCATGGACGGCGAGGAGAGCGCGTTGCGCGAAGCCATCGCCGCGCGCGTTGCGACGCTCGAGGCGGGCCAGTCGGGGGTGGCGCTGTTCCGCGCCGCCGTCACCGGCACCTTCGAATTCTTCGAGAGCGACAAGGCCATGGTGCGTCTGTTGTTCCGCGATGCGCACTCGCTCGGGGGTCGGTTCGAACGCCACCTCGGCGGCATCTACGAGCGGTTCATCGACGACATCGAGGCGAGCATCGTCGCCGCGCAGCGTCGTGGTGACATCGTGGCCGCGCCACCGCGGATGATCGCGTTCAGCGTCGCCGCGCTCATCGGGCAGATCGCGCTGCGCCGCTTGACCACCGACGACGGGCTCGACGCCGCGGTGGTGGCGGAGTTCGTGGTCTCCCTCGTCCTCGACGGGCTCCGCCCACGATGAAAGGAGACGGCATGCGTGACAACACCGCGCTCATCCAGGTGCTCGGCGCGATCGCCTACGGCGAGTTGAAGGCCTACGACGGCGCCAAGGCGGACGCCGACGCAGCCACGACCGAGGAAGGTCGGCGATGGCACCGTCAGGTGGCGGCCGAAGAGCTGCGGCACCACAAGGGTTTCGTGAAACGCCTCGAGGCGCTCGGCGCCGACCCCGAGCGGGCGATGGCGCCGTACCGCGGCCCGCTCGACCGCTACCACGCACACGTCACTGACGACCCGATCGAGGCGGCCGTCTTCGGCTACCTCGGGGAAGGGATCGCCGACGATCTCCTGCAATGGCTGCACCAGGTCGCCGACCCGGAGACGGTGGCGTTCGTCGACACGGTCATCGCCGACGAGGTCGGCCACGAAGCAGCGGCCACGAAAGTGCTGCGCGATCTCCTCGACGAGACGCCGAACGGTCGAGCGCGAGCCGCTCGTGCTGCGCGCACCATGCATGCGCACATGCTGTGGTCGGGTCGGCAGGGCGCGGCGCCCCTGGCAGCGTTCGTGCGCCTCGGCCGCACGCCCGAGCTGCTGCGGGTGATCATCGGAGGCCAAGCCCGCCGGTTGCGCGCCATCGGTGTCCGGCTGTGGCTGCCCATGCCCGATCGCATCGGCCCCCTGAAGCTGGCCGGCTGATGCCCCCGTCCCCACCACTGGAACGAAATCCCTTGCACAGCCACACAAGAACCGCTGCCCACGCAAGGGAATTGAAACCGGGAGACGTCGAGCGCTTTCAGACGGAGGGGTGGTTCCTCGTCGACTCGTTGTTCACGAGCGAGGAGTGCGACGACATGGCAGCGCTGCTCGAAGCCACGTCGTTCGAGCTCGCGCTCGGGCGCCCGGAGGACGGACAACTCTCCTACCGGCCGATGTTGCACACCGCGAACGCCGAGCTCCAGAGGTGGTGCGCCGATCCCCGCTGGGCGGGCGTGGTGCTGCCGTTGCTCGGCAACAGCGCCCGCCTGTTCTGGGAGCAAGGAGTCGCCAAGCCGCCACAGGCGCGCACCGAGCTTCCGTGGCATCAGGACAGCGGCTACACCCCGACGGTTCCCGAGGAGTACGTCACCTGTTGGCTCGCGCTCGACGATGCGGCCGAAGCCAACGGCTGTCTCTGGGTGCAGCCAGGCAGTCACCACCGCGGACGCCAGCCGCATCACAGCAGCGAGTCGTTCGGTCCGTTCCGCGTCGGCTACGACGGTGCCGACGCGGGGGACGCGGTTCCGGTGACCAAAGGCAGCGTGCTCGTCTTCTCGTCGCTGTTGCTCCACCGCAGCGGGCCCAACACCACCGCCGGGTCACGGCGCGCGTGGATCATCCAGTACTGCCCGGCGCACGCCGTCTCCGCGCTGTCGGGAAGGCCGCTCGACGACCGCCTGCTCGTCGCGTCCGAAGGCCGATGGCTCGACGTGCCCGTCCGCGAACGGGAGCTCGATCTGCTCGCCATCCTGTCCAACTACGACCGTTCCTAGGAGTCTTCCGTGCGTACCCGGCTCACCGATCTGCTCGAGATCGAGCACCCCGTCATGCTCGCCGGGATGGGCGGCGTGTCGTACCACCGCCTCGTCGCTGCGGTCTCCGCCGCCGGCGGCTTCGGCTGCCTCGGCGCATCGACGATGAACGACGACCAGATGGTCAAGGAGATCCGCAAGGTACGCGAGCTCACCGACCGCCCGTTCGGCGTGGACCTGCTCACCGCGATGCCGAACGATCTCGTCGCACAAGTCGAGTTGCTGATCGCGGAAGGCGCGAGCGTGTTCGTCGCCGGGCTCGGTGTGCCCGCGGAGGCCGTCGAGCTCTGTCATCACCACGGTGTGCTGGTCGCGAACATGTGCGGCAAGGTCGCTCATGCCCGCAGCGCAGTCGACGCCGGCTGCGACCTCGTCATCGCGCAAGGCACGGAGGCCGGCGGGCACACGGGGCAGGTCGCGACGATGCCGCTGGTTCCGCAACTCGTCGACGCGGTTGGCGATCGGGTGCCCGTCGTCGCCGCCGGCGGCATCTACGACGGCCGTGGTCTTGCTGCGGCGCTCGCTCTCGGAGCCGAGGGCGTGTGGCTCGGCACTCGCTTCATCGCGACCCCCGAGGCCCGCACGGTCGACGGCTACAAGGACCGACTCGTCGCCGCCGCCGAGGACGGCACGACCATCACGAAGGCGTACTCCGGCAAGACGATGCGCGTGTTGCGCAACGGCTACCTCGAGGAGTGGGAGAAGTCAGGCGCGGAGGTGCAGCGCTTCCCGTTCCAGGCGATCGCCGCCATGCAGGAAGGCGTGTTCCACCTCGGCGGCGACGAGCGCACCGAAGGGGTCGACCCCCAACGGGAGTGCTATCCCGCGGGCCAGGGCGTCGGTGGCATCGACGAACTGGTCCCGGCGGCGGACGTGGTGCGACGGATCGTCGAGCAGGCCGAAGCGGTGCTCGCCCGTCTTTCCCCCTCCCGGGTGGAGCCTTAGCCTGCGCGTGTGACGACGATGCCCGCCGCGTTCATCGGCCACGGCAGCCCGATGAACGCGCTGGAGCACAACCGGTACACCGCGGCCTGGCAGGCGTTCGGCGAATCGGTTCCGCGCCCTCGTGCCGCCCTCGTGATCTCCGCGCACTGGTACATCAACGCGTCGGCCGTGACGGCGATGACGACCCCGCGCACGATCCACGATTTCTACGGCTTCCCCGACGAGCTGTTCGCGATGGACTATCCCGCCCCGGGCTCCCCTGAGCTCGCGCAGCAGGTCGTCGACGTCGTCGACCCGATCTGGGTCGGCCTCGATCACGACAGTTGGGGGATCGATCACGGCACTTGGTCGGTCCTGGCGCACGTGTTTCCCGACGCAGATGTGCCGGTGGTGCAACTGGCCATCAACGCAATGAAACCGTTCGACTACCACCTCGACCTCGGCGCGCGCCTCGCGCCGCTGCGGGAGGACGGCATCCTGATCCTCGGCAGTGGCAACATCGTGCACAACCTCGGTCGGCTCGACTGGAGCCGGCCCGAAGGTGGCTTCGACTGGGCGGAACGATTCGACGAGTCCGCCCTCGAGGCGATGACCGGTTCGCCGAGCGATCTGCTCGAGTTGCAGCAGCACCGCGATTTCCACCTCGCCGTCCCGACGCCCGATCACTTCATTCCCGCCCTCTACATCGCGGGTCTGGCGTCCGCCGCCGGCGAGGGGGCCGACGTCCTCATCGAAGGCTGTGCGATGGGCGGTCTGTCGATGACGTCGTACGTGCTCGACGCGCAACGCCCGGCACTCGACGACTCCGGTTCGCCCGCCGCGTCGCTACCGGATCCGCACGTCGTGCCGCCGGAGGACACGAACGCCTGACCAGGCAAGGATGGGGCCATGAGCGAGAAGGACGCGGCCACGTTGCGGCGCGAGCTGCTGGGCCTCATGCGCCGGGTGGTGAACGGACCTCTCACCCTCGAGGCCGGGTTGCGGGCGACCGCGGCCGTACGCCGCGCGGTGGATGAGTTGCAATCGGAGCTCGTGTCCACGGCGCGTGGGGAGGGAGCGTCGTGGGCTTCGATCGGTGAAGCGTTGGGCGTCACGACGCAGGCCGCACATCAACGCTTCAGCTCGAAGACGTGACGTCCATGAGCTTGAGGGCCACGTCGCCGCGCCGCAGGCGGCCTGCCTGAACGACGCGCGCGTTGATGCCACGCAGGTGTAGCTCCTTGCCAGCGGGCGAGTTCACGAATCGCGCCGCGTCCTGGCCGAACCGCGCCGCGAACTTCACGCAACCGTTGTGCGGCTCCGCGGTGATCTCGATGACGGCGCTTCCGAGCTGCAGCCGCGTGCCCGCCGGCAGGTTGACATCGGAGAGGTTGATGTCGACGAACAGCTGGTCGCCGGCCTCGGCCCAGCGGGCGCGGTCCTCGCCGGCGAAGAGCGCGATGGCCCGTGCGTTCATCACGGTCAGCTGGCGGTTGGTCTCCGCGGAGCCATCGGGGGTCTGCCGGCTGCCGCGGTCGCGCCAGGTGTCGCCCACGAGGCCCGCCTCCCGGCTCAGTTCCGCCTCGTCGAGCAGCTCGCGCTCACCTACCGCCGGCCGCCGCACGACCAGCTCGATGGTGCCGCCGTCGGACGGTGACCCCCGCAGGATGTCGAGCGCGGCTTCCAACTCGTCCGTCGTGCGGTGGGTCACGCATGCCATCGTGGCCGACTGGTGGACCTGACGGGGCACGCATTTCCGGGGCGGACAGACCTGTGGCTCGACGACGGCGTCGTCGTGCGACGTCACGACAACGCCGCGCTCACGACCATCGAGTGGATCCATCGGTTCCTCGGACAACTCGAGTTCGACGCTCCGAAGCCGATGCCGTACTTCGACGGCGCCAGCGTTGCGACGGTCGACGGGGTGGTGTGGAGCGCGCTGTCCTATGTCGAGGGCGAGGTGGTCGGATGGTCACCGGAGCCGAGCATGTTCGATCTCGGTGCCTACCTCGCGACGTTCCACGCGGCTGCGGCGAGCGTCGCGATGGACGCGCAGCAGGCTCCTGCCCATCCTGTCGAGATGCCGCCGGGTGTGGTCGCCCCGGCGCCGCACGTCATCCATGGCGACTTCACGAACCACAACGTGCTGGCCCAGGGAGCGCCGTCGAGACCCTGTGGGGTCATCGACTTCGGGAACGCCTACATCGAGGTGCCGCTGTTCGACCTCGGCGCGGCTCTGTGGCGCAGCGGCCGGCCGGAACAGGACGCAGACGAGTTCGATCTGCAACGAAT
>JBEEFX010000003.1:0-5060 GCA_041166365.1 Acidimicrobiaceae bacterium
TGGCAAAAACGAGCAGCCGACGGCAACCGCTGGCAACACCCCTGCTAGTCGCCCCTCGCTGAATAGCCAGGTCAGAAGCCATTTCTGCTGGTCAGGCAGTCGGGAGCTGGTACCCCTCGAACTTGCCGCGCAGGTCCTTCTTCGAGAACTTGCCGACGCTGGTCTTCGGCACCTCGTCGATGAACACGACGTCGTCCGGCAGCCACCACTTGGCCACCTTGTCGGTCAGCCAGTCGAGCAGCTCTTCCTTCGACAGCTCCTCGCCCGGCTTCACGACGACGCACGCCAGCGGACGCTCGGACCACTTCGGGTGCGGCACGCCGATGACCGCGGCCTCGGCCACCTTGGGATGTCCCATGATCGCGTTCTCGAGGTCGACGGACGAGATCCACTCGCCGCCCGACTTGATCACGTCCTTCGTGCGGTCGACGAGACGGATGTACGCGTCGGACGTGACGACCGCCATGTCGCCCGTCTTGAGCCAACCGTCAGGCGTGAAGGACTCCGAGGCGCGTTCGTCGTTGTAGTACGTCCTCGCGATCCACGGACCGCGCACCTGCAACTCGCCGGAGGTCTCTCCGTCCCACGGCTTGCGCTCGAGTGTGGTCGGATCGACGACACGGAACTCCACGCCGAGCGCGATCTGTCCGACGGTCGTGCGCAGGTCGATCTTCTCCTCGTCGGTGAGCGTGGCCTCGAGCGACGACTTGATCCGGCCCACCGACGCGACCGGGCTCGTCTCGGTCATGCCCCACGCCTGCATGATCGGCAGGCCCGTCTGCTCGCGGTACGCCTCCGACAACGCGCGCGGCACGGCCGAGCCGCCGCAGGGGATGGCCCGCAAGCTCGACGTGTCGCGACCTTTCAGCTCGGGCAACACGGCCATCCAGATGGTCGGGACGCCGGCGGCGATCGTCACACGCTCCTTCTCGATGAGGTTGGCGATCGCCGGGGCGGACAGGTCCGGGCCGGGCATCACGAGCTTGGCGCCGCACGCAACCGCGGCATGCGCAAGGCCCCACGCATTTGCGTGGAACATCGGAACGACCGGCAGAATCGTGTCGGACTCCTGCACACCGATGCCGTTGGTGCTCAACGCTCCCATCGTGTGCAGGAAGGTGGAACGATGCGAGTACACGACACCCTTGGGGTTGCCGGTGGTGCCGCTCGTGTAACACATCGCCGCGGCGAGGTTCTCGTCGGCGACATGGAACTCGACGGCGTCTGCACTGGAGAGCAGGTCTTCGTAGTCGTGGATCGGGCGCCCGCCGTCGGGTGACGGGACCTCGCCCTTGCCGTCGTCCATCACCACGAAGTGGCGGACCGTCTCGAACGTGTGGACCAGCGGCCACAACAACCCGAGGAGGGACCGGTCGACGAAGATGACCTCGTCCTCGGCGTGGTTCACGATGTACGTGAGCTGCTCGGGAAACAGCCGGATGTTCAGCGTGTGCAACACCCGCCCCGTGCAAGGAGCGGCGAAATACAGCTCGAGGTGCCGCGCCGTGTTCCAGCCGAAGGTTCCGACCCGTCCGTCTTCGGAGATCCCGAGATCGTCGAGAACGCCGCCGAGGCGCGCGGTGCGCTGGGCCCACTCGCCGTAGGTCGTGCGCTCGGGGCCCGCGGCCGTCGCGGTGACGATCTCCTTCTCCGGGTAGAGGTACTTCGCCCGATCGAAGAAATGCGGCAGCGTGAGCGGATAGTCCTGCATCAAGCCCTGCATCGATGCCCCCTTCGTGTTGCCCCCGCCGTGGTGAACGGCGTCGCGACCGTGACGCGTGGCGGTCACGACGGTAGTGGAAGAATGACCGGCCTTGGACGGGACCGACGACGACGCGAGCGGTACCGGGGGGCCCCGCCGCCGTCCCAGCCGGCGGACACTCTCGCTCATCGTCACGCCGATCATCATCCTCGTCATCTGCGGATGGATCGGCGACGCGTCAGCGGCGTATCTCGTCGACCACCATCCGGTGTGGCTCATCGCGCTCAACGCCCGCAATCGCAATCTGCTGCTCGTCACGAACTACGTCGACGCCCTGCCGTACTACACCGTGGGCACCCTGCGGCTGCTGCTGTCCGACCCACTCTTCTACCTGCTCGGCTACATGTACGGCGACGCGGCCGTGCGGTGGATGGAGACCAAGGCACCGACCTACGGCAAGTTGATGCGTTCGGCCGAACACTTCTTCTCGATCGCGGCCTACCCGCTGGTCTTCTTCGCTCCGAACAACTTCATCTGCCTGTTCGCGGGCGCATCCGGGATGTCGATTCCCGTGTTCTTCGTGCTCAACATCAGCGGGACGATCGTGCGCCTGTACGCATTGCGAGTCACGGGCGACATCTTCGACAAGCCCATCCAACGCGTGCTCGAGTTCATTCGCGACTACCGCATGGCGCTCATCGTCCTGTCCGTCGTCCTGGTGGCGTTCACGATCTGGAACGAGCGCCGGCAGGGCGGCACCGAGATCGAGGCGTTGACCCATCTCGACGAGGAACTCGGTGTCGCCGACGACGAGGACGCGACGTGAGTGCCCGGGGCGTTGCGGTGGTGACGGGCGCGTCGAGCGGCATCGGCGCGGCGGCGGCGGTTCGGCTCGCGGCAGACGGGTTCGACGTGGTGCTCGGTGCTCGGCGCGTCGACAAATTGGAGGAGGTTGCGGCGTCGATCGGTGGTGCGACGCGTGCGCTCGCGCTCGACGTGACCGACCCGGAGTCCGTGGACGCGTTCTGCGCGGAGATCAGCGAGTGCCGACTGCTGGTGAACAACGCTGGTGGTGCGCTCGGGCGTGATGCCGTCGCCGAGGCCGACGAAGAGCAATGGCGCTGGATGTACGACGCCAACGTGCTCGGCGTGATGCGCATGACGAAGGCGCTCTTGCCAAGGCTCGTCGCGTCAGGCGACGGACACGTGATCACCATCGGATCGATCGCCGCCATCGAGCCCTATCCGGGCGGCGCGGGCTACAACGCCGCGAAACATGCGGTGCGCGCGGTGATGGACGTCCTGCGCATGGAGCTGCTCGGTCAACCGGTTCGAGTCAGCGAGATCGACCCGGGCATGGTGGAGACCGAGTTCTCGATCGTGCGCTTCGGCGGCGACGAGGACCAAGCCGCCAAGGTGTACGAGGGGATGACGCCGCTCACCGCGGGCGACATCGCCGACTGCATCTCCTGGGTCGCGACGCGACCGAGCCACGTCGACATCGATCAGCTCGTCGTCCGCCCCCGCGACCAGGCCCGGGCGACGATGGTCCACCGAAACTCGAGGCAATAGGCGTCGGTCACCGACGCCTATTGCCTCGAGAACGCGGAATCAGAGATCGAGGAGCTGGTCGAGCCCGATCGTGACACCCGGCTTGCCGGCGACGGCCTTGGCCGCGAGCAACACGCCCGGCATGAAGCTCGAGCGGTCGTACGTGTCGTGGCGGATGGTGAGCGATTGGCCCTCGGTGCCGAAGATGACCTCCTGCGATGCCACCATCCCCCGCACGCGCAGCGCGTGTACGTGGATACCGCCCGCGCCCACTCCGCCGCGTGCACCATCGGCGACCATCAGCTCCGTGGGGTCGGGCGCCCAGTCGCTCGAGGCTGCCGCGATCCGCTCCGCGGTGTGCATCGCGGTGCCGGAGGGCGCATCCCGCTTCGCGTCGTGATGCATCTCGACCACCTCCGCGGTCTCGAAGAACGGCGCCGCCCGCTCGGCCAAGACGATCATCAGGACCGCTCCGATCGCGAAGTTCGGCGCGATCACGCAGTTGCTTCGGGTGAACGCGCTGCGCAGCCGCTCGTGGTCGGACTCGTCGAAGCCGCTGGTTCCGACCACGGCGTGCACGCCGTGCTCCGCCGCCCATTGCAGGTTGGCCCGCGCCGCCTCGATCTGGGTGAAGTCGATGGCGACGTCCACCTCGCCTGCGATCTCCGCAGGGTCAGCGACGATCGCGACCCCTTCCACCATCTCTCCGGCGTGCGCCGGATCGATGGCGGCCACCAGCTCGAGACCGGGATCGGCGGTCACCGCGCCGCAGACCGTCGCCCCCATGCGGCCGCCCGCCCCGAACACGCCGATCCTGATCGCCATGGGCCGTCAACGTAGGGCACCCGCCTCAAGGTTTTCGCGGACTTTGCCGACAATCCCTGCGTGGGCGATCTGGGGGATGAAATGCAGGCACTTTCTCGTCAGCCAGTCATGTTCGACCGCGAAGCGATGCGGCTGAGCATCGGCGATCGCTCGACGGTGGTACCGGATTTCGCAGCCGGCAACGAAGCCATGCTGCGCAGCTACTTGGCGTTGGTCGCCGAAGTTCGCGGGACGCCGATCGGTTCTGGCATCGAGGTGCGACATGACGACGTGGTCGTGCTCGCAGAGATCCTCGACCTAGCCGATGCCGACCTCGAGGTGCACCTCGCCAACCTGCTGGGGGTCAGCGCCAATGACGCCGCTGACGTCCACAGGAGACTCCGCCGGCACCACGCCTTCGCCGCAGCCTTCGCCGCGGCGCTCGGCAGCATCGCGTTGGTGGGTGCCACCAACGTGCCCGCCAGTTCCAGCCCCGCGACGCCCGTCGTGATCGCCTCGGTACACGAGGACGTTCCCGCGACCACGGCGATCGTCGCGAGCGCACCGGCGGCGGCCGCCGCCGATGAAACACCCCCGCCGCCTCCGGCTCCCACATCGCACTCGCACCCGAGGTCGCCCGACGACGTCCAGATCGGCAGCGCCCTCGTGATCGAGCGCGGCGAACAGCCCGATGATCCGAGCACGCAGATCGGCGACGCGGTTACGTACGAGCGCTGAACGAGGCCTCGTCGAACGGCCCGACGGCCGCCAACGAGCGAGGGCCGGTCAACAGCGTCTGCATCACGCGATGAGCATCGTCGAGCGTGACGGCACGAATCGCCTCGACTTGCTCGTCGACGGTCAACGCGTCGCCGGCCGCGAGCTCGCCGCGTGCGAGGCGTCCCATCCGGCTTCCACTGTCCTCGAGGTTCAGTAGCAACGCGCCCGCGAGATAGCCGGCCGCCACCCGCAGCTCGCGCTCGGTGATCCCGTCGGACACGAG
>JBEEFX010000004.1:0-6055 GCA_041166365.1 Acidimicrobiaceae bacterium
GCTGGCAAGCGATCGCCGTCATCATCCTCGCCGAGGTCTGGAAGACGACGCCGTTCATGGCATTGCTGCTGCTGGCCGGCCTCGCGCTCGTGTCCGAGGATCTGCAGAAGGCCGCGAGGGTCGACGGTGCTTCCGGGTGGCAGCGGTTCCGCTACGTCACGCTGCCGCTGATGAAACCGGCGATCCTGGTGGCGCTGCTCTTCCGCTCGCTCGACGCGTTCCGGATCTTCGACAACATCTTCGTGCTGACCAGCGGTGGTCACAACACCGGGTCGGTCTCCATCCTCGGCTACGACAACCTCTTCACCGCGCTGAATCTCGGGATCGGTTCGGCCATATCAGTGCTCATCTTCATCTGTGTGGCCATCATCGGCCTCCTGTTCATCAAAGGATTCGGGGCGGCGGCACCCGGATCGGATCTGAGGGACTGATGGCGGTCACCGCGCGGCAGAAGGTGGGCTGGGCGACGGCGAACACCTTCGTCGTGGCGGCGGCGCTCGTGCCGGTGTTGTGGATCGTGTCGCTGTCGTTCAAGAACCCGACGACCATCGCCGACGGTTCGTTCTGGCCGAAGCAATGGACGTTGCAGAACTACCGCGGCATCTTCAAGACGTCGGAGTTCACGCGTGCGCTGGTGAACTCCATCGGTATCGCGCTGATCTCGACGTTCGTCGCGGTGTTGTTCGCGTCGATGGCGGCCTACGCCGTGGCCCGACTCCGCTTCCCGGGGAAGAACGTGCTCATCGGAATGTCGCTTCTGATCGCGATGTTCCCGGCCATCTCGCTCGTGACCCCGTTGTTCAACATCGAGCGCACCCTCGGACTGTTCGACACCTGGGCCGGGCTCATCATCCCGTACGTCACGTTCGGTTTGCCGCTCGCGATCTACACGCTCTCCGCCTTCTTCCGAGAGATCCCGTGGGAGCTCGAGAAGGCCGCCAAGATGGACGGCGCCACTCCCTTCCAAGCGTTCACCAGGGTCATCGCGCCGCTCGCCGCGCCCGGGATGTTCACGACCGCCATCCTCGTGTTCATCTTGTGCTGGAACGACTTCCTGTTCGCCATCTCGCTGACGTCGACGACGCGCGCGCGCACCGTGCCCGCGGCGATCGGGTTCTTCACCGGCGACTCACAGTTCACCGCGCCGACCGGATCGATTGCGGCCGCGTCGGTGATCATCACGATCCCGATCATCGTGTTCGTGATGTTGTTCCAGCGCAGGATCGTCGCGGGGCTCACGTCCGGCGCCGTCAAGGGTTAGGAGAGTCCCGATGGCCGACATCGTCTTGGACAACGTCACCAAGCGCTATCCGGACGGGGCGCTCGCGGTCGACAGGATCAGCCTGGAGATCGCCGACGGCGAGTTCGTCATCCTCGTCGGGCCGTCGGGCTGCGGGAAGTCGACGACGCTGAACATGATCGCGGGGCTGGAGGACATCACCGAGGGTGAGCTGCGCATCGGCGGAAAGACGGTCAACAACCAAGCGCCCAAGGACCGCGACATCGCCATGATCTTCCAGAGCTACGCCCTCTACCCTCACATGACGGTTCGCCAGAACATGGCGTTCGCGTTGAAGCTGGCCAAGGTCCCAAAGGCCACCATCGACCAGAAGGTGAACGACGCGGCCACGATCCTCGATCTCACGCAGCACCTCGACCGCAAGCCCGCCAACCTCTCGGGCGGTCAACGTCAGCGGGTCGCCATGGGACGAGCGATCGTGCGCGACCCGGCCGCATTCCTGATGGACGAGCCGCTCTCGAACCTCGACGCGAAACTGCGCGTGCAGATGCGAACGGTGGTTGCCCGGCTGCAGAAGCGACTCGGCACGACCACGGTGTACGTCACCCACGATCAGACCGAGGCCATGACCCTGGGTGACCGGGTGGCGGTGATGCGCACGGGCCGCCTCCAACAGGTCGGCTCACCGCAGGAGCTGTACAAGCGGCCCGTCAACCTCTTCGTGGCCGGGTTCATCGGCTCACCCGCCATGAACTTCATGCCGGCCACCCTCGAGCAAGGGATGCTGCGGGCGACGCTCGGCGACGTGCAACTCGCCGACGAGATGCGCCGTTCGCTCGAAGCCAGCGGCGCCGGCCGCGACGTGATCCTCGGCATCCGTCCGGAGAACTTCGAGGACGCGACCCTCATACCTGACGACCTCAAGCCTTCGGGCGTCACGTTCCCGGTAGTGGCCGACGTCGTCGAGTCGGTCGGCTCCGACGTGTTCGTCTACTTCACGCTCGACGGTGACTCGGCGCAGAGCCAGGAGCTCGCGGAGCTGGCCCACGATTCTGGTCGGACGGACACGGGCGCCGACAGCGATCACATCGTCGCCCGGCTCGATCCCACGACGTCGATCGTTGAAGGGGAGACCGCAGAGCTGTGGGCCGACGCCCGCTCGATCTATGTCTTCGACCCCCGCTCGGGAGCAAATCTCGCGCTCGGCACGACGGCGGCGAGCTCCGCGGCCTGATGCCATCGCGCATCGAGGACTACGCGTTTCTCTCGGACTTGGAGTCGGCGGCGCTCGTCGGTCGCGACGGCTCGATCGACTGGCTCACGTTCCCGCGCTTCGACTCGCCCGCCTGCTTCTCCGCGCTTCTCGGGGACGCGTCGCACGGACGCTGGCTGCTCGCCCCCGAAGGTGAACCCCGACAGGTCGCGCGCCGCTATCGAGACGGAACACTGGTGCTCGAGACCGTCTACACGACCGACGGTGGCGAGGTCGCGGTCGTCGACTGCATGCCGCCGCGCGATCGCCGCGGCGAGGTGATCAGGCTCGTTGAAGGCCGCCGCGGGCGCGTTCCGATGCAGATGGAACTCATCATTCGATTCGACTACGGCCAAATCGTGCCGTGGGTTCGCACGCTCGACGGCACCCTCGTGGCCATCGGCGGACCGGACGCGTTGCGGCTGGTGACGCCGGTCGAGGTCACTGGACAGGGCATGACGTCTCGGGCCGAGTTCGTGGTCGACGGGGGCGACGTCGTGCCGTTCCGGCTTGCCTGGCATCCGGCCCACGAGCAGTACGAGCCGACCGGTGACCCACAGCGCGTCGTGGAATCGGCGGAACGGTGGTGGAGAGTGTGGTCGCGCAAGAGCACGTACATCGGGCGCTGGGCCGACGACGTGCGCTCCTCGCTCACGGTGTTGAAGGGCCTCACGTACGCGCCCACAGGTGGCCTCGTGGCCGCCGCGACGACATCGTTGCCCGAGAAGATCGGCGGCGAGCGCAACTGGGACTATCGGTACTGCTGGCTGCGCGACGCGACCTTCAGCCTGCTGGCGCTCGTCGGCGCGGGCTATCACGACGAGGCCCTCAAGTGGCGCGACTGGCTGCTGCGGGCCGTCGCCGGTGAGCCCAGCAAGCTCCAGATCATGTACGGCGTCGCCGGTGAACGTCGTCTCCCGGAACTGACGCTCGATTGGCTGCCCGGGTACGAGGGATCCACGCCGGTGCGGGTCGGCAACGAGGCGGCGCGGCAGTATCAGCTCGACGTCTACGGCGAGGTGTTCGACGCGCTGTACCACGGCGCGGCGGCCGAGCTGCCGACGCATGACCAGGCGTGGCCGCTGCAGCAGGCATTGATGGACTTCCTGGAGACCGGCTGGAAGCAACCCGACGAGGGCATCTGGGAGGTGCGCGGCGAACGCCGGCACTTCACGCACTCGAAAGTCATGGCGTGGGTGGCGGCCGATCGGGCGGTGCGTTCAGTGGAGCAACTCGGCACGGCAGGACCCAACGGCGACTGGCGGGCGCTGCGCGGCGAGATCAAGCAATGGGTGCTCGAGCACGGCGTGGACGACCGGGGCGTGTTCGTCGAGTACGAAGGCAGCCGCGAAGTCGACGCCAGCCTGCTCATGGTGCCGCTCGTCGGCTTTCTTCCTCCGCATGACGAGCGGGTCGTGCGCACGGTCGACACCATCGAACGCGAGCTCACCGTCGACGGGTTCGTGAACCGGTACCGGCACCGCGAGGAGCTCGATGGACTGCCTCCCGGCGAGGGCGCGTTCCTCCTGTGCTCGTTCTGGATGGTGCAGGTCCTGGCGATGATGGGCCGCACGCAAGAGGCCACGGCACGATTCGAGACTCTCCTCGCGTTGCGCAACGACGTCGGGCTCCTGTCCGAGGAGTACGACCCCATCGCCAAGCGGTCGCTGGGGAACATCCCGCAGGCGTTCAGCCACACCGCGCTGATCAACAGCGCACTGCAACTCAGCGGCGCGACTACGAGCTCGCGTGAGGTGGCCGCGGCCGCCACGATGCGATCCTCTTCGTATGAATGACGCAACTGCGAAGTCCGCAACCGCAGCCGGCACCATCGACCTCGGCGGTGACCTCACCGTCAACCGTCTGGGCTTCGGCGCGATGCGCATCACCGGCCCCGGCATCTGGGGCGAGCCCCCCGACCGGCAGGAAGCCAAGGCCGTGCTCCGCAGGGCCGTCGATCTCGGCATCAACTTCATCGACACCGCCGACTCCTACGGCCCGGAGGTGAGCGAAACCCTCATCGCCGAGGCCTTGAGCCCGTACCCGGACGACCTGGTCATCGCAACGAAGGGCGGGTTGGAACGCACCGGTCCTGGCCAATGGCCTCACAACGGTCGCCCCGAGCACCTCAGGCAGGCGTGCGAAGGAAGCCTTCGTCGTCTCCACCTCGAGCAGATCGCGCTGTACCAGTTCCACCGCCCCGACCCCGACGTCCCGTTCGAGGAGTCCGTCGGCGCGCTGGTCGAGCTCAAGGAGCAGGGGAAGATCCGGCACATCGGGCTGTCCAACGTGAACGAGGAGCAGCTCCGCCGAGCGCAGCAGCTGACGCCGATCGTGTCGATCCAGAATCGCTACAACGTGACCGACCGCGGCTCGGAGTCGCTGGTGGACCTCTGTGAACAGGAGCAGCTCACGTTCCTTCCGTGGGCTCCCATTCAGGGCGTCGACGAGGCGCCGGTCGTGCTCGACATCGCCCAACGTCACGACGCATCACCGCGGCAGGTGGTTCTGGCGTGGATGCTCGCTCACTCGCCCGCCGTGCTGGTGATCCCCGGCACCGGGTCGGTGACGCATCTCGAGGACAACGTCGCCGCCGCCACGCTCGAGCTCACCCACGAAGAGGTCGCCGCGCTCTCCACGAGCTCATGAGTTCGACGATGGGTCGACGACACCACCCCGTCGTCGCGGCCTACAAGGCGCACCGCGCGTCCGACACTCAGCTACGCATCGCAGATGCGATCACTTCGTTCGCGGGCTCGATGCGTTTCGTCTACATCCACGCCGTGGTGTTCGCCGTTTGGATGCTCCTCGTCGAACCGAACCCGTGGCCGAAACTGACGCTCATCGTGTCGCTCGAGGCGATCTTCCTCTCGACGTTCGTGTTGATCGGCCAGAACCGCCAATCCGCGTTCCAACAAGCCAAGGCCGACCATGACTTCGTCGAGCAGGAACAGGAGCTGAAGTCCAACACCGATGTGACCAAGGCGATTCACGCACTCACCGTCGAGATCCACCACCGTGTCATCGAAGGCTGAGAGCGGGCTCCGATGACCCGCATTCATGCGAGCGGCTACCGAATCGGCGCCCCGACCACGACAGCCGATGGCAAGCGCGGCACGGTCTCCGCCCTCGTCGTCGATCCCCAGACGCGAAGCGTCACCCACCTCGCCGTGAACCCGTCGCATCAGCGTCATCGGGCTCGGCTCGTCCCGATCGCCATGGTCAGCGCCGAGCCCACCGGCGAGGTGATGCTCGCCTACAGCGACGAGCAACTCCGACACCTCGACCAACTCGACGAGCTCGACGTCATCGAGATCGGGGCGCGGCCGTACGGCACCGGCGATTGGGACAACTCGACCAACCCGATCGAGCACCTCTTCGTCTGGACCGACCGTCCCCCCGACGGTGAGGCCTCGCTGCGCTTGGGCACGCGCGTACGGGTCGGGGACGAGACCGTCGGCCACGTCGACGGGCTGATTGCGGGCTTCGACGATCACATCACCGCGGTACTCGTTGCGACTGGACACCTCTGGTCACACCGCACCATTGCCGTCCCCGTCGAC
>JBEEFX010000005.1:0-6537 GCA_041166365.1 Acidimicrobiaceae bacterium
GTCGAGCCGCCCGACTGGGTCGCGGCTCAGGCCGCACTCGTCCGAGCTCGAACGAACGGTCCCTTCGCCATCGGGTTCATCACGCCGTTCCTGAAGTTCTTCGAGGGCCACTTCCAAGCTGCGCTCGACGCACGCCCTGACGCCATAGCACTCTCGTTCTCGGACCCGGGCGATTGGGCCCGGCGTGCGAAAGATGCCGGGTGCCGTCTCATCTGTCAGGCGCAGACGTTCGCCGACGCCGACCTCGCGGTCGCGGCGGGCGCGGACGTGCTCGTCGCGCAGGGCACGGAGGCCGGTGGCCACACCGGCACCATGACCGTGTTGCCGCTCCTGGCCGGGATCGCCGAGCGTCACCCGGACGTTCCTCTTCTCGCCGCGGGAGGTATTGCCGACGGACGCACGCTGGCCGCCGCGCTGGTCGCCGGCGCCGATGGCGCGTGGTTGGGCACGGCATTCCTCGCGACGCCGGAGGCGATCGAGATCGGCGACGCCCACAAAGCGGCCATCTTGGCGAGCGACGGCGGAGACACCGTCTTCACGCGCGCGTACGACATCGCGTCCGGATTGCCCTGGCCGGCCACGATCGGCGAGCGGGTTCGTCGTGACGAGTTCACCGATGAATGGACGGAACGAGAGGCCGAGTTGCGACAGCGACCCGTGCAGGTGACGCCGGGCCAGGCGATCCTCTACGGCCAGTCCGCACACTTCGTCGACGCCATCCGCCCCGCGGGCGACGTCGTCCGTGCTGTCAGCGCGGATGCAGAGCGGATCCTCCGCGAGCGCCCAGCCACACTGGTTCCCTAACTGATGCGCGGGTCGGGTGCGTCGGCGTCGATGCCGTAGTGCCTGATCGCCTTGGCGACTTCGTCGGCCTTCGCCTCCCCCTGCGCGGCGAGACCGGAGAGCACGGCCACCACGACGTGGCCAGTATCCGTCTCGAAGAATCGCCGCAGTGCTTCGCGAGTGTCGCTGCGCCCGAAGCCGTCCGTGCCCAGCGGAATGAACTCGCGCCCGTCGGGCACCCACCGGGAGATCTGGTCGGGCACCACCTTCATGTAGTCGGTCACCGCGACGAGCGGTCCCTGCGATGCGCCCAGCTGCTCGGTGACGTACGGGACGCGCCCGTCGTCTTCCGGATGCAGCCGGTTCCAGCGCTCGACCGACAGCGCGTCCTCGCGCAGCGCCTTGTAGCTCGTGGCCGACCACAGCTCGGCGGCGACATCGAACTGCTCTGCGAGCTCGTTCTGCGCATCACGCGCGGCTTTCTGCGCCGAGCCCGAGAACACGATCGTGGCGCGGCGTGACGGGCCTTCGGGCGCGTCGGCCCACTTGTACAGGCCGCGCATGATGCCGTCATCGACATTGTCCGGTTTCGACGGCTGCAGGTAGTTCTCGTTGTAGATCGTGAGGTAGTAGAAGACGTCGGGATCCTGCTCGTCGGATCCGGCGCCGCCGTTGCCATACATGCGGTCGATGCCGTGACGGATGATCGCCGCCATCTCGTAGGCGAACGCCGGGTCGTAGGCCTGGCACGTCGGCACCGTCGACGCGAGCACCAAGCTGTGCCCGTCCTGATGTTGCAGTCCCTCGCCGAGCAGCGTGGTGCGTCCCGCGGTGGCCCCCATGAGGAACCCTCGGGTGCGGGCATCGGCCGCGGCCCAGATGAGGTCGCCGACGCGCTGGAACCCGAACATCGAGTAGAAGGTGAAGAACGGCACGACCGGCACGCCGCGCGTCGCGTAGGACATCCCCGCCGCGGTGAAGCTGGCGGTGGAGCCGGCCTCGGTGATGCCTTCCTCGAGCAGCTGGCCGTCCTTCGACTCGGTGTAGGACAGCAGGAGCTGGGAGTCCACGGAGTCGTACTTCTGTCCCTCGGACGCGTAGATCCTGAACTCGCGGAACAGGGCGTCCATGCCGAACGTGCGCGCCTCGTCGGGGATGATCGGCACGACCCGAGGGCCGAACTTCTCGTCGCGGGCCAGGTTGCGCAGCAGGCGCGTGAACGCCATGGTCGTCGACACTTCCTGCTTGCCCGACCCGGCGTCGAACTCGCCGAACACCTCGGGCTTCGGCAGCTCGAGCTTGCGCTTGATCGCGGCGACCCGACGGGGGAGGGGACCGTCGAGCGCGGCGCGCCGCCCCATCATGTACCGGTACTCGTCGGAGTCCTCGGGGGGCCGGTAGTACGGCGGTTCCTTGCCCTCCGCGAGCGAATCCTCGGGGATCTGATCGTGGAGGTACAGCCGCTCGCGCAGCGCGAGGAGCTGATCGTTGGTCATCTTCTTGATCTGATGGGTGGCGTTGCGGCCTTCGACCTCGGAGCCGAGCGTCCATCCCTTCACCGTCTTCGCCAGGATCACGGTCGGGGCGCCTTCGAGCTCGGTCGCCGCCTTGTACGCCGCGTAGAGCTTGCGGTAGTCGTGCCCACCGCGCGGCAGCCAGCGCAGGTCTTCGTCGGACAGGTGCTCCACCATCTTGCGGAGGCGGGGATCCGGGCCGAAGAAGTGGTCGCGGATGTACGACCCGTCCTGCTCGACGGCATAGCGCTGGAACTCGCCGTCGACGGTCGTGTTCATCTTGTTGAGCAGCACGCCGTCGACGTCGCGGTGCAGCAGCTCGTCCCACTTCGAGCCCCAGATGACCTTGATGACGTTCCAGCCGGCGCCGCGGAACACGGCCTCGAGCTCCTGGATGATCTTGCCGTTGCCGCGCACGGGGCCGTCGAGGCGTTGGAGGTTGCAGTTGATGACCCACGTCAGGTTGTCGAGCTGCTCGCGCGCCGCCAACGAGATCGATCCGAGCGTCTCCGGCTCGTCGGTCTCGCCGTCGCCGATGAAGCACCACACCCGCGATTGCGAGGTGTCGTCGATGCGCCGGTTGTGCAGGTATTTGTTGAACCGCGCTTGATAGATCGAGTTGATCGGGCCGAGCCCCATCGACACCGTGGGGTACTCCCAGAACTCGGGCATGAGCCGCGGGTGCGGGTACGACGAGAGCCCGTTGCCGCCGATCTCGCGACGGAAGTTGTCGAGCTGCTCCTCGGTCAGCCGTCCTTCAAGGAACGCCCGGGCGTAGATGCCCGGCGCGGCATGACCCTGGAAGTACACGTGATCGCCGGCGAGACCGTCGTCCTTGCCGCGGAAGAACCAGTTGAACCCGACCTCGTAGAGCGACGCGCTCGACGCGAACGTCGAGAGGTGGCCGCCGATGCCGTCGGCGTGCTTGTTGGCCTTCGCCACCATCACCGCCGCGTTCCAGCGGATGTAGGCGCGGATGCGGCGCTCGACGTGCTCGTCGCCCGGGAACCACGGCTCCTCCTCCGGCGGGATCGTGTTCACGTACGGCGTGCTCACCGTGGCCGGATGACCGACCTGCAGCTCGCGGGCGCGCTCGAGCAGCTTGCTCATGAGGAACCGAGCGCGGGTCTTGCCCTGTGCGTCGACAACCGCGGACAGGGAGTCGAGCCACTCCTGGGTCTCTTCGGGATCCACGTCCGGAAGCTGGTGGACGAACCCGTCGATGATCATGGCCTCTATTCTCTCTGGTTACCGATGGGTATTGCTCCTCCCCGATGACAATCGCGTACACGGACGGTGCCTGTAGCGGGAACCCCGGTCCAGGAGGGTGGGCGTGGGCCGTGCCCGGTGGCCCGTGGGCCAGCGGATCCGAGCCGCACACCACCAACCAGCGCATGGAGATCACCGCCGCGTTCGAGGCTGTGCGCTCGAATCCCGGACTGCTCGAGATCGTCAGCGATTCCACCTACGTCGTGAACTGCTTCCGCGACAAGTGGTACGCGGGCTGGATGCAGCGGGGCTGGAAGAACAGTCAGCGCAAGCCAGTCGCCAACCGCGATCTGTGGGAGCCGTTCATCGAGCTCGTGCTCGCGCGCGGCGACGTCACGTTCCGCTGGGTGAAGGGTCATGGCACCGACCCGATGAACGAGCTGGTCGATCTGCTCGCCGTCGAGGCCGCGCTCAAGCAAGTGGGCGGCAGTGGCGCCCTCGGCGAGTAGCCGCCGCCGCAACCGCGACGTGTCGGCTCACATCCGGCGTTTTGCCGGAGCACCGCCGACACGTCGGTTGAATGGACCGCGGATCAGCGGCCTTTGCGGCGGCGGAGCTCCATGTACGCGATGTTCAGTTCGCGGATGCGCCGGTCACTGTGCTCGCGGTCCGCTTCGTTCGCGTTCATCAGCCGGTCGGGGTGGTGCAACTTGGCCAGCCGGCGATGGGCCGCGCTGATCTCGTCCCAGCTGGCGGACGGCGGCAACCCGAGCACGACATACGGATCGGTCTCGTCGAAGATGCTGTCGTTGTTGCCGGTCCAGTCGAACAGCGACTCCGTGCTGAAGTACTCCTCGAAGGTGTTGCGCTTGGTGTCGTCCACGACGGGCTTGTGCTTGCTGTGGCCACTGGGCGCCTTGTTGCTGTCGAGCTCCTCACGGGCGGCCCACCATGCATGCTCTTGGCCGCCGAGGTCGACGTTGTCGCCCTTCTTGGCCTCATCGGCGGGGCGCGCTTCGTCCTTGCGACGCAGCTTTTTCACCCAGCGGTTGTCAGCCACGGCTCCACGCTAGGTTCCCCGCGTGCGGGTCGGTGTCGACACCGGCGGAACTTTCACGGATGCGGTGGCCGAAGACGGCCGCAGCACCAAGGTTCCCACCACCCCTGACGACCCTGCCGAGGGCGTCCGGGCCGCTGTCCATGCCCTCGAACCGGTGCCGTCGGTGCTCGCTCACGGCACCACCGTGGCCACGAACGCCCTGCTGGAGAGGGCGGGCGCCCGGGTCGCGCTCGTCACGAGCCCGGGTTTCGCCGACATCATCGAGATCGGCCGGCAGGACCGGCCGTCGCTCTACGACCTGTGGGCCGACCGGCCCGAGCCGCTCGTGCCTCAGTCCCTCCGTTTCGAAGCCGGCGACGAGTTCGCGCTTCCGGCCGACGTGAACGCTCTCGCGATCTGTCTGCTGCACAGCGACCTCGATCCCACGTCCGAGCGACAGCTGGCCAAGCAGCTGGCCGCACGGTTCGCGGGTCAGGGCGTCGACATCACGTGCTCGGCGGACGTGTCGCCGGAGTTCCGCGAGTACGAGCGCTCGCTCACCACGGTGGTGAACGCGTACCTGCGACCAGCGTGCCGCGAGTATCTGCAACGACTCCAGCCGCTGGCGACGGAGGTGCTGGTGATGACCTCCGCCGGCGGACTCGTTCCCCTCGCGGACGCCGTCGAGCGTCCGGCGGCGTTGTTGCTGTCGGGGCCCGCCGGCGGTGTGCTCGCGGCCGCGGCGGTCGCGGCGGTCAACGGTGCGCCCGATGCGATCACCTTCGACATGGGCGGAACCTCGACCGACGTGTGCCTCGTGCGCGGCGCATTGCCCGAGCCGGCCGCGGGTCGCGTCGTCGGTGGCTTTCCGATCCGTCTGCCGTCCCTCGACGTGCACACCATCGGCGCCGGGGGCGGGTCCATCGCGGCCATGGACGTGGGCGGCGCGCTGGTCGTCGGGCCCCGGAGCGCCGGAGCGGTTCCCGGCCCGGCGTGTTACGGACGCGGCGGCACCGAACCGACGGTGACCGACGCCAACGTCGTGCTCGGGCGCATCCCGGCCTCGGACGGGCTGCCCGGATTGGGCGCGCTCGACGATGCGGCCGCCCGCGAGGCGCTCGAGGCCGCCGGCGTCTCGGCGGCCGGTGTCGTGTCCGTCGTCAACGCCAACATGGAGCAGGCGCTCCGCGCGGTGTCCGTCGAGCGAGGTGTCGATCCGCGAGGCCTGGCGTTGGTTGCCTTCGGGGGAGCCGGGCCGCTGCACGCGTGTGCGCTGGCCGACGCGTTGGGCATGACACGCGTCATCGTCCCGGCGCGGGCCGGCGTGCTGTCGGGCCTCGGGATGCTCGGCGCGCCGCGCGCCCGCGAGCTCGTGCGGTCGTGGAACGGAGGCGATGTCGAGGTCGCGTTGCGCGCCTTGGCCCAGGAGGCTCGGTCACTGGTCGGCTCTGACGCGGTCACCTCGACCGCGCTCGACGTCCGGTATGCCGGACAGAGCCACGAGATCACTGTCGAGTCGGTCGACGCCTTCCACGACGAGCACGCGCGTCGCAACGGTTACTCGCGGTCCGGCGCCCCGATCGAGATCGTGGCGATCCGGGCGCGGGCGCGCATCGATGCGCCCTTCGACGTCACGTCGCTCCCTGCTCCTGCTCGTGAGGTCGCAGTTGGGCCCGCGGTGATAGCGGAACCCGACTGCACGATCTGGGTCGCCGACGGTTGGCGTGCCCGCCGCGGTGAAGCGGGTGCCTTGGTGCTGGAACGATGACGTCACTCGATCCCGCCGCGCTGCAGGTGCTCGTGTCTCGCCTCGTCGGTGTGGCCGACGAGATGGGCGCGGTGCTGCGGCGCGCGGCCTTCAGCCCCAACATCAAGGAGCGGGCCGATTGCTCGGCGGCACTGTTCGCGGCGGACGGTGAACTGCTGACGCAGGCGGAGCACATCCCGGTCCATCTCGGATCGATGCCGGCATCCGTTCAGGCGGCGATCGCC
>JBEEFX010000006.1:0-12204 GCA_041166365.1 Acidimicrobiaceae bacterium
AATCCCATCTTCTCCAGCGGCGGGCCGACCTCGATGCCGGGTGTCGAACGGGCGACGAGGAACGCGGTGACGCCGCCCCAACCCTTCGCCCGGTCGACCGTGGCGAAGACGACGAAGACGTCGGCAACCGCCGCGTTCGTGATGAACGTCTTCGAGCCGTTGAGCACGATGCCGCCGTCGGTGACGGTCGCCGAGGTGGTGAGCGCCATCGCATCGGAACCCGTATCTGGTTCGGTCATCGCCTGCACCCCGATGAACGTCCCGTCGGCCAGGCCCGGCAGCCATCGCGATCGCTGCTCGTCCGTGCCGTACCGGATGATCGGCGCCTCGGCGGACCACATGTGCGCGCCGACGCTGAACAGCAGCCCGTTGTCAGCGCACGCTTCGCCGAGGCCTTCCATCACGTACGCGATCGTGCTCGGGGACGCGCCACTGCCACCGAGGTCGGCGGGGACCGGAAGACCTTGGATGCCGACCTCCGCGCACCGCTTCCACAATTCTCGGGGGAACGCGGCGCTGCGATCGCGAGCCGCCGTGTCGACGTTCAGCTCGTTGCGGGCGAAGCGCACGACGGCCTCGCGCAGTGCCTGCTGGTCGTCCGTCCAGCTGAAGTCCACGGGCCCGCAGCGTAGGCGGCCGCGGCTGGCCCGCCGTCGAACCCGGGTAACGTGCCTCCCCCGTGCGTACCCCGCGTTTTTCGGTGATCGTCCCCACGTACGGACGTCCCGAGTTCCTCGCGGCGGCGTTGCAGAGCGTCCTCGCACAGACGATCGACGACTTCGAGGTGTTGGTGATCGACGACGCGAGTCCGGACCCTGTCGTGGTACCGGACGACCGACGCGTGCGGGTGCTTCACTCGCCGACCAACCAAGGGCCCGCGGCCGCGCGAAACCTCGGCGTCGCCGAGGCAGCAGGAACGTTCGTCGCATTCCTCGACGACGACGATCTGTGGCTCCCGCGGCGGCTCGAGCTGGCGGTTGCCGGACACAAGCGCGCGCCCGTCGCGGTGTGCTGGGATCGTTACGTCGACGGCCGGCCGGGTGGCCACCGCGTGCTCGATGGCAACGTGGCCGACTCGGTCCTCGACGGGCTCACACCCCACGTCGGCGCCACCTCCGTGCTGCGCTCCGCCGTGCCGCCGTTCGAGCCGCGTTTCGCCCCGTGCGAAGACACCGAATGGTGGCTGCGTCTCGCCGGCACGACCACGGTGGCGACCGTGTGCGAGGAGGGATTCCTGTACCGGCTGCATCCCTCGCCGCGCCATCGCACCGGCGCCCACGAGCGTGTGGTCGCCACGGCGCGGCTCCTCGAGGAGTACGACTCGTGGTTCGGTCAGCATCCGAAGGCCGCCGCGCTGCGGTGGAAGCGGCACGGCATGTATCAGTTGGCGGCCGGCGAGCCCAGCCGCGCGCGGCGTTCATTCGCGCGCTCCCTTCGACTCCGACCCGAAGCGCGGACGATCCTGCACATGGCTCGCACTCTCTGGCGGAAGCGATGAACGAACGGCCCAGGCGCCTCGCGCTGTGGATCGCGCCGGCCGTCGTCATCGTGCTGGTGGCAATCGTGGCGCTCGTCGTCCGGCGCGACGATCCCAAACCGGGTGCCGCAGGGCCCGCGTCATCCGCCGGGTCCTCGCCGGCGGGAGGGGGCCCGTCCGCGTTGCCGCTCGGATCGGTCGGTGACGCGCCCGTACCCGAGCAGGGCAAGGGCACCGGCTGCCCCGCTTCGTTCGAGTGCCGCGGCGTGAGGGTCACCTGCCCGAAGGTGTCCCAGAGCATCGACGCCGTTGTCGCCGTCGCGCCGAGCTCGAAGCCGAAGCCGAGCGGCCTCGTCCTCTTCCTCAGCGGCGGCGCCGGAACCAAACTGTGGAGCGGCACCGAGCGGGTGGATCCGTACTTCACCACGCTCGGCAACGATGGGCTCGAGGTCGTGCAGATCCAGTGGGGGGGCGAGGGCTGGCTCGCCTCGGCGCCGGGTGAGCAGGTCGGTCCCGCGGTGCTCGCCTGCCGATCCGCGACGGTGATCAAGTGGGCCTACGACACGCTGTACACGCCGATGGGTCTCCCGGCGCACAGCGACGGTATTTGTGGCTTCTGCGTCACGGGCAACAGCGCTGGCGCGTCGCAGACGTCGTATGCCATGACGCACTACGGCCTCGAGACGATCGTGGACCACGCCGTTCTCACCAGTGGCCCTCCGCACGCCGCACTCGGGCGCGGCTGCCTGGGACGTCCCGGCGACGACGCATTTGCCTACGACGGTGGTGCTGTCGGGCTGATCGACCTGTCGTACGGTGCCCGTGACAACGGACCCTGCCACCGCCATGACGCTTCGTTCGCCGATCAGTTCGCGCGGGATTCCGCCGACGGGAGCCAAGGCAACTACACCTTGACGCACGCATTCGTGACGTTCATCTTCGGCGATGCTGATCCGAGTGTCGCCCCCATACACGCCGACGCGTTGGTGAAGGTGATCACGCCGCTGAACCCGGGTCGCGTCACGGTCGTGCACGTCCCGAAGCAGCCGCACGAGATCACAGAGAGTCCGGACGGGCTCGCCGCCCTCCGAAAAGTGCTCACGGGCCGATGACGATCTGAACCAAACGTCCTCCCTCTACGCTGTCCGACCGTGACAAACGTTTCCGCAGGCGTCGACGCCGGCAGCACGCCGCTCGACGAGCTCGAGGCCCACCGTCGGGAGTTGACCGGCTACTGCTACCGCATGCTGGGTTCCGGCTTCGAGGCCGAGGACGCGGTGCAAGAGACGATGGTGCGGGCCTGGAAGAACATCGACGGGTTCGAAGGTCGTTCGTCCCTGCGCTCCTGGCTCTACCGCATCGCCACCAACGTCTGCCTCGACATGCTGCAAGGACCGCAGCGCCGAGCCCGGCCCATGGACCTCGGGCCCTCGTCGCCGGCGAGCACTCCGCTGCCCGCGGGAATCGCAGAGCACAACTGGGTGATGCCGGTGCCCGACTCGCGGGTGCTGGCGGACGACGGCGACCCCGCCGATCTGGCTGCGTCGCGAGAGTCGATCCGCTTGGCCTTCGTTGCGGCATTGCAGCACTTGCCGGCGAAGCAGCGCGCGGTGTTGATTCTGCGCGAGGTCTTGCGCTGGCAGGCCACCGAGGTGGCGGAGTTGCTCGACACCAGCGTCGCGTCCGTCAACAGCGCGCTGCAACGCGCTCGCGCCACGCTCGAGACGGTGAACGTCGACGTCACCTCGCCGTTGCAGGTCGATGACGCGCAGCGCGAGTTGCTCGAGCGCTACGTCGACGCGTTCGAGCGGTACGACATCACCTCGTTGGTCTCGCTGCTGCACGAAGATGCGACGTTCACGATGCCGCCGTTCGAGCTCTGGCTCCGGGGCATCGACGACATCGCCCAGTGGTACGTCGGGCAGGGCAGCGGCTGCGAGGGCTCGAAGCTCGTCGCGACCGCGGCCAACGGGTGTCCCGCCTTTGCGAGCTACAAGCCCGCGGGCCCGGGCGTCTGGGAGCCGTTCAACCTCCACCTCGTCGAAGTCTCAAACGGGCGGATCTCCGGGTTGCACCACTTCCTGTACCCCGAGCTCTACCCCTTGTTCGGCCTGCCGGCACGGCTCGAGGCCTAGCACCTCGGCCAGCCCGGCCAGGAACAGCAGCTCCCGCAGCTCGTCACCCGTGTGCAGCCGGATCGAGCACCCCCGGCGACGCGCCATCAGCTGCAGGCGGGCGAGCGCGTCCACGAGGCCGAGGTCCGGTCGAGTCGTGTCGACGAAGACCTCGATCGCGCTCGGTTCTTCGCTGCTGCTCATTTCTGGACAAGACGAGACTCCGGCACAGAACTCACCGCGTTCACGATGTTCACCGATGAATTCGCAGCTCGCGGCGGGTCGTAGCGCTCGGGCGACAGGAGGACTGGGAGGAGCCGAACGGTTGCGCCGCCGCCCCTTCCGGGGCACGGCCGGACTTTTCCTGCCGGTCAGGCCTCCGCGCTGGTCACCCAGCGCAGACCGGTTCTCTGGGCTCGGGCCTCGCGCTTTGCGCGGTACATCGCGGCATCCGCCCGAGTGAGGACCGCCTCGGCGTCGAGCTCTCCCTCCACGGAGACCGCGGCCCCGACGCTCGCACGGAGGGGAATGCGTTGCCTGGCGAACGTCACATCACCGTTGATCGCGTCTGTCAGCCGAGCAACGAGCGCCGCGTCGTCGAACTCGCCGTGGCCCGGCCGGCAGATCACGACGAACTCGTCGCCACCGATACGTCCGATCTGGTCGTCGCCTCGCGTGGCGGCTCGAAGCCGAGCCGCGGTCACTCGCAGCAGCTCGTCACCGGCGGCGTGGCCGAACTCGTCGTTGGTGGCCTTGAAGTCGTCGAGGTCCATGTACGCGACTGCAACTCGGCCCCAATCGCGAAGGGCGCGCTCGAGCGTCGCCACCGTGGCGGCGCGATTGAGACATCCGGACAGCGCGTCGTGGCTGGCGCGGTGTTCGAGCTCCGAGCGCAGCCGGCTCCGGTCGGTCACGTCCGCCGCGCACATGATGACGCCGTCGACCGCGCCACTGTCGCTCGTCACCGTCCGGAACGTCAGCTCGCACCGGCGTTCCCCGAAGCCGTGAACGACGCCGACCTCCAGGTTCTGGGATCGTCCCTGCAGCGCGTGCTCGACGGCGAGCTCGACGGTCCCGCGGTCCGCGACGGCGAAGCTCTGCACCAACGCGCCGATGCTGTCGATCTGTCCGAGCAAGCCGAGCAGTGGTTCGTTGGCGTAGACGACCTCGCCGTCCGGCCGAAGGTGACACACGCCGATCGGTAGGGCCTCGGCCAACCGAGCGAGGAGACGCTCACGATCCCGCAACGCCTCCAGCTGTCCCATCTCGACCGAGATGTCGACCATCTCGGCAAGCACCCAACCGGCGCCGTCGTCGTCGAGCCGATTCTGATTGGTGACCTCGACCCACAGGTAGTGACCGTTCGCGTGGCGGTAGCGCAGCCGGACGCGTCCGCTCCCTGCGCCGGAGCGCATCTCCATCCAGCTGTCGATGGCGCGCTGCACGTCGTCGGGATGTACGAACTCGATGGTGCGGTGCCCGAGCAGCTCGTCCGTCTTCCAACCGAGCAGCGCTGTCGTCGCGTCATCGACCTCGAGGATGACGGACGCCGCGTCCTTGTGGATGTGGGCGACGGGGCGCGTCCCGGCGGCATGTGCCCTGGCGGCGTCCAGGACAAAGGCTGGGTCATCGGTGACGACGACGAGGAGGTGAACGCCGTGCTCAGCGCGCACATCGAAGAAGTAGATCGTGACGGCCCGGTCCTCGTCCGCGCCGAGGTGGACGTCGAGACACACCATCGGCTCCGTCTGCGCTCGTTCCCACGCGTTGATGGCGGCGAGCTGGTCTTTGGCGGCGACCAGCTCGAGGCCCGAGCCCCCCTCGAACTGCTGCCGGCCCTGCAACCGCACCAGCGGCGGGATCGGCCGCGGGCGCCCGTCGTGTCCCAGAGCGGTGATCAGCGCAGTCGGGTTGCCTGTCAGTACGTCGTCGAGCGCGGTCACCGGGATCCTCAGGGCTCAGCTGTCTCCCGATCCATCGACCGCGGCTGCGCGATCTGGAGGCATGCACCGAAAATGGTCGAGCGCGGCTTCCGATTTGGGTCGTTCTGGACGGAAATCAGACCGTGACGGTGTGGAGATCGTCGCCGAGCTCGACGGTGCCGCCGAAGTGGGCGGCGGCCAGCGTCCGCCACGCCTCCTCGTCGCCCGGCGCGAGCGCCGGTACGTAATGCGTGAGGATGAGGGTGCGTACCCCACCGCGCGCTGCGGTCTGGGCGGCGTCGGCGACTGAAGAGTGGTAGTCGAGGATGTCGCGGAGCCGCTGGAGCGGCACGTTCTGGATGAGGTCGTCGCGGATGACGGTGTGGACGAGCGCATCGGCGCCCGCACACAGTCGATCGAGGCCTTCGCACGGAACCGTGTCGCCGGCGACCACCACCGACCGACCGTCGTGCTCGATGCGAAACGCGTTCGTCGGGTGCACGGGTCGATGGTCCGTCGGTGCGGCGAGGACGCGCACCTCGGACTCCTCCAAGACGACGCCCTCCGTCACCTCCGTGACCTCGACGGCCGGCTCCCACGTCAGATCCTCGTGGTGCGCGAGTCGATACTCGACGTCGGGTTGCAACGACGCGCGGATGCCATCGACGACCTCCTGCGTTCGCGGCGGGCCGATCACGCGCAGCGCTGAAGGAGAGAACGACAAGACCCACTGCGAGGTGATGACGTCGTTGAGATCGGTGATGTGGTCGCTGTGGAGGTGGGTCAACAGCACGGCGTTCAACTGCGTTGGTCCAGATCCGGCTGCGGCGAGGCGTTGCAGGAGCCCTCGGCCGCAATCGACGAGGAGCGTGACGGCACCGGCGCGCACCAGCGTCGCCGGTCCCGCTCGTTGCGCATCGGGGATCGGATTGCCGGTGCCGAGCAGCACGACCTCCATCAGGCATCTCCTCGGATGCCGCTGCCCGTGACGATCACCCGGGACGTGCCGTCGAAAGAGCACTCGACGATGCCGGGGAACCACTCCGGCAGGCGCCGGGGATCGCCGACGATCGCCCACACCTCATCTGCGGCGCGGGCGATGCGTACCTGGCGCCGGACGCTCCCTCGCGTGGCCGTCATGTCGGGGGCATCACGTCGCGGCGATGAAGTCGACGATCACGCCCGCGAGCTCTTGACCCTTGTCCTCCTGCAAGAAGTGTCCGCCGCCTTCGATCTTGGTGTGCGGCTGACCTTCCGTGCCCTTGACCTGGCCGATGAACTGCCGCTCACCCCCCTTCGTGATGGGGTCGCTGTCGCTGAATGCGCACAGGAACGGCCGCTCGAACGCGCGCAGCACGTCCCACGCCTTGACGTTGGCATCGTGTGCTGGATCCTCCGGCGAGGTCGGCACCAACGACGGAAAGGCGCGGGCGCCCGCCTTGTAGGAGTCGTCCGGAAACGGCGCGTCGTACGCCGCCACCACTTCCGCGCTGAGCCGTGACGCGCAGCCCCCGGAGATGATGCCGCCGACGGGGAAGTCCTCCGCGGTCTTCGCGAAGCTCTGCCACGCCAAGAATGCCTCGTTGGGCGGCCGGTCGCCCGTGGGCATGCCGCCGTTGCCGATGACGACACGCGCGTAGCGGTCCGGGTCCGCGGCGACGAGTCGGAGCCCGACGAGGCTGCCCCAGTCCTGGCCGAAGAACGTGATGCCGCGAAGATCGAGCGCGCCGAACAATGCCTCACTCATCCAGCGCACGTGCCGCTCGTACGTGTAGTCGTCCTGCTCGCTCGGTTTGTCGGACCGACCGAAACCGACGAGATCAGGCGCGATGCACCGGTGCCCGGCCTTCACCAGCAGCGGGATCATCTTGCGGTAGAGGTAGGACCACGATGGTTCGCCGTGCATGAGCAAGACGGGCGGAGCGGACTCGGGCCCTTCGTCGACATAGTGCACCCGTAGGCCGTCGCTGATCTCGATGTAGTGCGGATCGAACTCGTAGCCCGGAAGCGACTCGAATCGCTCGTCCGGTGTGCGAAGGGCCTTCATGACGTTCCTCTTTCGTTGTCCAGGAGCCGACTGAGCGCTGCGGTCAACGCCATTGTCGCCTTGGATTGCGACATGGCATGACCGTTGCGCATGAACTCGTACGCCTCGAAGGAGCAGAGCTCGTCGACCGCAGGCACGAGAGCCATGCGCTCACCTTCGAGCTCGCGCGCGAACGTCCGAAGCACTTGCGCCCGCATGAACGTCCTGGTCTCGAGGAGCTGCGCCGCGACCACGTCATGCCGGTGCGCCGAGAGCCGGGCTGCCCGCGCCGCGGGTGCTACCGCCTCGTGCAGACGGACGCGTGCTTCGACGAATTGATCGATCTTGTCCAGCGTCGGCGCGGCGGGATCGACGTCGATGTCGAACAACGCGCGGTGGGTGCTGAGGTGTCGGTCGACGGCGGCCCGGTTCAGATCGTCGACGTCGTCGAAGTACCGGAAGAGCGACCGAGGCGAGATGCCGGCGCGCTCGGCGATGTCCGCCGCGCTCGGTTGATACAGACCTTCGTGGAACAGCTCGACGAGCGCGTCGAGGACGGTCTCCCGGTTCTGCTCACGACGCAGACGGCGACCATCGACCGTCGTGGTGGCAGGCACCAACCGACCCTAAACTATTGACATAACCTCTGTCACTACTTGGGTTCGCTCCCTGTGCGGGATCGAGCTCGTGCGCCGGCTCGACGGGGGCCAACTGGTCTGGTCGTATGGGCCCATGTTCGGGGCCCGCGTGGAGCGAGACGGATGACGCGGCGGATCGCGGTCGTGAGCGACGCCGCGGGCTACGTTGGTCCGGCATTGGCGCGCTTGCTGGCGACGCGTGACCACGACCTCGTCGTCGGTGATCCCGCGGAAGGGCTCCTCGACGAACTCCAGGGTCTCGGCGCGGCGGTCGAGGTGGTCGAAGGCGTGCGTGACCTGTCGAAGCCCGACGCGTCGGCTCGCCTCGTGGAGGCGGCGCTCGAGCGCTTCGGCCGCATCGATTCGGCCACCGCCTTCACGGGGCGCGTCGTGGTGGGACGGTTCCTGCGCTCGACGATCGAGGACCTGCGCGCCGCCACGACCGGTTGCATCGAGGCGCCCTACAACTTCCTGCGCGCGGTCGTGCCGCCCATGGTCGAGCAGGGCCAGGGCCAGATCCTCGTGTTCACGAGCGCCGCAGGAGCGCGCCCGACGCCGGGCGCACCCCTCTATTCGTCGGCGCGGGCCGGCGCCAACATGCTCGTGCGGAATGTGGCCGCCGAGGTCGTCGACAAGGGAGTGCAGGTCAACGCGGTCGGTACGAACTTCATGGACTTCCCGGAGTTCCTGAAGGCCAATCGAGCGGAGGACGAAGAGGGCCGGGCGCGCGTCGAGGCGATGGTCCCGATGGGCCGGCTCGGAACGCTCGACGAGCTCGCCCACTTCTCGGCGCCGTTCGTGGACGGCACCAGCCGCTTCACCACCGGACAGTTCGTCGCCTACGCCGGCGGCTGGGTCTAGCGACCTGAGTCGGAGATTCGCTGCTCACGCCACTAGCGCGCGTACTCGTCGACGATGGGTACGAGGTCCGCGGGTGCGGCTCCGTGGAGGATCACACCATCGGCGCCGAGATCGAACTGCTCCCGGATCGTCGCGACACACGACGCGGGTGACCCGGTGGCCGCGACCGCGAGCCACTCGTCCGGGATGAGCGTGGCGACATGCTCGAGTTGGTCGGTCGTCGCCTTGTCGTCGAGCGCGCCAGGGAAGCTGCTCACCACGGATCGGCGCGGAAGCGCTCGAGCACGGCGGGATCCCATCCGTTCGTCCGCACCAGGAGATCGCCGTAGGCCTGGAGGTACGTCGCCAGCCGGCCGACGGTCTTCTTCAAGCGAACGGACTCGGGGAGATGATCCGCGATCGTCGCGAGCACGGACCACACGCGCACCGCGTCGGGATCGCGACCGGCGCGCTCGGCCGCCTCTTTCACGGTGCGAACAGCGCGGGCGAGGGTCGCGTCGGTGAAGTACGTGTGCAGCACCACGACATCGAAGGTCCGCCCACCCAGGGCGAGTGAGTTCGGCCCGAAGGCGGTGAGCCCGACCTTGATGTCCTCGTCGAACGTCGGGTCCAGGAACAGCACCGGGAACTTGCCGGCCGGACCGTCATGACCGATCACGAACTCGCCGTGCCAGAGGCGACGCATGATGCCGACGAAGTCCTCGAGCTGCGCGGTGGTGACCGGCGTGAGGCCGAGCGCCTTCACGAGCGGGTCGATGCCGCGTCCGAGCCCGAGCGTGAATCGTCCGCCGGTGAGCCGGTGCATCGTCGTTGCATACGACGCGGTGATGATCGGGTGACGCGTGTTGTGGTTGGTTGCCGCCGTCGCGATCTGAATTCGCTCCGACACGGCGGCGGCTGCGCCGGAGAGCGTGGCGGCCTCCTTCACGTTGAAGCGCTCGGAGATGAACGCCCACCCCAGGCCCATCGCCTCGGCTTGGCGCACCTCCTCGAGCAGCTCGCGCGGCGATTCCGGGGCACCGGCCAGCGTGGAGAACCCGAGCTCGTCGTACATGGCGCCGGTCTAGCGCGCCGCGCCTACCGTTGACGGCGGTGTACACCGAGTTGCTCTACGAGACGCACGGCGACGTCGCCGTGATCACGCTGAACCGGCCAGACGCCCGTAACGCGCTCACCCACACGACCTACGCAGAGCTCGAAGAGGCCGTGCGCACGACGGCCGCCCGCTGCCTCGTGATCACCGGCGTCGATCCCGCCTTCTGCTCGGGTGACGACGTGAAGCAGATCATGGCGGCCGCCGGGCCGCAGGTGGCCGCGGGCCTGCGGGCTGCGCCTCGCCTCACGCCGGCGGCCGGTGCGCTGTTGAGCACCGATGTTCCCGTCATCGCCGCGGTGAACGGCGCGGCAGTCGGCTGGGGCATGGAGTTGGCGCTGATGGCCGACGTGCGAGTCGCGTCGGAGCGGGCAAAGTTCGGCGAGCTGTTCGTGAAGCGCGGACTGTGTTGCGACGTGGCCGGCATCGGCCGGCTCGCGCAGTTGGTCGGCCGCGAACATGCGGCCGAGCTGTTGTTCACGGGACGCGTCGTCGATGCGGCCAGGGCGCTCGACCTTCGGCTCGTGTCGCGGGTCGTGCCCCACGACGAGCTCCTTCCCGCGGCCCTTGCGCTTGCGGCGGAGATCGCCGCCAATCCGCCGCTGGCGGTGCAGCAGCTCAAGGCGGGTTTGCGGCAGGCGCTCGATCCTGATTGGGACGACCTCGGGCGGTGGGTGAGCGCCAGTCTCGGCGAGCTGTTCCAGACCGAAGATCACCGCGAAGGGGTCGCGTCGTTCCTTGAGAAGCGCGAACCGCGCTTCGTCGGACGGTGAGACGCTCCCTCCACGAGCTCGGGGTCATCGGGCTCGCGCTGGCCGCCGTGGCCCCGGGTTCGTTGATGGTCGCGTGCGGAGGAAGCACCCCGCAGCGGGCCGCCGCAACGACCACCACGTCGACCTCGACCAGCACGTCGACCTCGACCACGACAACGACGGCCGTCGTGACGTCCGCGCCGCCGACCGTGCCGCCGACCACCAAACCGCTGCGGGCGCCGTACACGTCGAGCATCGACACGGTGACCGCCGAGGATCTCGGCGCGTCATGGCACGAGGGCTGCCCGGTCGATCCCGCCAACCTGCGGCTGGTGACGTTGGGATTCGTCGGCTTCGACGGCGACGACCACACCGGGCAAGTGGTCGTCAACGCCGACGTCGCCCCGAAGGTCGTCGAGGCGTTCCGCCAGATGCACGAGGCCGGGTTCCCCATCCGGAAGATGAAGCCCATCTTCACGCAGGCGGAGTACGACGACTTCGAGACGCCCGACGACAATTCAACGGGCTTCTCCTGTCGCAACGCCGTCAACAGCAGCGGTGCGGCCGCCTGGTCGCAGCACGCGTTCGGCCACGCCATCGACGTCAACCCGATCGAGAATCCCTACATCGAGGGCGACCGGATCATCCCGTCCGCCGGGGCGGCGTACACCGACCGAACCGATGTCCGCCCGGGCATGGCCGTGCCGGGGAATGCCATCGTGAAGGCGTTCGCGTCGATCGGCTGGGGCTGGGGCGCGAGCTTCGACGACTACCAGCACTTCTCCACGAACGGCCGCTGAAGAACGCAACCTCGTCGAGAATGCGATCAGTCGGCGAAGCGGATCTCGATCAGCGAGCGCCCAACGGCCGCGAGCTCCTCCGCCGTCGCCTGATGATCCTTCGCCACGAACAAGCCGAGCTTGCGGGCTCCGGCCGTTTCGACCGCCCGTGCGAGCGTGGGACCGACCAGCGCCGGGTCGTCGATGAGCTCGGCTCGCCCGAGACGTCGTTGGCCGCCATGTTCGACGACGACCTCGATGCCCGGGCGGAAGTTGAGCCGCCACGGACGATCGGTGAAGACGCACGCGACGCCGTCGATGTCGTGGACACCGACCGGGATGGCGCGCCGCTTCCCGGTGCGCCTCCCAGTGAACCGCAGCACGGCGAGCGGTTGCATCCGCCGCCCGAGAGGCGAGCGAATCAGCGCGCGCATGAGCGGGCTGATGAACCGCATGAGCGCGGCCGGCGGTGGCTTCGACCGGACCTCGGCGCTCTTCACGTCAGTTCTCGGCATCGGAGCTCGCGATCGTGCGTTTTAGGT
>JBEEFX010000007.1:0-4549 GCA_041166365.1 Acidimicrobiaceae bacterium
GCGCGTTTGGCAGTCGAAGCCGAGCACGAGCATGTCACCGGCACCACCTACCCGGTCGATGTCGCAGCCGTCACGTCCCGGTGACCCTTGATCCTCCAGCGCGATGTCCGTACCAGGGACGAGCGCCAGGGCCTGGGTGCAGAACTTGCTCTCGGTCAGGGCATCCAATGCCCCGAGCCGCACTAGCACAAGCGCGACAGCGATCACCGCCGCGCAGACCGCGAACGCCGCCTTCTTGCGAGTCGACACCGCATAACAATGTCGGTGCAGCACTCCCACGTCCAGCGTCTGTATCGGCACGTACAGGACGCCGCGGTCGGGTTGTCTAAGGGACCTCGCCCAGCGTCGTGGCGAGCTGACACGACCTCACCTCGGTTCCGATGGTGACGAGGTCGGTCTCGACGTCGGGAGCCCGCCACCGCGCCGCTGAGGCACTCAGCGAGAACACGGCCAATCGGACATGTCCGGAAGGCAGAACTTGCGCAAGCTCCCAGAACCGAGTCCGAACGCGCTCGCCGTTCTCGTCGGTCTCGTCGTCGTACGACACCATGGCGTACCCCGTCGGCAGCATCGCCGCCGCGGTGTGCTTCGCTCGGGCCTTGCCTTCCAACACTGATACCGGCGCCACGGTTGCCGCACCGGCTTTCGGGGCGAACGTCATGATGTTCAGCCGGAGTGTCGCTGAGTCCGGCTCGTCTCGGTAGAAAGTCCCGCCGCCAACCTCGCCGAGTTCGGTGATCCATCCGTCGGGAATCCGGAACTGCGCCAGCCCGCCCCGATACACCACGACTTGCACGGTGTCAGCATGGCGCGGCGCGAACTCGATCGCGAACAGCGATGTAACGGCACCTACAGGGTGGTCTGGCGACGTGCTCGGGCCGGCGCGGTGGCATTGTGGGTTCGTGCCGCCTGAGCCTGAGCCGTGGTTTCCGCCAGGCGCTCCATCGGAGCCTCCGACGGTTCGACCGCGTGATCCAGTCGAACCCGCGCACGTGGCCACCGTCCCGATGGCGCCGTCGGTTCAAGTCGTCAAGAGCTCAACATCGGAGCGCATCCTTCATGCCGTCGGAGGCGGTGTGTTCGCTATTGCGTCCATCGACGAAAGTCTCGGTTGGGCGGCGAGCGGCAACTGGGTGGTCGCAATGGGTGCGGCCGTCGCTGCCGGGCTCTGGGTCTTCTTTGCGATTGTGCCGTCCTTCCGGTTTGCATCCATCGCGGAGGACGGTGTGACGTATCGCAACCGGCTGCTCGTTCGGCACCTTCGTTGGCGTGACGTGGAGCTGTTCAAGTATCGAGAGTCGAACTGGGGACGCGGGCCGTGGCGTTACACCGTGGTGGCGAAACCGCGGGGCCGGCGCCGAGTGTTCCTGCGGGCAACGTCCCGGTACTGCATGTGGAACGGCGCCTTCCGGCCGGATGTCGGATTCGTGATCGGTCTTGCGTTCCAACTCGAAACGATCCGAGTTCGGATGCCCTCGCACTAGATCGGCACGTTGCGGTCACCTGCGTGCCAATATCCGCGCATGACTCATTTCAAAGTCGGCGACAAGGTCATCATTACCGAGGGCGACTTCAAGGGCGAGCGAGGCGCCATCACGGACAAGCATCTCATCGGCGATGGCCTCACCGTCGCGCTGGAGAAGCACGGCAAAGAGATAAAGACCCACGAGGCGCACGTGAACAAGGTCGACGACTGACTGGAAACGCGGACGCAACTGCTCGCGCGATCGGCACTTTCCGGTCACCGGGGATACCGTCCCTTGGTGGCAGCTCCGACCAATAACCTCGACGTGTGCCCTCGATGTGGTCACGAACTCGCGCAGCATCTCGAAATAGACGACAGCGACGGACTCCTAGCCGACCGACCCGGTGATCGTCGGACCGCTGGCGTGCTTGTGGCGTGCCAGGTCGATGACTGCACCTGCCGCGCTACACGAGCGACGTTTGTGATTTCAGATTCGAGCCAGACCTAGCACCATTTGCTAGCTCTATCGGCACGTTCCGGGCGGAGGACATCGGCAGCGCTATGCGTCGTGCCGCATCGCAGCCCGAGCGCCAGGCGGGCGACACGCCATCCTCAAACGACAATCAGAGCGAGTCCTGCTATCAGCATCACGGCTGTCAAGCGTTTTGCGAATCGCTGCGTCTTCGTCGCATAGCTCGGGTCGTCCTCGATCTTCAACCGTTCAGCCAAAGCTCGCTTGCCCGGATGGAGGAGTCTCCGTCGGATGACTGGCAGGACCTCATTTCGCTGTTCCGATGTCAACGGGCGCTGAAGCGAGAGCTTGCGGTACTTCTCATAACGCAGTCCAGTGAGCCAGGCCCCAAGCGAGCCGCCGATCAGCGCGAAGCCGTATCCACGCGTGCTTTCTTGGAACAGCGCAATCGCGCCGACGCTCAGCATCCGGTCAGCCAATCGCCGGTGGCGAACGTTCTGCCGAGCTTGCACCGGCCGACAATGCGAACACGAACAGCGACATGAGACGGAACGCCATCACCCCCAGCCGTGCGTCGCACGCGCACATAATGCCGGGTACAGGGCGGTTGTGGCGAGGTCCCGTCCCTCGATCTCACTGCGCCCACGTCAAGAGCGGTCCATGCCTCGCTCCGCTCCGGTAGTCCTGTCACACGTGACGGCCTCCGACCGCACTTGACCGCCGTCCTCTATCGGCGCCTGCCGCTCGCACCACACGCAAATCTTGGCTCCGTACGAAGCCAGCGCTGGCTGGCTCCGCCACCTCAACACCCGCGCAACCGATCACAACGCAGGGCCTTACGGCCCCGCGTGAGTACGGATGTATCAAGTACAAGCCCGTGGTCCGCGGCTGACCCGCCCCCGGCACATGACGGTTCGTCAGGCCGAGACCGGGGGGCGGCGGTGGGACCAGGGCTGGGCTTCCTCGAGTTGGGCGGCGACTCGGAAGAGCAGGTCCTCGCGTCCGTACGCGGCCGCGAGCTGGATGCCGATCGGCAGCCCGTCGTCGTTCCAATGCATCGGCAGTGAGATCGCCGGTTGGCCGGTGACGTTGAAGTGCGTGGTGTACGGCACCAACTCGGCGATCCTGGCGCCGCCGGCGAACGGGTTGCCTGGTGTCCCCATCAGCTCGCCCAAGCGCGGTGGCGGCCCACCCAACGTCGGCGTGAGTAGAAGATCGAACCCGCCGGCCCACCACGCCGCCATCTCGCGCGTGAACGCGGCACACGCGGCCAACGCCTTGGCGAGGTCGACGCCCGTCACGCCGTTGGCCATCTCGGCCATCGCCCACGTGTACGGCTCGACGTCGTCCGCGGTCAGCTCGCGCTCGACGAGCTGTCCGGTCGCGATGAGGCTCAGCTTCGCCCCGGTGCTCCAGCGAGAGATGAAAGCGCGCCCGTTCTCCTGCGCGCGATCGAGCGGCGCCGGATGCGACTCCTCCACGTCGTGGCCGAGGGACTCGAGCAGCGCGGCTGTGTGGCGCACCGCGGCCTCGCAATCAAGGTGCAGCTCGCCGTTCGGGCTGTGCGCCAGCAGGCCGATGCGCAACCGGCCCACGTCGGCACCGACCTCGTCCACGTAGGGACGCGACGGTGGCGGCGCGATCACCATGTCGCCCGGTGCCGGGCCCTGCGTGACATCCAGCGCGCCGGCGACGTCACGCACGGAACGCGCAACCACGTGCGCGACGCCCAACTGGGACTCGTCGCGGTCCGGGCCCATCGTGATGCGCCCGCGGGACACCTTGAGCCCGACGAGCCCGCACATGCTCGCGGGGATGCGAATCGAGCCACCGCCGTCGCTGGCGTGAGCGATGGACACCATGCCGGACGCGACCGCGGCGGCACTGCCACCGCTCGAGCCACCCGCCGTGAGCGCGGTGTCCCACGGGTTGTGCGTCGCGCCATGCGACTCCGGCTCGGTCGTCGGCACGAGCCCGAGCTCCGGCGTGTTCGTCCGTCCGACGATGACGAAACCCGCCCGCTTGTAGCGCGCCACCAGATGGTTGTCGGCCGGCGCGATGTACCCCGCATCGCGCAGCACGCGCATGCCGTTGTGCTGCGGATCGCCTTCGCTCGGCGCCGAGAGATCCTTGATCATGATCGGCACGCCGCGGAACGGGCCGTCCGGCAGCGTTGACGTTGCTTCGTGGCGCGCCTTGTCGAAGCGCGGGTGGATCATCGCGTTCAACTCGGGGTTCAGCTTCTCCGTCCGCGTGATGGCGGCCTCGACCAACTCCGCCGGAGAGACCTGTCCGGAACGCACGAGCTCGGCCTGCGCGGTGGCGTCGAGCCACGCGATGTCGTCAGTCATCCCCGAACACTAGAACTCGACGAAATCCCACTGGATTCCGCTGGTCATGAGACGGATTCGCGCACGTCCACCGGTTCGTAGATGGCGACCGGGGACGACTGGCCCCGCAACGCCACGGTGCCAAGCGACGTCCACTTCGCGTTCTCGTCGCCGGCGCGGTCGATCGCGCCTTGGCCGACGACCACGCGGCCGGGCCGGCCCTTCGCAAGATCGGTGAGCCGGGCCGCCTCGTTCACCGGACGGCCGATGAGCGTGTACTCG
>JBEEFX010000008.1:0-9190 GCA_041166365.1 Acidimicrobiaceae bacterium
CGATCTCGCACGCGATGACCCGTACAACTCGCGCAAGAACGTGGGCCTGCCGCCGACTCCGATCGCCAGCGTGAGTCGCAAGGCCATCGAAGCGGCGCTGCACCCCGTCGGGAGCAACGCCCTCTTCTACGTGCTCGATCCGAATCTTCCCGCCGGGCAGCACTTCTTCACGGCGAGCGCGAGCGAGTTCGAAGCCGCCAAGGCGCGCTGCAAAGCCGCCGGCCTCGGTTGCGACTGAGCAAGCCGTGACGATCAGCGGGACGACGCGACTCGCCGGTGTCATCGGCGACCCCATTCGTCACTCGCTGTCACCCGCGATCTTCAACGCCGCGTTCGAAGCCTGCGAGCTCGACTGGGCGTACCTCGCGTTCGAGGTGCCGTCCGGGCAGGCGGACCGCGCACTGGACGCAATGCGCGCGCTCGACATCGGCGGCCTGTCCGTGACGATGCCACACAAGGACGCGGTCGCCGAGCTCGTCGATCACCTCGCGCCGGAGGCTGCCGCGTTGCACGCGGTGAACTGTGTGGTGGCCACGGCGGACGGAATTCTCGGTGAGAACACCGATGGCCCGGGGTTCCTCGAGGCGCTGCGGGCCGAGATCGGATACGAGGTGGCGGGGCGCCGCACCGTCGTGATCGGTGCCGGCGGCGCGGCCCGGGCCATCGTGCTCGCGCTGTCGCGCGCCGGCGCCTCAGACGTGGCGGTGGTCAACCGGACCGCGGAACGAGCCGACACGGCCGCCGCGCTCGCCGGGCCGGTCGGCCGGGTGTCCACGATCGACGCGATCGATGGCGCCGACCTGATCGTCAACGCCACCTCGGTCGGGATGGACGACGGCCAGATGCCATTCGACGCCACGCGACTCACCGGCGCGCAGGTGGTGGCCGACATCGTGTACCACCCGTCGCCCACGGCGCTGGTCGCAGCCGCACGGGAACGGGGGATCATCGCCGTCGACGGGCTCGGGATGCTCGTCCAGCAGGCCGGCCTCGCCTTCCGGCTCTGGACAGGCCTCGAGCCGCCCGTGAGGGCCATGGCGGATGCCGCCCGGGCGGCGCTGTCGACGCCGCGATGACCGGCGGGCCGGGGAACGGCGGGCCGCAATCCAGAATCTCACTGAAGAACTTCCTCCGGAATGCCGATGAATGGCCCAGTAACTGGCCCGCAATTGGACAAGTCCGGCAACTCGGAGGTCACCGTGGCCCTTCAGGGCACCCTCGACACTTTCGCTCTTCCCGACGTGCTGCGACTGCTCGCGTCGACGAAGAAGACCGGACGCCTGGTGATCGCCGGGAACCGGGGCACCGGCAGCGTCTGGGTCGACGCCGGCTCGGTGGTCGGTTCCGAGGCCACCGGCACGATGCCGGATGCCGGCCCGGTCGATGTGCTGTTCGAGCTTCTCCGCTACGCGGACGGCTCCTTCACCTTCGAAACCGGCACCGCGGCACCCGACCCCTCGGCGTCGCGTGCCGTCGAGCCACTGCTCGTCGATGCCGAGCGACAGCTCGGCGAGTGGCATGACATCGAAGCAGTCGTTCCGTCGATGGAGGCGTGGATCAGCCTCGTCGCCGAGCTCGACGGCGACGAGATTCTCGTGGCGGCCGACCGGTGGAAGACGATCGTCGCCATCGGCAGCGGCACGAGTGTCACCGGCGTCGGCCACACGCTGAAGCTCGGTGAGCTCGACGTGTGCCGCCAGGTCAAGGAGCTGGTGGAGCTCGGATTGGTGAAGGTCAGCAGCACACCGATGCCCACGCTGCGTGCGCTCGAAGAGGTGACGTTCGCCGGCGAGCCCGAGGCGCAGGCCGCGACGTGGGACCCGTTCGCCATCGAGATCCCCGGTTTCGATCCCGTCGCCTCGGACGAATCGACCGAGCCGGCCGAGGACGACGTTGTCGATGTCGATGTCGCTCCGGACCCGGTCGCCGACGTGGTGTCGGTGGTCGAGGAGAACGTCACACCGGACGAGGCCGAGGCCGACGAGGTGGCGAAGCAGCTCGCGAGCTTGAGTCCGAAGGCGGCTCGTGCCGTGGCTGCGGCTGCCCGCGCCGTGACCGATGAAGAGCGGGATGCCGCCCTCGCCGAGGCGGCCGATGAGGACGAAGAGCCGATCAACCGAGGGCTCCTCCTCAAGTTCCTCTCCTCGGTCAAAAGCTGACAACATCCGAGCTCTTGCGTCGCTGAACCACCTGCACGGAGGTCGGCGAGCACGAACGGAGGTGTTGCGATGAAGGTCTTCGTCACCGGCGGAACCGGCGCGATCGGCCGTTTCGTGGTGCCGGAGCTCGTCCGAGCCGGCCATGACGTCGCCGCGTTGGCGCGGTCCGACGAGAAGGCGGCCCAGCTCGCTGAGCAGGGTGCCCGCGCGGTACGCGCGTCGTTGTTCGACGAAGCCGCGCTGAAGGAGGCGTTCACCGGTCACGATGCGGTGTGCAACCTCGCGACGGCCATTCCTGCGGTGACGAAGTCGGCTTCCGTGAAGAACTGGGCCGACAACGACCGCATCCGCCGGGAAGGATCGACGACCGTGGTCAACGCGGCGTTGGCCGCGGGCGTCGGCCGGGTGGTGCAGGAGTCCATCACCTTCATGTATCCCGATCGCGGCGACCAATGGATCGACGAGTCCGTTCCGCTCGAAGCATCCGGCCTCGGAGAATCGATCACGATCGCCGAGGCGAATGCCGCCCGGTTCACCAAGGAGGGCAGCACCGGCGTCGTCCTCCGATTCGCCCTGTTCTACGGCACCGGCAGCGGTCACACCGAGCAGTTCCTCTCGGCGGCGCGTCGTCACATCGGACCGGTTGCCGGGCCGGGTGGGGCGTACCAGTCGTCGATCCATCTCGAGGATGCCGCGACCGCCGTGGTTGCGGCGCTTCGCGTTCCCGCGGGCGTCTACAACGCCACCGACGACGAGCCCTTGACCAAGAAGGCGTACGCGCGAGCGCTCGGCGCGGCACTGGGCAAGCGACCATGGCTCCACTTTCCGGGCCGATTGGTCCGGCTCGGCGGCCACAAGTCCGATTTCATGTCCCGCTCGCAGCGTGTGTCGAACGCGTCGCTCGAGGCCGCCAGCGAATGGAATCCCAAGTACCCGTCAGCCCGTGAAGGGTGGGAGGCGATCGTCAATGCGTGACAGGACAACTCGAGTGCTGCTGATCGTGATGGCACTCGCCGGCGGGGTCGTGGGGCTGTGGGCTGCGGTCGCACCACGGTCGGCCTACGACGACTTCCCGGGCGCCGGTCGACACTGGATCTCGCTCGACGGCCCGTTCAACGAGCACCTGGTGCGCGATGTCGGCACGCTCAACCTGGCGCTCACCGCGGTGGTGATCGCCGCGCTGCTCCGCCCGACCCGCTACCTCGTGCAGGTGGCCGCCGGCGCGGTGCTGATCAACTCGCTGCCGCACTTCCTGTACCACGCGACCCATCTCGATCCCTACGACAGCGGCGACAAGATCGCCCTGGTCGGATCGCTCCTCGTGGCGGTGATTGCCCCGATCGCGCTCTTGGTGCACTCAAGTCGGGCCCCAGACGAGGCGATACACAGGTGATGCAAATGCCCTGGCAAGCCGCGACGGAAGAGCGTGATGGTCTTACGTGGGCCGAGCTGTTCGTGGTCGTGCTCGTGCTCATCGTCGCTTTGGCGATCGCCGTACCGGTCGTCCTGAGCCGCTGACGCTCCCGAGTATCGCCCGCTGACCGCAGGGCTCTGAGTACGTTCGAGACCTCATGGACGCGCCTGCTGTCGCGCTGAGCGCTGTGCTCGGCCTCTTGGTCGGTTGGTTCGTCGTCGTACCCGTCGTCGAGCGCATCCCGGAACCGTCGCCGCTCCCGCGGGGCGCGCAGATCGCCGTGGCGCTCGTGAATGCCGCGCTGTGGGCCGCAGACGCGAACAAGTTCGTGCGGTGGTGGGCGGTCCTCACCTACTTCGTCGTGTTCTCGACGTTCCTCGCGGTATCGGTGGTCGATCTGCGGCTCTTCCGCATCCCCGACCGCATCGTGTTCCCCGCGCTCGGAGCAACCGTCGTGCTGATCGTCACATCGTCGTTCGTGCTCGCACCTACGAGGGCGGACGCGCTCGATGCGATCAAGTTCGCGTTGCTCGGCGCGGTCACCTACTTCGCGATCCTCTTCCTGTTCCACATCGTGTACCCGCGCGGCATGGGCTTCGGCGACGTGAAGTTGGCGTTGCTCATGGGTCTGAGCCTGGGCTGGCTCGGCGCCACGAATTTCCAGTCGGCGTACCTGGTGCTCATCGCGCTGTTCCTGGGCTGCCTGTTCGGCATCGTGTTCGGGATCGGGATGCGCTTGATCAAGGGGAAAGGTGGCGCTTTCCCGTTCGGCCCGGCGCTGGCCTTGGCGGCCGTCTACGTGATCCTCACGTTCGAGAAGTACGTGACCAACCTCCCATAGACCGCTAACCGTCTCCGAGCGGAGACGACCCCGCCGGTACGCTTTGCGGCGATGTTGCGATTCCTCACTGCGGGAGAGTCACACGGTCGCGCGCTCGTCGTGATCGTCGAAGGCTTGCCTGCGGGGCTGGCGATCACCGCTGACGACATCGCCGGCGAGCTGGCCAGGCGCCGGCTCGGCTACGGCCGCGGGCCCCGCATGCGCTTCGAGGGCGACGATCTCACGTTGATCGGCGGGATCCGCCACGGACGCACCCTCGGCTCGCCCGTGGCCATCGAGATCGCGAACTCGGAGTGGACGAAGGATCCCGACAAGTGGCAGAAGGAGATGTCTCCCTCGGCTGACGACGGCCCGACGGCGTCTCCGCTGACACAGCCGCGGCCGGGCCACGCCGATCTCGCCGGCATGCAGAAATACGGGTTCACCGACGCGCGAGACGTCCTCGAACGAGCCTCGGCGCGCGAGACGGCGGCCCGAGTCGCTGCAGGCGCGGTGGCGAAGCGGCTGCTGCGCGAAATCGGCGTCGAGGTCCTCTCGCACGTGATCCAGCTCGGCGCGGTGCGGTCGAAGAGCGTCGAGCGCCCGACCGCGGCCGACCTCGATGCGGTCGACGAGTCGCCCGTGCGCTGCTTCGATCCCGCGGCCGAGGCGGCCATGATCGACGCGATCAAAGCCGCCGCGAGCGCAGGTGACTCGCTCGGCGGCATCGTCGAGGTCTTGGCGTACGGCCTGCCCGTCGGCCTCGGCAGCTACGTGCACTGGGATCGCAAGCTCGATGGCCTGCTCGGTCAGGCACTCATGAGCATCCAGGCCGTCAAGGGCGTCGAGATCGGCGACGGTTTCGAGATCGCGGGTCTCCCGGGCTCCGAGGCGCACGATCCGATCGTGTGGGACGACGCCGAGGGCCGCTATCGCCGCGAGGGCACGCAGTCGGGCGGGCTCGAGGGCGGCATGACGACCGGCGAGCTGCTCGTGGCCCGTGTGGCGATGAAGCCGCTCGCCACGTTGAACCGTCCGGTCCTGAAGACGGTCGACACGGTCACGAAGGAGGAGACCGTCAGCTTCAAGGAGCGTACGGACGTCACGGCAGTCCCGGCGATGGGGGTCGTCGCGGAGACGATGGTGGCCCTCGTCCTCGCCAACGAAGCCGTGCGCAAGTTCGGCGGCGACTCCGTCGGTGAGCTGACCCGCAACCACCGGTCGTACGTCGAGTCGTTGCGGGAGACCTGAGTGAGTGGGCACGTCGTGCTCGTCGGCTTGTCGGGCACGGGCAAGACGAGTGTCGGTCGACGCATCGCCGCACTGTTGCGCCGTCCGTTCGTCGACGCCGACGAGGAGATCGAAGAGCGCACCGGCCGAACCGTCCGCGGGATCTTCGCAGCCGACGGCGAAGCGGCCTTCCGCGAGCTCGAGGCCGAGGTGATGGCTGACGTGCTCGCCTCCAGGGATCCGGCGGTCATCGCGGCCGGCGGCGGCGCCATCGTCAACGCCGCGACCCGCAAGCTGCTGACGCAGCCGGACGTGTTCGTCGTGTGGCTCACGGCCGCTCCGGAATTCCTGGCGTCGCGCACGACGAAGAAGGCCCACCGGCCGCTGCTCGACGGCGATCCTGTCGGGGCGCTTCGGCGCCTAGCGGAGGAGCGCGCTCCGTGGTACGAGGAAGTGGCCGACGCGACGTTCGACGTGCAGCCCGCGCACCGCTCGGCCCCGAAGCCCGAAGCCAAGGATCAGATCGCGCGCACCATTGCTGCGATGGTGCCGGCATGATCACCGTTCCGGTCGATCTCGGTGATCGGTCCTACGACGTGCTCATCGGCGCCGGCGCGCGCGAATGGCTGGCGTCCGTGTTGCCGGCCGACGCGAAACGCGCGGCCGTCGTCACGCAGGCCGGCATCGGCTGCACCGTCGATCCCGGCATCGAGAACGCCGTGTTCGCCATCGACGAAGGCGAACAGGCGAAGGTGCTGAGCACGGTGGAGGAGCTGTGCCGAGGTTGGGCCCGTTGGGGTTTGACGCGCGCCGATGTCGTGATCGGCGTCGGTGGGGGAGTCGTCACCGATGTCGCTGGCTTCGCCGCCGCCGTCTATCACCGAGGCGTCGCGGTCGTGCACGTACCCACCACGATCCTCGGGATGATCGACGCGGCGATCGGCGGCAAGAGCGGCGTGAACCTGCCGGAGGGCAAGAACCTGGTCGGCGCCTTCTGGCAGCCGACGGCCGTGCTCTGCGACACCGACGTGTTGGCCACGCTGCCGCCCCGCGAACAGCGCAGTGGCTTGGGCGAGCTGGCCAAGTACCACTTCCTCGACCCGGAGGCCCGCTCCCTCGACACCCTGCCGCTCGACGAGCGCATCGCGGCGTGCGTGCGGATCAAGGCCTCGTTCGTGGCGAGCGACGAGCGCGAGGGCGACCGCCGCGCTCTCCTCAACTACGGCCACACGCTGGCCCACGCCCTCGAGACCGCGGGGCGCTACGACCTCCGGCATGGTGAGGCGGTCGCCATCGGGCTGGTGTTCGCCGCCGAGCTGGCCAACGTCATCGGACGCATCGACGAAGCCCGCGTGAGCGAGCACCGGCGCGTTGTCGGCGCCTACGACCTTCCCGCCGCTCTACCGGATGACGTCGACCGCGACGAGCTCGTGATCTTGTTCGGTCGCGACAAGAAGGCTATCGGCGGCGTCACGTTCATCCTCGACGGCCCGAACGGCGTCGAGCCCGTGCGCGACGTGTCACGCGCAGCGATTGATGCGGCCCTCGAGCGAATGGTGCACCCGTGAACAACATCGTGCTCGTGCTGAGCGGACCCAACCTCAACCTGCTCGGCGATCGCGAGCCGGAGGTCTACGGTCACGAGACGATCGACGATCACGTGGCCGCGTTCACGAGGGCGCTCGATGGTGCCGCGGGCGTGGAGCACGTGCAGTCGAACCACGAGGGCAACCTGGTCGAGGCGATCCACGCCGCCCGCGGGCGCTGCGCGGCGATCGTCATCAACCCGGGTGCATTCACGCACTACGCCTGGTCTCTCCACGACGCGCTGGCCACGTTCGACGGTCCGATCATCGAGGTGCACCTCTCGAACCCCAACGCACGCGAACCGTGGCGGCACACCTCGGTCGTGGCTCCGGTCGCCACCGGGTCCATCACCGGGTTCAAAGGTGGGAGCTACGCGCTCGCCGGGCACGCGCTGAAGAAGTTGCTCGGGGGATGAACCTGCCGCCGATGGATGTCGCGACCCGCGCACCGCGCCTGCGAGGGCAGCTCGACGTCGACGCGCTCCTCGTCACGAAGCTCGTCAACATCCGTTACCTCACGGGGTTCACCGGCTCAGCCGCGCTGCTGTTGGTACTGCCTGATGAGCTCTTGTTCGTGACCGATGGCCGCTACCGCGACCAAGCGGCCGAACAGCTCGGGGCGGCAGGTGTCGATGCCACGATTCGAATCGGGCTCACGGTGGACGGACAGGCCGAGATCCTCGGGACGGCCGCTTCCGGCGTCGCTCGACTCGGCTTGGAGGCGCACTCGGTCACCTGGGCCCAGCAGCGGGCGATGGCGGCCACCTGGTTCCCGTATGTGGGCGAGCTCGTCGCGACGGAGAACGTCGTGGAGTCGTTGCGGGTCGTGAAGGACGACGGCGAGGTGGTGCGCATCGAGGCTGCAGCCACGATCGCCACGACCGCGCTCGTCAACGTGCGCGATCTGCTCGACGAGCATCCCACCGAGCACGAGTTCGGGCTCGCGATCGACACCGAGATCCGCCACCTGGGCGCCGAGGGGAACAGCTTCGACACGATCGTCGGCTCGGGGCCGAACGGGGCCAAGCCTCATCATCGGGCGGCGTCCTCACACCGGCGCATCGGCGACGGCGAGCTCGTCGTCATCGACTACGGCGCCATCGTCGACGGCTACTGCTCCGACATGACGCGCACGATCTGCACCGGCACACCCAGTGAGCTCCAACAGCGGATGATCGACGTTGTCATGACCGCCCAACAGGCCGGGGTCGACACCGTGCGCGCCGGCGCCGCCGGCGCCGAGGTGGACCGGGCGTGCCGCGACATCATCGGTGAGGCCGGTTGGGCGGACTCGTTCTCGCACGGCACGGGCCATGGCGTCGGCCTCGAGATCCACGAGGACCCCCGGGTGTCGTTCGCGTCCACTGCTACGCTCGCCGCCGGTCACGTCGTCACTGTCGAACCCGGTGTGTATCTTCCCGAGCAAGGTGGCGTCCGGATCGAAGACACGCTCGTCGTCACGGCGGACGGCTCCCGGCCGCTCACGCACGCCTCGAAGAACTGGGATCTGCGCTCATGGCCATCACCACCAACGACCTGAAGAACGGGATGACCCTCAAACTGGCCGAGGGACTGTTCCAGGTGGTCGAGTTCCAGCACGTGAAGCCGGGCAAGGGTGGCGCGTTCGTGCGCACGACGCTCAAGAACGTACGCACCGGGGCGGTCGTCGACCGGACATTCCGCGGTGCCGAGAAGGTCGAGCAAGCGGTCATCGACAAACGCGAGATGCAGTTCCTGTACCGCGACGGCAACGAATTCGTGTTCATGGACAACGAGAGTTACGACCAGCTGCAGGTGGCGCCCACCGCCTTGGGCGACTCGGCCAACTACATCGTCGACGGCTCGACCGTCCAGCTCGCGATGTACGACAGCGAGATCGTCGGCGTCGAATTGCCCGCGGCGGTCGAGCTGGCCGTGCGGGAAACCGAGCCCGGCATCCAGGGTGATCGGGTCTCCGGAGCGAAGAAGCCGGCCACGATGG
>JBEEFX010000009.1:0-6869 GCA_041166365.1 Acidimicrobiaceae bacterium
ACTGGGAGCAGCCGGAGGCGACCGCGGACTCCATCGTCGACGGCTGGTTCCACACCGGTGATGGCGGCACGATCGACGACACGGGCTACGTGTCGATCAGCGACCGCAAGAAGGACGTGATCATCTCGGGCGGCGAGAACGTGTCGTCCGTCGAAGTCGAAGACGTCCTCTTCTCACATCCCAGCGTGGCAGAGGTGTGCGTGATCGGCGTGCCCCACGAGAAGTGGGGCGAGACCGTCAAAGCCCTCGTCGTGCTCGCTCCGGGTGCGACGGTGACGGAGGACGAGCTGATCGAGCACTGCCGATCGAAGGTGGCCCATTTCAAGTGCCCGTCCTCCATCGAGTTCCGCGACGCGCTCGCCCGGACGGCCACCGGCAAGCTCCAGAAGTTCAAGCTCCGCGCCCCCTACTGGGAAGGCCGCGAGCGCCAGGTCAACTGAACCTCACCTCCTGCGGCTCGCGGATCCGGGGCGACAACGCCCCTTACTCGTTCGAGCGCGCTCGCCATGCCTGTCAGCATGGCGTCCGTGTTGCAGGTACGCGGGCTCGCCGTCGAGGTCGCCGGGCGGTTGCTCGTCGAGGACGTCAGCTTCACGATTCGCGCCCGGGAGAAGGTGGGGCTGGTCGGCCGCAACGGCGCCGGCAAGACGAGTCTGCTGCGCGTCATCGGCGGCGGCGCATCGCCGTTCGCCGGTGTGGTGAATCGCAATGGCGCGCTCGGCTACCTCTCGCAGGATCCCAAGCTCGATGGGGTCGCCGACGACATCACCGGTCTGACCCACGTGCTCTCGGGTCGTGGATTCGACGAGGCCATCACGCGGATCGAGAAGCTGCGCCTGCGCCTCGAGGAGGATCCTTCCGAAAAGAACGTCGCCCGCTACTCCCAGCACGAGGAGACGTTCCGCGACGCCGGCGGCTACGCCGCCGAGTCGGAAGTCCGTTCGATCGTCGCGGGTCTCGGGCTCGGGGACGACCGGCTCGAACTGCCGCTGCACGTGTTGTCGGGCGGCGAGCGTCGCCGGGTCGAGCTCGCTCGCATCCTCTTCGCCGGCAGCGATGTGCTCCTGCTCGACGAGCCGACCAACCATCTCGACAACGATGCCCGCGACTGGGTGCTGAACTTCCTCGCGAAGTACCGCGGTGCGCTGCTCGTGATCAGCCACGACCTCGAGCTCCTCGACGCCGCGATCACCCGCGTGCTGCACCTCGACCGGCACGGCGACGACGCCCTCGGCACCCTGGTCGAGTACAAGGGCACGTACTCGGAGTACTTGTCGGCCCGGCGTCGGGACGAGGAGCGACTGACGAAGATGGCGGCGCGGCAGCGCGCCGAAGTCGAGCGCCTCCAGAAGATCGTCGACCGTTTCGGCGCGAAGGCGACGAAGGCATCGATGGCGCACAGCCTCGAGAAGCGCATCGTGCGCATCGAGGCGGACGCAGTGTCGGCGCCGCAGCGGCAGCGCACGCTCAAGGTCAAGTTCCCCGAGCCGCCCGCGGCCGGGCGCACCGTGCTCGAGGTCGAGGGCCTCGCGAAGTCGTACGGCTCGCTCGACGTCTTCGATCGGGTCACGTTCGATGTGGGCCGCGGAGAGCGGTTGCTGATCCTCGGTCTGAACGGCGCCGGGAAGACGAGCCTCCTGCGCATCCTCGCCGGTACGAGCGACGCCGACGAAGGCCGCGTGCACTTCGGTCACAACGTGTCCGTCGGTTACTACGCGCAGGAACACGAAGGCATCACCAGCGGCCGTTCCGTCCTCGCGCACATGCAGGAGCAGGTCGGCGCCCGCCTCGGCGACGAGGAGCTCCGCCGGATCCTCGGCATGTTCGCCCTCACCGGCGACAAGGCGTATCAGGACGCGTCCACGCTCTCCGGCGGTGAGAAGACGAAGCTGGCGCTCGCACAGCTCGTCGTCGGCAACAACAACCTGCTGCTGCTCGACGAGCCGACCAACAACCTCGACCCTGGCTCGCGGGCGGCCACCGCGGGGGCTCTCGCGGGATGGCCGGGAACGATGGTGATCGTGAGTCACGACACCGACTTCGTACGCCAGCTCGCGCCTGACCGCGTGCTCCTGATGCCGGAGGGCGACCTCGACTACTGGCGCGACGAGCTCATCGACCTCGTCGCCCTGGCGTAGAGGTCAGTCCAAAGGTTCGAAACTACGGCTTGCCGCACTCCTTGAAGCCGTAGGCGACGAAGAGCTTGTTGGCGTTGCTGAACGCGGTCGACCCTTTCAGGACCTTCACTGGATCGGCCGAGATCTCGGTCTTCAACGCGCTGAGTCCGTTGTCGAGGGCGATGACCGCTTCGTCCCAGCCGACCTTGTCCTTGGTCGGCTCGCCGATGCGATGGATGTCGCCGACCTGCCTGTCGAGGCGCGGCAGCAGGATGTTCACCCAGAAGTCGTGCGCTTCCTCCACGGTCGGAGCGGCATGGGCCGCGTTGAAGTCGGCGGTGAGCTGCTTCACCTCCGCGTCGCCTTGCTTGCAGATGGCGTCGGCTTCGGCGATCGCGGTGCTCTTCTCGACGAAGCGCAGCGGTGTCGCACCGCCGCCGCTGCTGCACGCCGCGGCGAGGAACAGCACGCCGCACACCGCCAGGACCCACACCTTGGTTCGCACGGCAACGAGGGTACCGATCCGGCCGGTCACGGGTGAGCAATGGCGACGGGAGTGGACACCTCGGCGAAGAAGTCGTTCCCCTTGTCGTCCACGACGATGAACGCCGGGAAGTCGACGACCTCGATGCGAAAGACGGCCTCCATCCCGAGATCGGCGTACTCCAACACCTCGACCTTGGTGATGCAGTCCTTGGCCAGGCGGGCAGCCGGCCCGCCGATGGAGCCGAGGTAGAAGCCGCCGTGGGTCTTGCACGCAGTCGTGACCTGGCGGCTGCGGTTGCCCTTGGCGAGCATCACCAGGCTGCCGCCGGCCGACTGGAACTGCTCGACGTAGGAGTCCATCCGCCCGGCCGTCGTTGGCCCGAACGAGCCCGACGCGTAGCCCTCGGGTGTCTTGGCGGGGCCGGCGTAGTACACGCAATTCTCCCGGAGGTACGCGGGCATCGGCTCGCCGGCGTCGAGCCGCTCCTTGATCTTGGCGTGGGCGATGTCGCGAGCCACGACCATGGGTCCGGACAGCATCACGCGCGTCTTCACGGGATGCTTCGACAGCTCCACGCGGATCTCGTCCATCGGTCGACTGAGGTCGATGCGCACGGCGTTGTCGCTGAGATCGTCCTCGGTCGTCTCCGGGAGGTACCTGGCCGGGTCGCGCTCGAGGTGCTCCAGGAACACGCCGTCGGCGGTGATCTTGCCGAGTACTTGCCGGTCGGCGGAACACGACACGGCGATGCCGACAGGACACGAGGCGCCGTGACGCGGAAGACGGATCACTCGGACGTCATGACAGAAGTACTTGCCGCCGAACTGCGCGCCGATTCCGAACTGCTGAGAGAGCTCGAGCACCTGCTGTTCGAGCTCGACATCGCGGAAGCCGCGGCCGAGCTCGTTCCCGGAGGTCGGCAACGAGTCGAGGTACTTGGCGCTCGCATACTTCGCGACCTTCAGGCAGTACTCCGCGCTCGTCCCGCCGATGACGACCGCGAGGTGGTAAGGCGGGCACGCCGCGGTACCGAGCGTGCGCAGCTTCTCGTCGAGGAAGCGCATCAGCGACGCAGGGTTGAGCACCGCCTTGGTCTCCTGGAACAGGTAGCTCTTGTTCGCCGAGCCACCGCCCTTGGCCATGAACAGGAACTTGTACGCGTCGCCGTCGGCGGCGTACAGCTCGATCTGCGCGGGGAGGTTGTTCTTCGTGTTCACCTCGTCCCACACCGTGAGCGGCGCCATCTGCGAGTAGCGGAGGTTCGACGTCTGATAGGTGTCGTAGACGCCGCGCGCGATTGCCGCTTCGTCGCCGCCGCCGGTGATCACGTATTCGCCCTTCTTGCCCATCACGATCGCCGTACCGGTGTCCTGACACATCGGGAGCACGCCGCCCGACGCGATGCACGCGTTCTTCAACAGATCGAGCGACACGAACCGGTCGTTGGGGGACGCCTCGGCGTCGTCGAGGATGTTGCGCAGCTGCTGCAGATGCGCCGGCCGCAGGTAGTGCGCGATGTCACGCATCGCCTCGGCCGTCAACAACGTGAGAGCGGAAGGCTCGACGCGCAGGAAGCGGCGGCCGTCGGCTTCGAAGGTCGAGACGCCATCGCTCGTGAGCAGTCGGTACTGCGTGTCGTCCGGCCCGAGCGGGAGCATGTCCTGGTACTGGAACTCGGTCACGGGGTGCGACGGTACCTCCGGCCGATACGGTCGCTCACATGCGAGTCGAGCACGACACGATGGGCGAGGTCCTGGTCCCTGACGAAGCGCGGTGGGGAGCACAGACGCAGCGGGCGGTGGACAACTTCCCCATCTCGGGCGAGCCGATCGATCGACGCCTGATCTCGGCGCTGGCGGCGCTCAAGGGTGTCGCCGCCACGATCAACGGGCGGTTGGGTGTGATCGACAAGGACAGGGCGAAGGCCATCCACGACGTCGCGTCGGACATCAGCTTCGGGACGTACGACGACCAGTTCCCGATCGATGTCTTCCAGACCGGCTCTGGAACATCGTCGAACATGAACATGAACGAGGTCATCGCCTCGTTGGCATCAGAGCGCATGGGTGCGCCGGTGCATCCCAACGATCATGTGAACGCCTCGCAGTCGTCCAACGACGTGTTCCCGTCGGCCATCCACCTCGCGACATTGCGCTTCGTGACGCTCGATCTGCTGCCGGCGCTCCAACGGCTCGAGAAGGCACTCCGCAAGAAGTCGAAGGAGTTCGCCACGGTCGTCAAGTCCGGTCGCACCCACCTGATGGATGCGACGCCGGTGACCCTCGGTCAGGAGTTCGGCGGCTACGCCGCGCAGATCAAGGATGCGCGCGAACGCATCGAGGCGGCGCTGCCGTCGGTCGGCACCTTGCCACTGGGGGGCACGGCGGTCGGCACCGGCATCAACGCACCGAAGACCTTCGCCCGGGCGGTCATCAAGCGGCTCGCCGAGGACATGGACGTGCCGCTGACCGAGGCCAAGGACCACTTCGCGGCACAAGGCAGCCGCGATGCACTCGTCGGACTGTCCGGCGATCTTCGTGTCGTCGCCGTCGCGCTCACGAAGATCGCGAACGACATTCGATGGATGGGGTCCGGCCCGCGCACAGGCCTCGGCGAGATTCGCATCCCTGACCTCCAGCCGGGCTCGTCGATCATGCCGGGCAAGGTGAACCCCGTCCTCTGCGAGGTGGTGACGCAGGTGGCCGCCCAAGTGATGGGCAACGACGCCGCCGTCGCGTTCGCCGGGTCGCAGGGGAACTTCGAGCTCAACGTGTACCTACCGGTGATCGCCCGCAACTTGCTGCAGTCGATCAAGCTGCTGGCCAACGTCTCGTCGTTGTTCGCGGACAAGTGCATCGTGGGGATCGAGGCGAACGTCGATCGGCTGAAGGAGCTCGCAGAGTCGAGCCCTTCGCTCGGGACCGCCCTCAATCCGTACATCGGCTACGACAAGGCGGCCGAGCTCGTGAAGAAGTCGGTCAAGACGGGCCGGTCGATACGCGAGCTCGTGCGCGAGGAAGGCCTGATGACCGACGAGGAGCTCGACACCGCCCTCGACGTGCTCGGAATGACGAAGGGCGGCTGAGCGCCCGTTCGGTCAGGCGACTGCCGGCGAACCGGGGTAGGGGCCGGGGGCGCTCGGACCGGGGATCGCGGGCTTCGACCACTCGAGGATCGTGGCCAACTGGCCGACGGCCGTGCGCCAGGCGACCGGATCCCACCCTTCGGCGACGGCTTCCACCTTGTTGGCCATGTTGATGACGACGAACGCCGGCAGCGTCTCGAGGCTCAATGCCTTCACGACTTCGCGGTCCGGGTCGACGAACGTGAGCAGCTCCTTGGCCCACGGCCCGAGGAACTCCCGCGCCTCATCGGCGCTGGAGGTGGCCAGCCAGCCGACGCGCACGTCAGCTGCGGTGAACGACGTGAGGATCCGGCCCGCTTCCTTCAGCAGCCACGCGCTCTCGTACGTGAACGGGTCGAGCACGACGAGGGCGAGCGGGAACAACGTCACCCAGTCGTCGAGCCCGCGAGGCTCGCCATTGAGCGGCGTGAGCACCAGGTCCGGAGGTGGATCGGTAGCCATGTCGGCGGAGGAAGCTAGTCGATGGGGCTCGCCCGACGAGCAGCCTGCGACGGGCAGTTACGACTTCAATCGACCCCAGTAGCCTCGGATCCGTGCATCCGATCGAGCGTCTGCGTTACGTCGCTCGGTCGTCCGGTGCGCCGCAGGAGGTGCTCGTGCGGGAGACGGCCGCCGCGCTCGCGGCGCTCGGGTTCGATCCTCCCGGGCTGGTCACCGCGTGCCGGCGGATCCTCGACCGCCATCCGCTCTCGGGGCCGCTGTGGTGGCTCTCGGCGCGCGTGCTCACCGGCAACGATCCCATCGCCGAAGCGTGGAACGCGGCCGACGACATCACTGCGGACGACACCGGTGGGTTCCTGGCCTACGCGCTGCCCGATGACGCCATGGTGTGCGTCCTCGGCTGGCCGGACGTGATCGGCGACGCGCTGCCACGACGCGGTGACATCGAGGTGCTGGTGGTCGACACGCTGGGGGAAGGGTCGGGGCTGGTGCGCCGGTTGCTGCACGCGGACGTCGACGCGTCCGACGTTCCGATGGCCGGGCTGGGCGCCGCCGTGGCCGACGCGGATCTCGTCCTGCTGGAGGCGACGGCGATCGGCCCGAGTGGGTTCATCGGCGTCTCCGGATCCCGCGCCGCCGCGGCCACCGCCAAGCACGCCGGCGTTCCCGTCTGGCTCGT
>JBEEFX010000010.1:0-2629 GCA_041166365.1 Acidimicrobiaceae bacterium
GACACGTTCCCGTACATGGAGGTCGGTGCCCGCGACGCCGTCGTCGGGCACGAGGCCACCGTGTCGAAGGTGGCCGACGAGCAGCTCTTCTACCTGATGAGCCGTGGGCTGTCGCAGGAGCAGGCCATGGGAATGATCGTCAACGGCTTCATCGAGCCGGTGACGCGCACCCTGCCGATGGAGTACGCGGTCGAGTGGAGTCGCCTGATCGAGCTGCAGATGGAAGGCAGCGTCGGCTGAGCGCCAGCACCATCTGGCGCGACCTACAGTCGCGCCGTGCAACAACCGCAAGCAGGCCTCGAGATCAAGGCGGGGTTCTTGCCCCTCGCGTTCATCCTCTACTTCTGCACTCCCCACATCTCGATCAACGGGTCGCCGCCGATTCGCGGCAAGTGGGGCGAGAACCTGATCCCCGTCGAGCCGGGTCGACACCAAGTGACGATGTGGTATCCGTACGCCTTCATCAAGCAGGCGAGCAAGGCGACGCTGACGGTCGACGTCGCTCACGGGCAGGTCGCACAGCTGACGTACCGGCCGCACATCCTCTACGTCGTGTTCCTACCGGGCCGGCTGAATCAGGTAGGGGTGCGACCGATTCAGACGCAAGCCGCGGCGGTGCAACCCGCGGGCTGGCATCCCGACCCCTCGGGACGACACGAGCTGCGTTACTGGAACGGCGCCGGCTGGACGGACGACGTGTCCAACGCTGGGGTCGCGGCCAAAGACGCAGCGGGCTGACCGCCCCTCCCCACACGTTCTCCGGCACACTGTCCGGATGCCGATGCGCGAGGAGTGCAAGCAGTTCGAGAGTCGCACGTACCCCAACGGTGAGACCGTTCGGAAGTGCAATCTCGACCTCGCTCCTGAGGCCCCTTGGCGCTGCCCGGAAAATTGTGCCAAGTACGAGCGCCGCCTCGTCGACGTCAACTGGAGTCACGGAACGCTCGTCACGCCCAAGACGCCGGACGAGCCCGTCGATCTCGACCTTCACGGCGATGATGTGGCGGCGTTGCTCGACGAGGCCGAGGACGTCATCAACTCCGTCGGACCCGGGATCCTCGCCGAGGTCCAGGCCGAGCAAGCCAAGAACGAGCGGGGCTGGTGGAAGCGTTTCCGCCGTAAGCGCTAGCCACGGCTCGAGCCGATGACGGCGCTCACCGACTACTCGCTGCCGACCACCGAGGAGGAGGTGTGGCGCTACAGCCGCATCGCCGAGCTCGACCTCGACGCCTTCCTCATCGCTGAAGGGCCGCCCTCCGCCACCGAGATCCCACCGGCCATCGAGGCCGCCCTCGCCACCGTGCCCGTGCGCGGGGTCACGGTGGTCGTCGTCAACGGCCGCATCATCCATCTCGACGTGGCCGCGCCCGGCGTCGACATCGTCACCGACGACCGTGACGCGCTCGGTGTCGCGATGACCGAGCCGACTGATGTGTTCGCCACGATGAACGACGCGTTCGTCACCGACCCGATCATCGTGCGTGTCGCTCCCGGCGCGACGGTGGAGGCTCCGATCGTCATCGCGTATTGGTCGGACGAGCCCAACATCGCGACATTTCCCCGCCTCGTCGTGGTCGCCGGTGCCGACAGCCAGGCGCAGGTCGTCGACTATCACGCGTCAGCCGGCGGCGTTCCGATGCTGACGGTTCCCGTGACCGAGCTGTCGGTCGGCCCCGCCGCGCGGCTCGGCTATCTCAACGCGCAGAACCTCGGGCTGGCCACGTGGCAGGTGGGCTCGCAGGTCTCCACGGTCGAGACCGACGCGACGCTCACCTCGGTCTGCGCCGCGTTCGGTGGTGACTACGCCCGGCTGCGCACGGATTGCCGGCTCGTCGGCCGCGGCGCCACCGGCAAGCTGCGGGCGGTGTACTTCGGCGAGGCCGAGCAGATGCTCGACTTCCGAACCTTCCAGGACCACGCCGCACCGGACACGACCAGCAACCTGCTGTTCAAGGGGGCCGTCGGCGGGCACAGCCGCAGCGTGTACACCGGCCTCATCCGCGTGCGGAAGAACGCAAGCGGCACGAACGCCTTTCAGACGAACCGCAACATCAAGCTGTCAGACGGCGCGTGGGCCGAGTCGGTACCGAATCTGGAGATCGAGAACAACGACGTGCGGTGCAGCCACGCCTCCGCCGTCGGGCCGATCGACGAAGACCAGCGCTTCTACCTCGAGAGCCGCGGGGTTCCCACGGCGATCGCCGAGCGGCTGGTGGTCAGCGGGTTCTTCGACGAGGTGCTGTCGAAGCTGCCCGTCGCGGCGGCGGCCGTGGCGCTGCGCAACCTCGTCGCCGGCAAGCTCGACCGCCAGGTGCCGGTGCTGCGATGAGCGAGCGAGTGACGTTGTGCAGGCTCGAGGACATCGCGCCCGGCTCGGCCAAGCGGTTCGAGGTCGGTAAGCACCGGGTCGCCGTGGTGCGCTGCGACAACGAGGTGTACGCCGTCGGCGACACCTGTACGCACGCCGACTTCTCCCTGTCCGAGGGAGAGGTGTACTGCGACTAGCGCGAGATCGAGTGCTGGAAGCACGGCAGCACGTTCTCGCTGATCACGGGGGAGCCCCAGTCGCTTCCCGCGACCAGACCGGTGCCCGTCTACAAGGCCGAACTCGAAGGCGACGACATCGTCG
>JBEEFX010000011.1:0-5380 GCA_041166365.1 Acidimicrobiaceae bacterium
ACACCCGTCCACACGACCCTCTCGTTCACGCGTTTCAACGTGCCCGGCTTCGAACTCGGCGCGATCGGTTGGGGGCTCGTCGCCGTCGGCATGATCCTGGCGACGTCGAACGCGGTGAACCTCACCGACGGCCTCGACGGGCTGGCCGCGGGATCCTCGATCTACGCGTTCATCTCCTACATGGTGATCGGCTTCTGGGGGTTCCGGCACAGCGCGACGGGCGGTACCGGTCCCGACATCTACCACCTCGTCCATTCGTACGACCTCGCGATCGTCGCGGCCGCGATGCTCGGTGCCTGCGCCGGCTTCCTGTGGTGGAATGCCAACCCGGCGCGCATCATCATGGGTGACACCGGCTCGCTCGCCATCGGCACGGGTCTTGCCGCATTGGCGCTCACCACCAGCACGGCGTTGCTGTTGCCGATCGTCGGCGGCTTGTTCGTGCTGGAGACGCTTTCGGTGATCATCCAGGTGGCGGCCTTCCGGCTGTTCGGCCGGCGTGTGTTCCGCATGGCGCCGATCCACCACCACTTCGAGCTCGGCGGTTGGCCGGAGACGACGGTGATCGTGCGCTTCTGGATCCTCGCCGGCCTGTTCACGGCGTTGGCGCTCGGCTTCTACTACGCCGACTTCCTCCGCTTCGGAACGCTCGACTGATGCGCGCGCTGCTGATCGGTTTCGGGATCACCAATCAAGCCGTCGCAGACGCTTTGCGGAAGCGGGGCCACGAGTTCGTCCTGATCGACGACAGGGATTCCCGCGGCGCCCCCGACGTGGCGACGTACGAACGACGGATCGGCGACGTCGACGTCGTCGTGCCTTCGCCGGGTGTCGGCGATGTACACGTCGCCCTCGAGATCGCCCGGGCCGCGGGGGTGCCCGTCCGCAGCGAGTTCGACCTCGCGGCCCAGTGGGACGACCGTCCGCTGCTCGCCGTCACCGGCACCGACGGCAAGACGACCGTGACGACGTTGGCGACGAACATGCTGCAGGCATCCGGGGTGCGCGCCATGGCCGTGGGCAACACGGAGGTTCCCCTCGTCGCGGCCATCGACGATCCGGCCGTCGACGTCTTCGTCGTCGAGGCGTCGTCGTTCCGGATCGACCACAGCGAGCGATTCGCTCCCAAGGTCGGTACGTGGCTCAACTTCTCGCCCGACCATCTCAACCTGCACCGCTCACTCGAGTCCTACGAGCTGGCGAAGGCAAAGCTCTGGCGCGACCAGTCGCCCGCGGACGTGGCGATCGGATCCATCGACGACGAGGTCGTCATGCGCCACCTGCGAACCGCGCCCGCCCGCCACGTGACGTTCGGGCTCGGTGCGGGCGCCGACTTCCGCGTCGAAGACGATCGGCTCGTGACCGACGCTGGCGAGGTGCTCGCGGCCGTCGCGGAGCTGCCCCGGGCCTTCCCCCACGACCTGACGAACGGCCTCGCCGCGGCCGCCACCGCGTTGAACGGCGGGGCCACGGTCGAAGGCTGTCGCGACGCGCTCCTCCGCTTCGAAGGCCTCCCTCACCGCATCAGCCTGGTCGGAGAGCTCGACGGCGTGCGGTGGTACGACGACTCGAAGGCCACGACTCCGAACGCCACACTCACCGCGACGAAGTCCTTCGACTCGATCGTTCTGATCGCCGGGGGGCAGAACAAGGGCCTCGACCTCGGTGTCCTCGTGGACGCGGCCCCCCGCGTGCGCGCGGTCATCGCCATCGGCGACGCCGCCGGCGAAGTCGAATCCGCGTTCGCCGGTGTGCGGCCGGTGGTGGTTGCGGAATCGATGACCGCCGCGGTCACGGCCGCACAGCGGCTCGCCCGGCCGGGCGACACGGTGTTGCTGTCCCCAGCATGCGCGTCTTTTGACTGGTACCGATCGTACGGTGAGCGGGGCGACGACTTCAGCACCCAGGTACGCACTCTGATCGGAGCAACGGCATGACCGCCACGACGAGCCGCACACGCGCGAAGCCGCCGGCCAAGAACGCGCGCCCGCGGGTGGCCAACTCGGGCTTCGTGCTGCTCTTCGCGATCCTCGTCGTCCTGAACCTCATCGGTCTCGTCATGGTCCTGTCGGCGTCCTCGGTGACCGCGCTGCACACCGAAGGCTCGTCGTACTACTACTTCGAGCGACAGGTGCTCTGGCTCGCGCTCGGCAGCGTCGCGTTCGTCATCGCGCTCCGCACCGACTACCACCGGCTGCGGATGCTGGCGTGGCCGTTGCTCTTGACGTGTGTCGGCCTGCTCGTCGTCGTGCTCCTGCCCGGCATCGGTTCGAACGTGAACGGCTCGTCGCGCTGGATCGGTGTCGGCACGTTCGGCATCCAACCGTCCGAGTTCGCCAAGCTCGCCATCCTCGTCTTCGGCGCCGACCTGCTGGCTCGGCGCGCGGCCTGGATCGAAGACACCCGCGTCACGTTGCGACCGGTCATGGCCGCGTTCTGTGCTCTGGCGGCGTTGATCATGCTGCAACCGAACCTCGGCACGACGATCGTGCTCGCCTCGATCACCTTCTCGCTCCTGTTCGTCTCCGGTGTACCGATGCGGCCGCTCGTCGGATGGGGCGCGGCGGGCACGTTCGCCGCGTGCGCCGCGGCGATGGGCCAGAGCTACCGCCGAGCGCGCGTGCTCGCATTCCTGCATCCGTGGAACGACCCGCTGAACACCGGCTACCAGACGATCCAGTCCCAGGTGAGCCTGGCGTCGGGTGGTTGGTTCGGTCTCGGGCTGGGTGCGTCGCGAGCGAAGTGGGGGTTCCTGCCGTACGCGCACACCGACTTCATCTTCGCGATCATCGGCGAGGAGCTCGGTCTGTTCGGCGCGCTCGTCGTCGTCGCCCTGTTCGTCGCTCTCGCGTTCCTGGGCGTGCGCACCGGTCTGCAGGCCGCCGACCCGTTCGGCCGTCTGCTCGCCATCGGCATCACCACCTGGCTGTGCGTGCAGGCGTTCGTCAACATCGGCGCCGTGATCGGGGTGCTGCCCATCACCGGCGTGCCCTTGCCGTTCATCTCCTTCGGCGGGTCCTCGGTGCTGGCCACCATGGCGGCGTCAGGCATCCTGTTGAACGTGGCTCGTAGTAGCGGCAAGCGCCCACTCCCGCGGCGTGGCTGACACCTCGAACAGAACGTTTGCGATCTTCGCCGGCGGCGGCACCGGAGGGCACCTGCTGCCGGGACTCGCCGTCGCCCAGGCGCTCGTCGAGCACGGCCACGAGCCCGAGACGATCCATTTCGTGGGGAGCACGACCGGCGTCGAGGCAGCGATCGTGCCCGCCGCGGGCTTCAGCCTCGACGAGCTGCCGGGTCGCGGGATCCAGCGCCGGCTGACGCTGCAAAATGCCTCGGCCGTGTTCGGGATCCTCCGCGGGATCGTGCGCGCCCTGCGGATCGTGCGCCGGCGGCGGCCGCGCGTGGTGGTCGCGCTCGGTGGGTACGCATCGGTGGCCTGTGGCCTGGCCGCGGTGGTGCTCAGGGTCCCGATCATCGTGCTGGAGCAGAACGTGCGCGCCGGAGCGGCCAACCGACTCGTGGCCCGCCGGGCCTCCGCCGCCGCCGTGTCGTTCCCGGGTACCGATCTGCCCCACGCCGTGGTGACGGGCAACCCACTGCGATCCGCGATCCGCGCTGCGGCGGAGCACCCGGACCGCGCGGCCGCGTGCGACGCACTGGGCCTGCCCGCCGACCGCACGGTGATCGCGGTCTTCTCGGGCTCGCTCGGCTCCCGCCGCATCAACAACGCCGTCCGCGGCTTGGCCGAGCGCTGGAAGGACCGCGACGACCTCGCCATCCGCCACGTCATCGGCCGTCGCGACCACGCCGCGTACGTCGCCGACCCCCCGCCCCCGGGGACGCTGGTGTATCAGGTGGTCGAGTACGAGGAGCGAATGGATCTCGTGCTGTCGGCCGCGGACGTCGCGATCACGCGCGCCGGCGGCGGGGTGGCCGAGCTCGCGGCCCTCGGCGTGCCGGCGGTGCTGGTGCCGCTCCCCATCGCCACGCGCGACCACCAGACCGCGAACGCTCAGGTCCTCGTCGACGCCGGCGCCGCCGTCCTCGTGCCCGATGACGAGCTCACGACCGATCGCCTCGAGGCCGAGCTGACGCCGATCCTGGACGACGCCTGCCGGCGTTCCGAGATGGCGGCGGCCATGCGGGCGAACGCCCATCTCGACGCGGCCGAGCGCGCCGCCGCGCTGATCGACGAGCACGCCTCGCCGCGATCGACGGCATGACGAAGGACCGCGCGATCGATCTCATGCAGCCACTGCGGGTGCACATCGTCGGCGTCGGGGGCGCCGGGATGTCGGCCATCGCGTCCGTGCTCGTCGCCATGGGCCACGACGTGAGCGGGAGCGATCTCAAGGATTCGCCCGGATTGCGGCGGCTGGAGTCAGCCGGCGTGCGGGTGCACGTCGGCCACCACGCCGATCACGTCGGCGGCGCCGATCTCGTCGCGGTGTCGACCGCCATCCCGGAGCGGAACCCGGAGGTCGTCGAGGCCAATGCGCGCGGTGTGCGCGTGGTCCGGCGGGCCGAGATCTTGGCGGCGATCGCGTCCACTCGCCGCTGTGTCGCCGTGTCGGGCACGCACGGCAAGACCACGACGTCGTCGATGCTCGCTCTCGCGCTCGGGCAGGCCGGGCTCGAGCCGTCGTTCATCATCGGAGGTGAGCTGAACGAGATCGGCAGCGGTGCGGTGTGGGGTGGTGGGGACCTGTTCGTCGTCGAGGCCGACGAGAGCGACGGCACCTTCGTCGAGCTGCCCGCCAGCCTCGCGATCGTCACCAACGTGGAAGCCGACCACCTCGACTACTACGGATCGCTCGACGCCATCGAAGCGGCCTTCGACCGGTTCCTCGAGGCGCCGGGCCCGAACGTCGTATGTGCCGACGACCCGATCGCCGCCCGGCTCGGCCGCGCCCACGGGGCGGTGCTGTACGGCACGAGTGCCGACGCCGACGTTCGAATCGTCGATCCGGTCAGCGAGCGCTCCGGCTCCTCGTTCACGCTCGTGCGGGGCGACACGGCGATCGGCGAGATCCGCCTTCCCATCCCGGGGCTGCACAACATGCGCAACGCCACGGCCGCCACGGTTGCGGCCATGGCGCTCGGCGCGCCGTTCGAGGCCTGCCAGGCGGCGCTGGCCCGCTACGCCGGCGTCGTCCGGCGGTTCCAGTACAAGGGCCGGGCGCGGGGCGTGACCTTCGTGGACGACTACGCGCACAACCCCGGAAAGGTTCGGGCGCTGCTCGAAGCGGCCCGGGCCGGCAGGTGGGGCCGCGTCGTCTGCGCCTTCCAGCCCCATCGCTACTCTCGCACCGCGGCACTCGCGGCCGAGTTCGGTGACGCCTTCGCCGACGCCGACATCGTGGCCATCATGGACGTC
>JBEEFX010000012.1:0-19655 GCA_041166365.1 Acidimicrobiaceae bacterium
GGGTGGCGTCTCCCCCATCACCGCGGACCACGTGAACCCGGAACGACCGTGGCCGGCACTCGACCGTCTGCGCGAGGTCACGGAAGAGCACGCGCATGCGCTCGCGCCGCGGCTCACCATCTATCCGTCGTTCGCGCTCGATCCCGAGCGCTGGCTCGACGCTGACATGCGTTTCCCGGTGCTCGATCGCAGCGACGCGGAAGGTCTCGGCCGTGACGATCCCGGCGCCGTGTTCCCGCAGACCGTCGGCGAGGTGCGCAACGTCGGTGATGGCGCCGAGGTCGTGCTCGTCGGACGGCGTTCCACCCAGTGGTACTCGGGCGCCGACATGGCTCCGATCGTGCTCGTTCCGGGGTCGCCCTCGACGAGACCCGCCAGTGGGGTCGGCGAGGTGCTCGATGGTGTGCGCCTCGGGCAGGAGCCCGGCGTCGACGAGCTCGTCACGTTGTTCTCGGCGCGTGGTCGTGAGGTGGCGGCCGTGGCGCAACTCGCCGACGAGCTCCGCTCGGCAACGGTGGGCGACGTCGTCACGTTCGTGCGCAACCGCAACATCAACTACACGAACGTGTGCACGTTCAAGTGTCGCTTCTGCGGGTTCTCGAAGGGTCCGCTCTCACTCAACCTGCGCGGCAATCCGTACCTGCTCACGCTCGACGACATCGCCGGACGCGTGCGCGAGGCGTGGGATGTCGGCGCGACCGAGGTGTGCCTGCAAGGCGGCATCCACCCCGACTTCGACGGCGACTACTACCTCGACGTCGCCCGCGCCGTGAAAGAAGCGGCGCCCGACATCCACGTGCACGGTTTCACGGCGCTCGAGGTCACGGAAGGCGCACGACGACTGAGCGAGCCCCTCGACTCGTACCTGCGCCGGTTGATGGACGCCGGGCTGCGCTCGTTGCCCGGGACCGCCGCCGAGATCCTCGACGATCCCGTGCGCGCCATCCTCTGCCCCGACAAGATCAACACGGAACAGTGGCTCGAGTGCCATCGCGTCGCCCATTCGATCGGCCTGCGCTCGAACATCACGATCATGTTCGGCGCCGTCGAGCAGCCGGTCTCGTGGGCCCGTCACATCGTGCGCACACGCGACCTGCAGAAGGAGACGGGCGGGTTCACCGAGTTCGTCGGGCTGCCCTTCATCCACATGGCGGCGCCGATCTATCTGCAGCGCCACGCTCGCCGCGGTCCGACGTGGCGAGAGGTGGTGCTGATGCACTCGGTCGCCCGCATCGCGTACCACGGCCTGATCGACAACATCCAGGCGTCGTGGGTCAAGCTCGGCGCCGCCGGCGCGCAGCAACTCCTGCTCGCTGGTGTCAACGACCTCGGAGGCACGCTGATGAACGAGAACATCTCGCGTGCCGCAGGCGCGTCGCACGGCCAAGGCATCGACGAGGACGACTTCCGCGCCATCGTCGAGCCGATCGGCCGCACACTCGAACAGCGCACGACCCTGTACGGCCGCGTGGCGGGCGTGTGATGGGCACGTTCCCGCGCGAGGAGATCGAGGCCACGCTCGCCGAGTACATCGCACTCCGCGCAGAGATCGATGCCAAGCGAGGCAAGTGGTCCGACCTGGCCCGGTTCTTCACCGACGACGCCGTGTTCATCGACCCGGCGCACGGGCGGGTCGAGGGCATCAAGGACATCACGCACTTCCTCGATGCGAGCATGGTCGGCCTCGACGACTGGCTGTTCCCGATCGAGTTCACCGCGGTGAGCGGCAACGACGTGGCGGTGAAGTGGTTGCAGGTGCTTCCGAACGGCACGAAGCAGTCGGGTTGGAGCCGGATGGTCTACGCCGGCAACGGCAAGTTCCGTTACGAGGAGGACCAGCTCAACATGGTCCATGTCCTCGAGGACATGAAGACGATGCACTGGCGGCCGACCGAGGGCTTCCTGCCACCACCGGCCCAACCGAATCGCGACTTCTTCCTCCCGTCCTAGGTTTCGGCGCTCGGGCTGATCGCGGCGCGGACGGCCTCGAGCAGGCCATCGGGGTCGAACGGCTTCGTGAGGAAGTGCTCGTAGTTCTTCCACCGACTCGGCGCGTCCTTGGAGGCAGCGAGCTGGGCCGTGAAGATCACCACCGGCAGCTCCGACTGGGACGGGTCGCTGCGCAGGCGTCGAAGCGTCTCCCAACCATCGATGCCCCGCATGCGCACGTCGAGCAACACGGCATCGGGTCGGGTGTCGCCTTCGAGATGCGCGAGCGCCGCTTCGCCCGAGTCCGCTTCGATCACGTCGTAGCCCGCCGACGTCAGCACCAGTCGAGCGATCAGGCGCACATCGGGTTCGTCATCCACGATGAGCACGAGCGCCACGAATGGAAACGTTACGTGAGGCCTCGCCGAAGCGACGGTAGGGTGCTCGCACGTGAGCGAGACGAGCAGCACCCGAGCGATCTGCTCACTCTGTGGCTCGATTGCCGAGGCCGAGGGGGATCTCCCCGCCGGCTGGTCGCTGGTCACGAACGAGCGAGGCGTCGGACTCGTCTGCGTCACCTGTACCCGCAACAACATCCGGTCGATCGAAGCGAAGCTGCCCGAGGAGTGGTGGGAATGACGGCCCGGCCGGCCCGGCCCGCTCGGCGGCGCGCTCCGAAGGCACCACGCACGGGCGACGCAGAGCTCGACAAGGACCTGAACCGGATCCTCGACGAGCTCGCCGTCGATCGAGATCGCGATGTGCTCTTCGAGATTCTCGTCTCCGCAGTGCGGCTTGCGCAGGATCATGCCGATCGGCTCGACCTCAAGATCACCAGCGCAACGCTGAAAGAGATGCGCGCGGCGTTTCACGCGTTCGCTCCATACCGCGACGTCCCCAAGGTCACGATCTTCGGATCCGCTCGGACGCTGCCCGCCGACCCGTCCTACGCGCAGGCCCGCGACCTCGCCGAGCACCTGGCTTCGCAAGGCTGGATGGTCGTCACCGGGGCCGGGCCGGGGATCATGGCCGCGGGTCTCGAAGGCGCGGGCCGCGAGCACGCCTTCGGCGTCAACATCCGCCTGCCGTTCGAACAGGGCGCCAACGCGTTCATCGCGGGCGACGAGAAGCTCATCTCGATGAAGTACTTCTTCACGCGCAAGCTGATGCTGATGAAGGAGTCGCTCGGATTCGTCTCGCTGCCCGGCGGGTTCGGCACGCTCGACGAGACGATGGAGCTCCTGACGCTCATCCAGACGGGCAAGGCCGCTCCGGCACCGGTGGTGTTGTTCGACGAGCCGGGCGGCTCGTTCTGGCCGGCATTCACGAAGTTCCTGCGGGACGAAACCGCATCCCGGGGATTGATCGACGAGGACGATCTGGACCTGATCCTCTGCACCGACGACGTGCACGTCGCCGCCGAAGAGGTGCTCGGCTTCTACCGGAACTACCGCTCGCTGCGGTGGGTCGGCGATCAGCTCGTGCTGCGCATGGAGCACGGACCGACCGACGAGCAGCTCGCCGAGCTCAACCGGCAGTTCGGCGAGATCGCGACCGACGGCAAGATCGAATGCACGGCGCCGCTGACGGCCGAGGTGCGAGACGAGGACCACCTCGACCTCGACCGCATCATCCTGCGCTACAACGGCTTCGCCGCCGGCAGGCTCCGCCGCCTCATCAACGCCATCAACGACCTCTGACCCCTCCACCCCTAGGGCTTTTCAGGGGTCGAGGAGGCGGGCGGCCTTGTAGACGGCGGTGCGCGCTCTCGTGAGGCGGCGCTCGGTCTCGGATTTCGTCGCCCCCGATTCGACGGCCTCGCGCAGCGCGTCGAGGGCCAGGTCGGCCAGCTCCTCCGCGATCGTCTCGAGCCGGTTCCGGATGTCGTCGACGTCAGCCATCGATCGCGCTCTCTATCAACTCGACGGGGTGGCGCACGTCGACACCCGCCGCCGCCAGATGGAGCGTGCAGCCGGGGTTGGCCGACGCGACGACCGATGCGCCGCTACGGACGATCGCCTCGAGCTTGCGGGCGCGGATGTCCGCCGCCATGTCCGGATGGAGCGCGGCATAGGCCCCACCTGCGCCGCAACACAGGCCCTCGTCGTCGAGTTCGACCAACTCCCCGACGAAGGGACGCAGGACGGTTCGTACCTGTTCGTGCGCGCGCTGCACGTTGCGCAGGTGACACGGATCGTGGACCGCGACGCGCGCGCCGACCGGCGCGGTGGCGCGCAGCTGCCCGACCCGGGGGGCCAGCCACTCGTGGATGTCGAGGATCCGCCTGCTGAAGTCGTGGGCCGCCTCGGTGCCGAGCAGATGGCCGTAGTCCTTCAGCGCCGCGCCGCAGCCCGCACTGTCGACGAGGATCGGTGCGTCGCCCGGCATCGACGCCATCACCGCGACCGCCATCGTGCGGGCCTGGTCGATGAGCCCGGCGTGCACCGAGAGCGCGCCGCAACAGCCGGCGCCGCGGCTCGTCGAAGGCAGCGCCACGCCGGCTCCCGTGGCTTCGATCACCCGGGCCGCGCTGGCGTGGACGTGCCGCTCCCACGCGTCCATCACGCAGCCGGTGAACAGCCAGACGTCGGAGCCACTGGGCCGCAAGCGCCCCTGCCGGAGCGGGACCTGCACCGGGAGACCCAGCCGCCGGGACAGCGAGGGCGGCCAGACATGCAACCGCTGCGCAACCGCGAGCGCGCGAGACCCGACCAGCACCAGGCGATGGCGCGCGAGCAGCCGGTAGCCGGCCCGCCGCCAACGCGGCACGTAGGACGGGCGGGTCTGTGCCAGCGTCTCGCGAGTCCGCTCCATCAATCGCCCGAACGGAACACCGGCGGGGCACGCGGGCTCACACGCCCGGCACTGCACGCAGGCATCCATGTAGCCGACGAAGGCGTCGTCGGCCGCGGCGCCGTTCTGTTGCACCTCGCGCATGAGGGAGATGCGTCCTCGAGGCGACGCCGACTCCTCCCCCGTCACTCGGAAGGTCGGACAGTGCGGCAGGCACAGGCCGCACTGCACACACGCAGAGAGCTCGTCGTCGTCGAGCAGCAGGTTCATCGCAGGCGCCCCGGCGCGAGGCGTCCGGTGGGATCGAACGCGTTCTTCACCCGCGCCGCCAGTGCGGCGATCGTCGGGTCGACGACCCGCGGCGGCTGCGGCAGCTCGCGATGCGCGACGCCGACGCCGATCTCGGCCACGAACGGTCCATTGTCGTCGTCGCGCATGCCGCGCAGCGCGGCCGGCGCGAGCGACCAACGATGCTTCGGCAGCGGCGGCAGGAACGACGCGTCGATCGTTCGCAGCCCGGCAACCCGCGCCTGATCGTCGACGTCACGCGGATGGCCCTCCAGCAACACCCAGGTCGAGGTACCGTCCCACAGCACCGACGCCACCCGGTACAGCCCGCGGGCGAGCGCGAACGGGTCGACGCCCTCGGCGGTGAACCACTGCTCGCGCGGCGCCACCGGGCGGGTGCGCAGGACGACCTCGGCGATCACGCCGAGGGTGCCGAGCGACCCGACGAACAGCCGTGGGAGGTCGTAGCCGCTGACGTTCTTGACCGTGGGCCCGCCGCCCTTGACCAGCCGGCCTTCGGCCGACACGTAGCGGACCTCCAGCACCGCATCACGCACCGGGCCCCAGCCCAAGCGGCGCAACCCGCTGTGGCCGACGGCCAGGACACCGCCGATGGTGGCCCCGTCCCATGCCGGCAGCGCGACGCACTGGCCGTGCACGCCGAGGGCGTCGTCCAGCTCTGCCACCGTGGTGCCGGCCCGCACCCGCACGGTCATCTCGGCGGCCACGTGCTCGACGATCCCGGCCGGCGCCTTCACCTCGCGGGCGCTCGCCTCGACGGGCCCGCCGACGTCGAACTGCGTGCGACCACCCACCGCGACCACGGGGCCATCGGTACCGACCTCTTCGGCGAACACCTCCAACACGCTCACACCCACACCCCCGGCGGAATGCGTTGCAGCTCGCCGCACCGCGAGCCGGAAGGAAGCACCTTGCCGGGATTCGCAAAACCGTCGGGATCGAACGCGTCGCGCAGACGCGCCTGCGCGTCGAGATCGTCGACGGAGAACAGCTTCGGCATCAGATCGCGCTTCTCGAGCCCGATGCCGTGCTCGCCGGAGAGCACGCCTCCGGCTTCGACCGACGCCACGACGATCTCGTCGCCGGCTGCGTGCACGCGCTCGAGCACGCCGGGCTCCCGGGCATCGAACGCGAGCAGCGGGTGCAGGTTGCCGTCACCGGCGTGGAAGACGTTGAGCACGCGCAAGTCGTACTTCTCGGCGATGGCCTCCACCTTGCGCAGCACCTCGACGAGCCGAGTGCGCGGCACGACGGTGTCGTGCAGGTAGTAGTCGGGGGCGAGACGAGCGACCGCGCCGAACGCGGACTTCCTCCCCTTCCACAGGAGCTGACGTTCGGTCTCGTCCGCGGCGACGCGCACGGTGCGAGCACCGTTCGTCCTGCTGATCTCGGCGACCAGACCGGCCGCGTCTTCCACGAAGGCCGGCATGCCGTCGACCTCGACGAGCAGGACTGCGGCGGCATCGACCGGATAGCCCGCGTGCACGAAGTCCTCGATCGCCGCGATCATGCCGCCGGCCACCATCTCGAGCGCCGCGGGCACGAGCCCTCCGGCGATGATCGCGCTGACACAGGCGGCGGCATCGTCGACCGAGAGGAAGTCCACCAGCAACGTGCGCACGGCGGGCGGGTTCGGCGTGAGCCGCACGGCGATCCGCGTGGCGATGCCGAGCGTGCCTTCGCTGCCGACGAACGCCCCTCGCAGGTCGTAACCGTCGGGCTCAGGGTCGAGACTGCCCAGCACGGCGATCTCCCCGTCGGGCAACACCACCTCGACCGCGAGCACGTGCGCCGACGTGACCCCGTACAGCAGGCAGTGTGGCCCACCCGAGTTGTTGGCGACATTGCCCCCGATGGAGCAGGCCTGCTGGCTCGAGGGATCCGGCGCGAAGTGCAGCCCGTGAACCCCGAGCGCGCGCGTGAGGTCGAGATTGATCACGCCCGGCTCGACCCACGCCACGCGGTCGTCCACGTCGATCGACAAGATCCGGTTCATCTTCGTGGTGACGATGACGACGGGTTCTCCCAACGGGACGGCGCCGCCGGCCAATCCGGTTCCCGCCCCGCGGGCGGTGAACGGACGACCGTGCGCGCGGGCAGTGCGCACGCACGCTTGCACCTCTTCGGTCGAGATCGGGAAGCACACGACGGCTGCAAACCCGCCGGTGACGATCGACGCGTCGTGGCCGTACAGCGACAACTCGAGGGGCTCGGCGCGCACGCGATCGGGCGCGAGATGGCCACGCAGATCGTCGACGAGGGACACTGGCACTGCGCACATCTTGGCTCGCAGTAGGGTGCGCGTGGTGAAGACCGCACCGGCCAAGGATGTCCACGAGTGGGTGTCCTTCGAGGACCCCGACGAACACCGCACCTGGGTCTTCGACATGACCTTCCTCACCAGTCCCTGGACCTGCATCTTCGGTTGCGGTTGCCAGGGAGTGCTCGACGGTCCCGCGGCGGACCTCGTGCAGGGGTGCTGCTCCTACGGCGCGCACTTCAGCAGCGGGAAGGACCGCAAGCGCATCGAGCGCCTGGCCAAGAAGCTCACGCTCGAGGAGTGGCAGTTCAAGAAGCAATCCGATCGCCGCGGTGGGCCCATCAAGGTCAACTCCGAAGGCGACACCGTCTCGCGGCTCGTCGACGGCGCCTGCATCTTCCTCAACCGGCCCGGCTTCCACAGCGGTCCCGGGTGCGCGCTGCACGTCGCCGCCCTGAATCGCGGCGAGCGTCCCCTCGACTGGAAGCCCGAAGTCTGCTGGCAGCTCCCCCTCCGCCGCATCGACGAGACCGACACCTACGGCCATGTCACGTCGACCGTGCGGGAATGGAAACGGCGTGACTGGGGCGAAGGCGGCGAGGAGTTCCACTGGTGGTGCACCGAGAACTCCGATGCGTTCGTCGGGGCCGTGCCGGTCTACGAATCGTTGCGGGAGGAGCTGGTAGAGCTGTGCGGGCAGGTCGCGTACGACATCTTCATCCGGCACGTGAAGGCCCGAAGTACCACGTGGCTTCCCCATCCAGCGCTCAAGGTGCGGGGTTCGCGACCGAAGTAGGAAGGTCATGCTGAGCTTCAGCGCCGAGGAGCTGGCCAAAGCGGCCCACGAACTGGGGATGGAGTACCCGGTCAACGTCCTCGAACAGCTCGTGGCGGCCATCGACGCGGGCAAGCACGTGGTGCTCACCGGGCCGCCGGGGACCGGCAAGACCACGCTGGCGTACCTCGCGGCGGACGTCGGCCAGCACGCCATGCTCTGCACGGGCTACCTCCCCACGACGGCGACGACGGAGTGGACGACCTTCGAGACGATCGGTGGCTTCCAGCCGACGAACGAGGGCTTCATCTACCGACCTGGTCTGTTCATCGAGGCGATCGAGTCCGGGCGTTGGCTCGTGATCGACGAGCTCAACCGATCCAACTTCGACCGCGCCTTCGGTCAGTTGTTCACCGTGCTCTCCGGACAACCTGTCGTGCTGCCGTTCAAGCGCGCTGGGCAGAGCAAACCGCTGTCGATCGTGCCGCACGGCGTGGAACCGCCGAACGACACGGAGCCGATCCGAGTGCCGCCGCGGTGGCGCATCCTCGCCACGATGAACGTGTTCGACAAGAACCTGCTCTTCGAGATGTCCTACGCGTTGATGCGACGCTTCGCCTTCGTCGAGGTCACTTCGCCGTCGGAGGACGTGTTCGATCGGCTGCTCGAGGGGCCGGGCTCGCTCGTTCGTCAACTCCTCCCACTGCGGTCCTTCCGCGATCTCGGGCCGGCCGTGTATCTCGACGCCGCCAAGTTCGCCGCCCGCCGCGCCACCGACAACGTCTCCGAGTCGCGCGTGCTGTACGAGACGTTCTACGCGTTCTTCCTCCCACAGTTCGAGGGAATGGACGACGCTCGTGCCTCGGCGCTGTACCGGATGGTCGCCCAGATCCTCGAGCCTGCCGAGCAGTCCGAGGCCCAGCGCACGATCATGGAAGTCCTCGGCGTCGACGTCATCCCATGACGGGTGACCAGAGTCGCTCGTGATCAACACCGACGCATCGGTCGAGCTCTGGCATCGACTCGCTCGCCCGTTCGACCCGGCATCTGCCGTCGAGGCACTGACCGGGCTCCACTCCTCCACCGCGCGCCAACTCGTCGGCATGCGCCTGGCGACGTCACCAGAGGCCGACACGCTGCTCGACCGGATGCACGAGATCGTGCGTTCCCTGTCGATCGCGACCACATCGAGTCCCTCGCGCTGCGTGGGCGAAGTACGCGGCCCGATCCTGTGGAGCGAGACGATGGCGGCGCGCTCGTCGAGCCCCGGCGCCGGGAACGTGTTCGTCTGCGCGTCGACGATCAAGGCGTACGACACCGATGAGAACCGCGTGCTGCGCTTCGCATTGGCGCGTGTGCGCGATGCCGCTCGCGACGCCGACCCGACGGGCCACTCCCACGGCGACGACGAGACGATCCGCCGAGCGCGGTTCAACGGCACTCGGGCGATCCGCGCGCTCGAGCACCGGACACTCGCTTCGGTGAGCAAGGCGCGTCCGAACGGTCGGGCCGTCCAGAAGGCCCGTGTGGGTACGCGGGCGCGCACCTACCGCCCGGCGGTCGCCCTCCTCGAGCGCTCGTTCGATCCGATCGGCGCCGACACCGTGGTCGAGCACTGCGATGACCACACCCGCCGGCAGCACGGCCTGCTGCTCGCGATCGCCGACCGGCTGCAACTCGGAGAGTTCCACGTGAGTGGCCAGTCGCTCCAGAGCGGTCCGCTCCGTTACGTCCCCAAGCAACGCGCCGAGAGCGACGAGATGCACGGCGTCCTGCTGCGGAACCTGCTGCTCGACGTGCCCGATCCGATGAACGGCATCGACCGCTTCCAGGCCGAGCGCAACTTGAACGCCCGCGCCCACGACCATCCCGTGCTGATCGTGACCGGCCCCGAGGACGTGGACCGCGCCATCAAGCTCACCCGCCCCCGCTGACGAAACCCCAGCGACGCTTGGGCGTTCCGGCGCGCTGACCACGGGAAAACGCCCAAACGTCGCCAGCGTCAGGCGCGCAAGGACTGGAGGCCGGCCCACAGGTCGTCGCCGGTGGTGCGGTAGTCGTACAGGCCTGCGCCGATGCACCCACGATCCGAGGCCGCGTTCGCCATGCCGGCCACGTCGTCCGGGGTCGAGGCGTCGCCGATCCCGCCGATCGTGTGCACGATCGCGTTCGGGTTGCCGATGTGCTCGCGGATGCGATCGATGTTCGTCGCCGTGTACAAGTACGCGTCGCGCCACTCGGGCAAGCGGTTCGTCCAATAGCTCATGGGCTGCCATACGTCGTAGTACTGAGCGAGACCGGCCCACGGATAGTCGGGCCAGTAGTTCGGGTTGACGTCCTCCATCACGACCGGCGGCAACACGATGGCCGACAGCACCTGGCCGGGGAGCCGCTGACGCAGCGCCGCGCTCAACGAGAGCAGACGCTGATTGCGCTCGTTGACGTCGGAGACTTTGCGCGACTCGATGTCGATCGCCAGACCGTCGATCGGCAGCGCGGCGATCGCCGCGAGTCGCTGCATGTCGTCGTTCGGGTCGCCGAGGTCGGGCAGGTACCACGCGACCACGCGCATCCCGTCGGCCCGCGCCCGCTTCATCAGCGCGATCAGACGTTCGGGCTCGAGCACGGGCGTCTCTGCGTCCCAGCGCGTTGCTTGGACGTACACGGTCTGCACGCCGAGCGAGGCCATGCGATCGATGTCGGCGATGCCGACGGCGCCACCGCCGTACGTCTCGGACCAGTCGTACACGTCGATCCACGTGCCCAGCCCCGCGTACGGGTCGAGCGTGAACGCACCGGGAGCGGCCAGCGGCGGGCCGGGCTCGACCGTCGAGGCGAGCAGCGGGGCCGGCGCGGGCGCCGGTGGAGGCGGGGGCTCCGTCGTGGGCACCTCGGTCGTGGGCACCTCGGTCGTGGACGGCTCGGTCGGCGGCGGCAGCGTGGTCGTCGGCTTGGCCACCGGGCCGGCCGTGAGCTTGCGCGTGGCGACCGAGGTGGCCTTCGCCTCGGACTGTGCGCTCAGCGCGGCGAAGGACCCGAGCATCGTGAACGCGATCAACGCGGCGGTGACACGCACGAGTGCGCGCGATGTCGCGACTCGGCGGATGCTCACGGCTGTTCTATTTCTTGACGAGGCGGCGGCGGTCCTGCTCCCGCAGCACTCGCTTCCGCACCCGCAACGACTTGGGCGTCACCTCGACGAGCTCGTCTTCGGCGATGAACTCGATGGCCGTCTCCAGCGTCAGCAGCCGCGCCGGCGCGAGCTTGATGGCGTCGTCGTGGCTGTGGGTGCGGATGTTGGACTTCTGCTTCTCCCGCGTGACGTTGACGTTCATGTCGTCCGGTCGGGCGTTCTCCCCCACCACCATCCCCTCGTAGACGTCGGTGCCCGGCTCGATGAAGAATTCGCCGCGCGATTGCAGGTTGTCGAGGGCGTACCCCGTAGCCACTCCCGATCTGTCCGACAGCATGGCACCCCCGAGGCGATGTGGGAGCTCACCCGCCCACGGAACCCATCCGCCGTGATGCTGGTGCATGAGCGCGGTACCGCGGGTCGCCGTCAGCAGCAGGTTGCGGAAGCCGAGCAACCCGCGCGCCGGGGCCTCGAACGTGAGGATCGTGCGGCCCGGATCGCCCTGGCGGACGTCCAGCACTTGGCCCTTGCGCGGCGCGATCGCCTGCGTGACGGTGCCCACGTGATCGTCGGGCACGTCGACGACCACACGCTCCAACGGCTCGTGGCGCTTGCCATCGATGTCCTTGACGATGACCTCCGGCCGGCTCACCTGGAGCTCATAGCCCTCGCGCCGCATCGTCTCGATGAGCACTGCCAGTTGCAACTCGCCTCGACCTGCGACGGAGATGATGTCAGGCGACTCCGTCTCCTCGACGCGGATCGACACGTTGCCGAGCACTTCGCGGTCGAGCCGCTCGCGCAGGTGGCGCGACGTGAGGTAGCGGCCTTCGCGTCCGGAGAGTGGTGACGTGTTGACGCCGAACGTCATCCGGAGCACCGGCTCGTCGACCGCGAGGCGGGGCAGCGGGTTCGGGTGGTTCGGGTCGGTGATCGTGTCACCGATCTCGACCTCGGGGAAGCCGGCGATCACGAAGAGGTCGCCGGCGACACGTTCGTCGACCTCGACGCGCTGGATTCCCTCGAACCCGAGCAGCTGCGTGAGGCGGCGCTTCAGCAGCGGCGCGCCTTCGGCCGTCTCCTCGTCGCACAGCGCGACCATCTCGCCCTTGCGCAACGTCCCTTCCACGACGCGCCCGATGGCCAGGCGGCCGAGGTAGTCGGACGCATCGAGGTTGGTCACGAGGGCTTGCAAGGGTGCATCTGGGTTGCCCGTCGCCGCCGGGATGCGTTCGAGGATCGTGTCGAGCAGTGCGCTCAGGTCGTCACCTTCACCCGGCATGCCCACGCCGACCATCGACCGGGACTCGCGGGCCACGGCCGAGATGATCGGGAAGTCGAGCAGCTCGGTCGGAGGATGCAGGTCGAGGAAGAGCTCCTCGACCATGTCGAGCACCTCTTGGGAGCGGGCGTCGTGGCGGTCGACCTTGTTCAGGACGAGCACGGTCGGCAGATGGGCGGCGATCGCCTTCGACAGGACGTACCGGGTCTGCGGCAGAGGCCCCTCGGCGGCATCGACCAGGAGGACCACGCCGTCGACCATCGCCAGTGCCCGCTCGACCTCACCGCCGAAATCGGCGTGACCGGGCGTGTCGACGAGGTTGATCCGGGTGCCCTTCCACTCGACCGAGGCGGCCTTGGCCAGGATCGTGATGCCCCGCTCCCGCTCCTGGTCGTTCGAGTCCATGACCCGGTCGACCAGCTCTTGATGCGCGTTGCAGACGCCGGTCGATCGGAGCATGGCGTCGACCAAGGTGGTCTTGCCATGGTCCACATGGGCGACGAGCGCGACGGTACGAAGGGGTGTGGTCACTACAGGAGACTCGATTTCGGCGATGTGAGGGGGGTCTTAGAAACCGGGACCGTCGTCGTCGGAATCCTCTTGCCCGGCAAGGCACCACCCGGCGTGGTCGGCACCAGGGATGGCACCGCACTCGACGCAGGGCTCGGCGTCCTCCGGCCCGAAGAGCGCGTCGAGGTCATCATTTGTTCGCTTGAGCGCTCGGGCTTCTTCAAAGCGCCGATGACGACCCTTTTTCACGGGTCAGCTCCCACGTCAATGGCTGGTGTTCGGGTCGGCAGTGTAGCCCGGCCCACTCTCTTCCGATCCAAGCCGAGAGCGGCTTGTTGCCGCCTAGCGTGCGCCCATGCCCTCAGCTCCCTGGTGGAAGAGCTCGGTCATCTACCAGATCTACCCGCGGTCGTACGCGGACTCGAACGGGGACGGCATCGGTGACCTCGAAGGGATCCGCCGTCATCTCGACCATCTCAGCTGGCTCGGCGTCGATGCCATCTGGGTCTCACCGTTCTTCCGGTCGCCGATGGCGGATTTCGGCTACGACGTCTCGGACTACTGCGATGTCGACCCCATCTTCGGCACGCTCGCTGGCTTCGACGCCCTCGTCGCCGAGGCCCACGCCCACGGGATCAAGGTCATCATCGACTGGGTCCCCAACCACACCTCCGACCAGCATCCGTGGTTCATCGAGGCCCGCTCGTCCCCGTCCAGCCCGAAGCGGGACTGGTACCTCTGGCGCGATCCCGCGCCGGACGGCGGCCCGCCGAACAACTGGATCGGCGCGTTCCTCGAGGGCAGCGCATGGACCCTCGACGCCGCCAGCGGGCAGTACTACCTGCACCTCTTCCTTCCCGAGCAACCCGATCTCAACTGGCGGAACCACGAGGTCATCGAGGCCATGCACGACACCCTGCGGTTCTGGCTCGACCGCGGGGTCGACGGCTTCCGCATGGACGTGATCATGGGGATCGTCAAGCGCGAGGACCTCGGTGACGTCGACGGCGGCCTCGTGCAGATGGCCGACGAGTCGCGCTACGACCCGCCCGCGGTGCACGAGCGCCTGCGCGCGATCCGCAGCCTGCTCGACAGCTACCCCGGCGACCGCATGTCCATCGGCGAGGTGTTCATCCTGTCGACGGCCAAGGTGGCGGACTACTACGGCGACGACGACGAGCTCCACCTGTCGTTCAACTTCCCGCCGCTGTTCGCGCCGTGGGACGCGGCGAAGTGGCGCCACCGCATCGAGCGCACCGAGACCGAGCTCGGCAAGGTCGGAGCCTGGCCGACATGGGTGCTGTCGAATCACGACAACCCACGCCACCGCACGCGTTATGGAGGATCCGAAGCCCGGGCGCGAGCAGCCGCCGTCCTGCTCCTCACGCTGCGGGGCACCCCCACGCTGTACGAGGGCGAGGAGCTCGGGCTCGAGGACGCGGTCGTGCCGCCCGAACGCGTCGTGGACCCGGGCGGACGCGACGGCTGCAGGGCACCGATTCCCTGGACCGCGTCCCCGCCTCACGGTTGGGAGGGCGCGGACCCGTGGTTGCCGCTCCCGCCGGAGGCCGGTGCACGCTCTGTCGAGTCCTTGACCGTGGACGAGTCATCGATCCTGCACCTGTACCGGCGACTGCTCGCGGCCCGCAACGCGTCTGTCGCGCTCCGGCTCGGAGAGCTCACATTGCTCGACGCGCCCGTCGGTGTGCTCGCCTACGAACGCACGCTCGGCGAGGACAGTCGTGTCGTGCTCGTCAACTTCACCGGCGAACCGCAGGGCGTCGAAGCCCGGGGCACCGTCGAGGTGTCGAGCACCGGAAACGGCGAGGGCAAGGCGTTCGCCGGCGCCCTCGGGCCGAACGAGGCCGTGCTCCTCAGCTGAAGAAGGCGCCATCCGCCGCAAGGTTCGGGACCTTCGGCTCTACGTCGCCGGTCTCGCGGCGCAGATGATCGAGACCATGGGCGAGGTTCGCGGCCGACGAAGGGCGGAGGTGCTGCTCACTGTCCCCGGCATGGACGACCAGTCGGTGCTCGTCGTGCTGGTGGACAAGCACGGCCTCACGGCAGAAGAAGCATCGCGAGCATTGACCGCCGCGAAGAAGACGGCAGGAGGTGTGTCTGACGACGACGCAGACGGGTAACCCGGCTGCACACTCGAGCAAGCGAAATGGGAGCTGCTGTTCATGTCCGATGCGAATCCAACAGAAACCACTGCCGGAGGCGTTCTCGGTCGCGTCGTCGGTAAGGCGAAGGCGGTGGCCGGCTCGGTCCTCGGCAATGAGGAGCTGAAGCGCGAGGGTCACCTGCAAGAGGCGAGCTCAGAGGCAGAGGTCGTCGCCGCACGAGAAGCCGCGGCAGCCGAGCAGCGAGCCAAGGAAGCCGAGGTCGTCGAGCAGCGAGCCGAGGCCAAGGCGGAGCGCGATCAGCTCGAGGCCGAGCTGGAGGCCGAAGAGCGGGCCACCAACATCGAGCGCAACGAAGACCGGGTCGAGTCGGTCGTGGACACCGATGCCGCGAAGGAGAAGGAGCGGATCGCGGCCGTCGAACGTGCGCAGAAGCAGGCGGCGGAGACCATGGAAGAGCAGGCACTGCGCGAGCAGGCGGAAGCTGCGGCCGACGCCGCCCGCCTCGAGCGTGAGGCGGCCCGCGCCGAAGCAACCGCAGACACGATCGATCCGGAGGCGAAATGATGGAAGTGCGCAGCATTGGAAGAAGCGCCATCGACGGTTGGCTGCGGTTGGTGCGCTGGCCGATCGACACCGCGACGCAGCTGCTGCCCAACGGCGACAGCGGCCCTCGCACGGGCGCCTCGCTCGCCATCGACCGAGCGGACGCCTCCGTGCGTGAGCTGCTCGGCCGGGCGCTGAACGACGAGGAGCTGCAAGCCGACGCCCGTCGTCGTCGCATCGCCGCCGACGAGCGGGCGCGTGCCGTCGAGTTGCGGCTCGAAGCCGAGGCGCAGAAGCGCGAGGCCCACAACGAGCTCTCGCAACGTCAGGAGAAGGCCGAGTCCCTTCGCCAGCAGGCGGAGCGCCAGGCGGACGAGAAGGAGCGCAAGGTCGAGCAGGAGCGTCAGCAGCGCAAGCAGCAGGTTCGCCAGACGGCCGCCAAGCAGAAGGCCGCGGTCGAGCAGGCCCGCGAGGAGAAGGAACACGCGGCTGAGCAGAAGGCCAAGCGCGAGCGCCTCCAGGTGCTCGAGGAGCAGACCGGCGCCCTCGACACCAAAGCGGACGCGCTGACCACGACCGACGAGGCGCAGCGTCTGGCGAAGGCGGCGGCCAAGGCGAAGGCCGCCCGCAAGGGCACCGCGTAGACACCTTCAGCGGCGGGTGATCAGCCCGCCGAGAAGCATCGGGTCAGCCATCGACTAAGCCTGCGTCGATGGCTGACACCGATTTTGACGAGAGCGAGTTCTGGGACCGTCGCGCCGACGCGTGGGAGCGCCGGGCCGACTCGTTGGACTCCTTCTCCGACGCCTACGGCACACCGGCCATGGATGCGTTGCACGCGCAGCCCGGCGATCGGGTGCTCGACATCGGATGCGGCCCCGGCACGACGGCCGTCGAGCTGGCGAACCGAGTCGCACCAAATGGCGAAGTGGTGGGAGTCGACATCTCTCCGGGCATGGTCGCCGCCGCCAAGCGCCGGGCGGCAACGGCGGGCGTGAGCAACGTGCGCTTCGTCGTGGCGAACGCCGAACGCGAACGTCTGGCTCAAGGCTTCGATGCGGTCTATTCGAGGTTCGGGGTGATGTTCTTCGACGACCCCGAGGCCGCGTTCACCAACATCGGCAGTTCGCTACGCGCCGGCGGACGGCTCGCCTGTGCGGTGTGGGGGCCACTCACCGACAACCCGTGGATGTTCGTACCGACCCTCGCGGCGGGCCCGGTGCTGAAAGCGGAGCTGACGTTCCCGGAGCCGAATGCGCCCGGGCCGTTCTCGCTCGCCGAGCCAGAGCGAATCAACTCTGTTCTGACCGCGGCCGGCTTCACCGACATCACCATCGACGTGGTCGCCGGCTCCCGTCTCATCACGGGTGCGAGCGCCGACGACGATGTGCGCGCCCTGCTCGAGGTCGGGCCTCTCGGCGAGGCGTTCGGGGCCGCCGACGACGAGGCGCGTCAAGCCGCCGTCGCCGCGGTGCTCGCCGCGGTCGAAACCTTCCGCGAGGAGCAGGGCTGGCGCCTACCGGGGGTCGCCCACAACGTGCTGGCCCGCCGCCCCTAGTGGCAGGTCACGAACGGTCTTCGAGCACGAGGCCGCCCTTGCCGTCGAAGGACAGCGCAGCGCGGCCTTCGACCAGCCGGCGAATGTCCTGACCCAGCACGTCGGCCCGCCAACCCTGGGTGAGGCGCGCGCTCTCGTCACCCCGTAGTAGTGCCTCGACGTCGGCCCGCGTCGCCAGCAGCGTGGTGTCGATCTGGAGTTGGCGGCTGAGTTGACTGATCCACGCCGACACCAGCGCGACGGCCGCCCGTAGGTCGCGGTCGACGTCACCGGTGGGCGGGAGCCGCAACTCGTTCTTCGGTAGCGCGAGCCCCTCGTCGATCACGTCCATGATCGTCTCCGCCATCGATCCGCGAAGGTGGCGATCGTCGAGCCCGCGTACGCGGCGCAGGTCATCGACGGTGGTCGGTGGACGCTGCGCGATGCCGACGAGGGCGAGGTCCGGCAGGACGAAGCGCACCGGCTGGTCGGTCTCGTTGGCCCGCCGCTCGCGCCACGCGGCGAGAGCTTGGGCCACGCCCACGGCCTTGCCGCGCAGCTGCCGCGCTTCCTTCACCTTCCACCACGATTCATTCGGATCGCGCGGTGCGGCCCCCTTCGCCAAGAGTTGCGTGCACTCGTCTTCGGCCCAGCTCACGCGACCCTTCTCCTCGAGGCGATCGAGGAGCCACCGGTGCAGTGGCAGCAGATGTTCGACGTCGGACGCCGCGTAGGTGCGCTGGTCCTCGCTGAGTGGCCGTCGCAACCAGTCGGCGAGCCGGTCGCCCTTCGGCAGCCGGATGCCGAGGACTCCTTGCACGAGCGTCGCCAGCGACGGGCCGTTGTAGCCCGCGAACCCCGCAGCGATCTGCGTGTCGAACAGGTGAGCGGGCAACACGCCACACGCTCGCAACAGCACCTCGACGTCCTGCACGCTGCTGTGCATCACGATGGTGGCGTCGCCGTCGAGCACGCGCGCGAACCCGGCGAGGTCCACCGTCGTGGCGTCCACGAGCGCGATCTCCTGCGCGGCCGGCGGACCCCACACCAGCTGCACGAGCGCGAGCTGCGGGTGATACGTGCGCTCCCGGTGGAACTCGGTGTCGAGACCGACCACGGGCTCGTGCTCGAGCGCGCGCAGGACGTCGTCGAAGTCGTTCTTGGTGTCGACCCAGCGCGTCAAGCGGAACCGTGCTCGACGGGGTGGCCGGCCTCCCGCCACGCCTTGCTGCCACCCGCCACGTTCACCGTGTCGTATCCCTGCTGGTTGAGGTACTGGACCGCTTTCGCACTGCGGGCGCCGCTGAGGCAGATCACGTAGACGCGCTCGTCGCTCGGGATCTCGTCGATGCGTTCAGGAACGTCGGCCAGTGGGATCAACTGCGCGCCCGGGACGTGGAAGCTCTCGAACTCGTCGGGCGCCCGCACATCGACGAGCACGACTCCACCCTCGCGGAGCCGAGCGAGCTCCGCGACATCGATCTCGGGGACGTCCATCGGGCGACACCCTACCGGCGGCCCGGCAGGTCCTCGGGTGCGTCCGCGTCCGTCAGCGCGCCGACATCGACCGCCACGAACTCCAGGCATTCCATCGCGCGATGGACCGCTCGCTCCCCCTCGGCGAAGGCCTCCGCCAGCAGCGGGCCGGCCGCACTTCGTAAGGCGGCGGGCAGCGGACGCCACCGTCCACCGACCACCGGCAGTGCGGCCAGCGCATCGGCGCCGCCGCCGGCGAGCGCGCGCACGAGGCTTCGAAAGGACGCCGCCGACGGGGCCACGAGATCGCAGGGAGTCACCACCGTGATCGGTTCTGCGCCGCGCGCCATCCCCGTGAGCAGACCCCCGAGTGGTCCGGCGTCGAGGTGGTCGTCGACGACGGCTTGGAGGCCGAGCGCTCGCAATCCTTCGACATCGCCCCCCACGCAGAGGACCTCGGTGGCGCCCGCGTCCATCAGCGCGCGCGCGACGCGCGCTGCCATCGCCTCACCGTCGATGACCAGCAGCGCCTTGTCGCGACCCATTCGCTCGCTGCGACCGCCGGTGAGCACGACGCCGGCGAAGGCCTCACTCACTGTTGCGAATCGTCTGGAGGTCCGCGAGGTCGGCGCTGTCGAAGTCCTTCGGCGGACCGCCCTGCAACAGGTCGGCGACGAGGTTCGATTCGACCGCCCAGTACATGACCGACTTCGAGTTGGTCGAGTGGCCTGGATGATCGGGATCCTGCCGCCCGGTGTGCAGCAGGAGGTCGACGAGGCCCATGAGATGACCGACCTCGTGGGTGACGACCGCGGTCTCGATGCCGGCCGAACCGACGAGCGGCGTCGAGGCCGCACTCACTTCATCGACGAAGACTGCCGCGGTGTCGCCGCGGACCGCGACGCCGAGCACGCTGTCGTCACCGCCGAAGCTCCCGTGTACGAACAGCAGGTGGATGACGGCACGGCCGTTGCCCTGCGCG
>JBEEFX010000013.1:0-23636 GCA_041166365.1 Acidimicrobiaceae bacterium
TGGCTTGCCGGTGACCACACCCGAGAGGTGTTGACCGGTCGTCATCGACAGCGTGTCCATCATCCAGGCCATCACGCGACCGTCGGTGTTCACGTCGGGGGCCGGCACGTCGCGATCGGGCCCGAGCAACGGCGAGATCTCGTACGTGAAGCGACGCGTGACGCGCTCGAGCTCGCCGAGGCTGAAGCGCGACGGATCGCAACGCACGCCGCCCTTTGCGCCCCCGAAGGGAATGTCGACGATCGCCGTCTTGTACGTCATCGACGCGGCGAGCGCTTTCACCTCGTCGACGTCGAGCGCCGGGTGGAATCGCAACCCACCCTTGCCCGGTCCACGAGTCGTGTCGTGATGCACGCGCCAGCCGGTGAACACTTCGACCTCTCCGTTGTCCATCCGCACCGGGACGGAGACTTCGAGCACGCGCTCCGGCGAGCGCAACAGTCGGTGGATCGCCGGATCGACACCGATCAACTCGGCGGCGTCGTCGAGACGAGCGAGGATCGCCTCCCAACTGCTTGTCGGCATCGCTTCCATGTTGCCCGCTGTGAGCAGCGTTGTCAGTGACTTCGAGGTGGCTGTACGACCAGGACGCCGCGGCGTGGCCCGCGCGTCAGCTCGTGGGGGTGGGGGCACCTTCGTCGACTCGGGGCTCCTGGCCCGGCGCGCTCGGCTCGCGGTAGTAGCGGAAGAGATCGCGGATCACGTCGATGAGGCCGTCGTCGGTCGCGCCCCGGGCGAGATCGACGGTGATGATGTTGTCGTAGATGTGCACCGCATCGATCCCGCCGCGCTCGAGGAGCCGTCGGGCGAGCTCATCCGGCGGGCGGTGGCGTTCGATCGGTTGGCCGGTCAGGTAGCGCTCGTGGCCCATGCCGGTCAACGGCCGGTTGATCTCGAAGCGCACGACACCGGGACGGTGCGAGTGCTTCTCGACGACGGTGATCGGCTGGCCCATTGGGCCGTCAACCTACTTCCACCATCCGCGGTGCCGGCAAAGCGGGGGCCTACCGTCGAAGGTCAGTGGCCGTCCCTTCCGCGCCCGCGCGCCAACCGGTTCCCTGGCGCACGATCTGGGCGACGATCGCGTCAGTCGCCTTGGTGTACGTCGGCTATCAGGCCTTCCTCGCGGTCGGTCGGGTCGTCACCTACCTCGTCGTCGCGGTCTTCTTCGCGATCGTGTTGAACCCGGCGGTGGACTTCCTCCAGTACCGGTTGCGCTTTCGGCGCGGCATCGCCACGGCCATCGTGATGCTGGTCGGGCTCGGCCTCCTCGCCGGGATGATCTACGCGTTCGTGAAACCCATCGCCGAACAGGCGTCGACGTTCTCGCAAGACCTGCCGACGTACGTCGAAGAAGCCCGCAACGGGCAAGGGCCCGTCGGCGACCTCGTCAAGCGTTACAACCTCGAGCAGAAGATCAAGGACAACCAACCCAAGATCCAAGAGGCCGTCAGCAACTTCGGCCAGTCCGGCCTCGACATCGTGCAGCGGGTCTTCACGACGATCGTGGCGGCCATCACGGTGCTCGTCCTCACGGTCCTCATCGTGCTCGAGGCCCCGTCGCTGTCGAGCGGGCTTCTCCAGCTGATCCCGGACGAAAAGCTCCGTACCCGCGTGCAACGCGTCTCCGTCGACGCCGCGAAGGCCGTGAGCGGCTACGTCTTCGGCAACCTGCTCATCAGCCTCATCGCCGGCACGGCGACATGGATCATGCTGCTCATCGTCGGCGTCCCGTACGCGGCGACGCTCGGGTTGTTCGTCGGGTTCGCCGATCTGATCCCGCTCATCGGCGCCACCATGGGTGCGATCCCCACGATCCTGTTCGCATTCCTGCACTCCGTCCCTGCTGGCATCACGATGACGATCTTCTACGTCGTGTACCAGCAATTCGAGAATCACGTGCTCCAGGTCACGATCATGTCGCGGACCGTCAAGCTCAACCCGCTGGCCGTCCTCATCAGCGTGCTCGTCGGCGTCGAGCTCTTCGGCTTCCTCGGCGCGCTCCTCGCCATCCCCGCGGGCGGCATCATCCAGGTCATCGCCCGCGACATCTACGACGAACGACGCGGCCGGCTGAAGCCGGAGCCGACGGTGGGTGCCGACGAGGTGCCGATCGTGCCAGCAGCTGACGACATCACGTCTTAGTCTGCGCCCATGCCGACCGAGGTCGTGGAGCTCGAGGGCCACATCGTCGACTCCCTGTTGCTGGCCAAGGTGCTCGACCTCGTCGTGGAGGCGGGCGCGGACTACCGCATCGAGGAGTTCCAGCTCGGCAAGACGAACGTCGACACCAGCCGCACGACCATCGAGATCAGCGCGAGCGACGACGCCGCACTCGACTCGCTGCTCGAGCAACTCCAGGTACACGGCGTCAACCGCACGACGCACGGTGACGCCGCGCTCGTCGCATGCGATCGCGACGGCGTGCTGCCCGAGGGCTTCTACTCGACCACGAACCTCGCCACCGACGTGCGGGTCGACAGCCACTGGCGCTCGGTGGAGAACCCCGAGATGGACTGCGGGCTCGTCGTCACCGACGAGGCCGTGCGCACGATCGCGATGCATCGAGCGCGCATCGGCGACCGCATCGTGGTCGGCTTCGACGGTGTCAGAGTGCACGCACCGTCGCGGTCGCGCGACGTTCGGAACTTCGAGTTCATGAACTCCGACGTTTCGTCGGAGAAGCCGAAGTCCCTCCTCATCGCCCAGGTCGTGCAACGCATGCGCGCCGCCAAGGACCAGGGCGGCAAGCTGCTCGCCGTCTGTGGACCGGCGGTCGTGCACACCGGGGGCGCCCCGGACATCGCCCGGCTGGTGCGCGAGGGCTGGATCGACGTGCTGTTCGCCGGGAACGGCTTCGCCACGCACGACATGGAGTCGAACGTGCTCGGCACGTCGCTCGGCGTGTCGGTCGCCGAGGGTACGCCGGTCGAGCACGGCCACTCGAACCACCTGCGGGTGATCAACGAGATTCGCCGCCACGGGTCGATCGCCGCGGCGGTCGAAGCGGGCTTCGTCACCGGCGGGGTGATGTACGAGTGCGTGCGACGCGGTGTGCCGTTCGTCCTCGGCGGCTCCGTGCGTGACGACGGACCGCTGCCCGACACGATGGCGGACGTCGTGGAGGCCGCCGACGCGATGCGCGAGCTGGTGCCGGGCGTCGCCGTCGCGCTGATGCTCGCGTCGACGTTGCACGCGATCGCCACCGGCAACCTGTTGCCGGCGGGCGTGGAGACCTTCTGCGTCGACATCAACCAGGCGGTCGTCACGAAGCTGGCCGACCGCGGCAGCCACCAGGCGCTGGGCATCGTGACCGACGTCGGCCCGTTCGTGCATCAACTGGCCGAGGTGCTCTGCGGGTGACGGAGCTGTCTTGGGGGCGGCGCTATCTGATGTGCCCGCCCCAGCACTTCGGAGTGCTGTACGAGATCAACCCGTGGATGCACCGGGAGGTGGCGGTAGACCGCGATCGCAGCATGCAGCAATGGGAGAACCTCGGCGCGAACCTGCGCGCCGCGGGCGCCACCGTCGAGTTCCTCGAGCCGCAACCGCACGTCCCCGATCTCGTCTTCACCGCGAACGCGGGCCTCGTGGACGGCGACGTGTTCGTCCCCAGCCACTTCCGGTACCCCCAACGCCAGCCGGAGACCGCGGTGTTCTCGGCCTGGTTCGCCGAGCACGGTTGGCGGATCGCCGATCTTCCGGTCGACGTCGGTCACGAGGGTGCCGGTGATGCGCTGCCCTTCGACGACACGCTGATCTCGGGGTACCGACCGCGTTCCGATGTCGCGGCCGGGCCGATCATCTCGGAGATGCTCGGCGTGCCCGTGCGCACGATCGAGCTCGTCGACGAGCGGCTGTACCACGTCGACCTCACCTTGTGCCCGCTCGACGACCGGCGGGCACTGTGCGCGCCGACCGGGTGGGACGAGTACGGCCGCAAGGTCGTCGAGGCCCTCGTGCCCGAGCCGCTGTGGCTCGAGGAGGACGAAGCGCTGTCGTTCTGCGCCAACTCGGTCGTCGTCGGCACGAACATCGTGATGCCGGTGACGCCGTCGCGCGTCGGCCGTCAGCTCGAGGCGTGGGGCTTCTCGATCGTCGAGTCGCCCGTCGACGAGTTCCTAAAGGCGGGCGGCGGTTGCCGCTGCCTGACGCTCGCGCTGGACGTGGCGCTCGGCTGAGATCGCCAACCCGATGGACATGAGAGCGAGCACCGTGTGCACGATCTTGAATCCGGTGCTCTGATCGTCCAGCAGGATCTGCGGCGTCCGGACAGCCCACACGCCGATCGTCCACACCGCCAGCGCCGTGATCCAACGGCCGCGCTGCCAAAGGGCGACCGCGGCGAGGACGAGGAACGACGCGGCCAGCACGATCGAGCCGCCGTTGCGGATGCGCCCGCCCCAGACGAACAACGTCCAGCCGAGGAAGGCGTAGAGAGGCCAGCGCCGCATGGCGCCGACGCTACCCGCCCCACTAACTTGACCAACCAGTCAAGTACAGGGGGATCCATGCCCGACGTGTCGCTCGAGGAGTTCTCCGACGAGGTCACGGCATTCTTCGACGCCAACGCGAAGCCGAAGATGTCGCCGCAGGAAGACGCGGCCAAGCCGTTCGTGTGGGGTGAGGGCGAGGACGACATCGGCCTGTTCGAAGAGACGGATCGCGAACAGGAGCAGGTCGAGCTCGCCGAGGCGCAGGAGTGGCGGGCCAAGCGGTTCGACGCCGGGCTCGGATGGATCACCGGTCCGACGGAGTACGGCGGCCGGGAGCTCACCGCGGCGTACGACCGTGTGTACGCGAGCGTGGAGGGCCGCTACGAGATACCGAACCAGAGCTTCTTCGGCATCGGACTCGGCATGGTCGCGCCGACGATCCTGGCCCACGCCCAGCCACACATCCGCGACCGCTACCTGGCGAAGATGTACCGCGGCGAGATCGTCGGCTGCCAGCTCTTCAGCGAGCCTGGTGCCGGCTCGGACCTCGCGTCACTGCAGACGCGGGCCGTGCGCGACGGTGATGAGTGGCTGGTCACGGGTCAGAAGGTGTGGACCTCGGGCGCGCAGTACAGCGACATCGGCGAGATCATCTGCCGCACCGACCCGGACCTCCCGAAGCACAAGGGCCTGACGGGGTTCGTCGTCGACATGCACGCACCGGGTGTGGAGATCCGCCCGCTCCGGCAGATGACCGGTGGCGCGTCCTTCAACGAGGTGTTCTTCAACGAGGTGCGCGTACCCGACGACCATCGCCTCGGTGACGTGAACCAGGGCTGGGCGGTCGCGCTGACGACGCTGATGAACGAGCGCGCATCGATCGGCGCCGGCGGTGTCGGCGGCGGTTCCGGGCTGGCGAGTGGCACGCGGCTGATCGAGATGCTGCGCCACTTCGGCCTCGACCAGGATCCCGTGTACCGGCAGGACCTCATGAAGCTGTACGTCGGTTACCAGGTGGCCAAGTACACGAACCAGCGGGCGATGGACCGCATCAAATCCGGTCAGCTGCCGGGACCGGAGATGTCGATCGCCAAGCTCGCCCTCACACAGAACATGTGGAACACGGCGCAGTTCGTCGCCCGGGTGCTCGGCCCGCGCCTCACCGCGGACACCGGCGAATGGGGCACGTATGCGTGGAACGGGTTCGTGCTCGGCATTCCGGGGATGCGCATCGCCGGCGGCTCCGACGAGGTGATGCGCAACATCGTCGCCGAGCGCGTGCTCGGGATGCCGAAGGACCCGGGCATCGACTCCAACTCCCCCTTCAAGGACCTCAAGGTCGGCACCCAGCCCACCGACTGACGAAGCCCGGGGCTCAGTCGAAGAGGACCTCTTGCAGGCCGGCGGGGAAGGTGCGGTGGATGCCGGTCCAGGGCAGGTGGTCCATGAAGACCCAGCTGCGGCGGTGGATCGCGCTCGGGCCGTAGCCGCGCAAGGCGGTCTTGTGCCGCGGGCACGGGTAGCCCTTGTTCAACTCGAAGTCGTAGCCGGGATAGTTGACCGCTTCGCCACGCATGATGCGGTCGCGGGTGACCTTCGCCAGGATCGATGCCGCGGCGATGGACAAGCAGCGGGCGTCGCCCTTCACGAGCTTGATCGTCGTGCCACGACCGACGAAGTCCCAGTTGCCGTCGAGCACGACCTTGTCGGCGTGCACGCCGAGTGCATCGAGCGCGCGGTCGGCGGCCAGCCGTTGCGCGGCGGACATGCCGAGTGTGTCGCACTCCTCCTGCGAGGCGTGACCCACGGCCCACGTGACGCACCACGATGCGATGCGTTCGAACATCGACTCCCGCTCGCTCTCCGTCAACATCTTGGAGTCGCGGATCTTGTACACGCGCTTGTCCTGCGGGAGCACCGCGGCGCCGACACTGAGTGGACCGGCCCACGAGCCACGACCCACCTCGTCCATCCCGACGACGACCTCGTGGCCGGACGCCCACAGCTCGCGTTCGACGAGCAGCGACGGGGATTTCGCCTTGATGGCTTTGCGCAGTTGCGGAACGGTGCTCACGTCGTCATGTCAGGCGAACACCCGGACCGCCAACCTCCACCGTCCCGACCATAGTGAATCCCTCCAGGTCGCCGACGACAGCCGGATCGACGGCGGCGAGCAGCCCTCCTGACGTCTGCGGATCGAAAGCCACCGCCTCGAGAGCCGCCGGCGCGCTCGACACGACACGGCCATCGAGGTACGCGCGATTGCGGGCGTCGCCGCCGGTGCGCACACCCGCCTCGGCCGCCTCGAGCGCGCCCGAGTAGAGCGGCAGCGCACTCGAGTCGAACGCCACCACCGCGCCTGATCGCTCCGCCATCTCCCAACCGTGCCCGGCCAGGCCGAACCCCGTGACGTCGGTGACGGCGTGCACGCGATCGCCGAGCGCCTGGAGGGCCAGCGACGCCTCCCGGTTCAGCAGCCTCATGCGTGCGATGGCCGCCGCCTTGTCGGCGTCGCCGCCGCCTGCCAGCACGATGCCCGTGCCGAGCGGCTTCGAGAGCATCAGCGCGTCACCGGCGCGCGCGCCGCCCTTCGTGAGGATCCGATCGGGATGTACGAGACCCTGCACGGCGAGACCGAAGATCGGCTCCTCGCTGCGAATGGTGTGCCCTCCGGCGACGACTCCACCGGCCGCCGCCACGACCTCCGCGGCGGACTGCAAGATCGCGGCGATCGCCTCGATCGGCATGCGCTCGGGAAACGCCGAGATGTTCAGCGCCATCACGACCCGGCCGCCCATCGCGAACACGTCGCTGCACGCGTTCGCAGCGGCGATGGCGCCGAAGTCCGCCGGGTCGTCGACGAGCGGTGGGAAGAAGTCGGTCGTCGACACGATCGCCAGATCGTCCGAGATGCGATACACGGCCGCATCGTCGAACGGCGCGAGCCCCACGAGCAGCGACGCATCCGCGCTCGATGCCAGCTCCCGCACCAGGCCGCTCAACGGCGACCCGCCCCACTTCGCCGCGCACCCGCCGCACGTGGTCCACTCGGTCAGCCGGATGCCCGCATCGGAATTGGGGGTGACCGTGTCCGTCATGGTGGAGCAGGCTACGACCATGACCCCCGAAGCATCCGACGGCCCGATCGTCACCGTCTTCCGAAGCCGACTGCGCGACGACCCCGACGGTTACGACGAGACCGCGGTCGACATGTACCTCGAGGCCACGTCGATGCCCGGCTTCCTCGACTTCAAGCAGTTCACCGCCGACGACGGCGAGCGAGTGGCGATCGTGCAGTTCGACACGTGGGAGCACCAGCAGGCGTGGCGCAACCATCCCGACCACCGCGTCGCGCAGCAACGGGGGCGGGAGGAGTGGTATGCCGAGTACCGCATCCAGGTGTGCCGGGTCCTGTCGGAGCACAACTTCGGGCAGTGACCCTCCAGGGGGACCGATTGGCCGACGAAGAACTGAGCCCGGGCGACAAGGTCGAGGTTCGCCGGCGTTTCGACGCGCAGTGGGCCCGCGGCTTCGAGGTCGTCGAGATCACCGAGGCCGGCGTGCGTGTTCGGCGCACGTCCGACGGCGAAGTGCTCCCCGCCGACTTCAGCGAGGAGGACGTCCGCCCGGCGCGCAAGCGCGCCAACGACTTCTGGTGGATGTGAACGGCAATCGAGCTGATCAGCCCTTCAGGGTGGTGATGAACTCCTCGACCTCGACGGCGGCCATCGTCAACGTCTTGAGCGTGCCGCGGGCCGCGAGCGTGGTGGCCACCCGCATCATCGTCTTCTCGTCGGGCGCTTCGAGGATGTTGAGGAAGTCCCAGTTCCCGAGCAGCGCGTACTGGGCGAGCACCTTCACGCCCATGGCCTCGACCTCGGTGCTGACCTCGCGCAACCGCTCGGGGTTCTCGTTGAGCCGGGCCGAGCCGTCCGGTCCGAGGGTCGAGAGCATGACGAACTTGGGCATGTCGCGCAGGCTACTTGTGGCGCCGGGATCGGGCGTCGGGATCGTGCGGCACGTCGTTGCGCAGGCTGGTCACGACGAGCCATGCACCCGCGGCCGCCGCCACTGCGAGCATCACGACGGCCAGCGCGGAGTAGCTGAAGAGCTTCACGTCGGTGTCGACGCGCATGATCATGGCGCCGCCGATGATGAGGGCGGCCACGATGACCCCGGTCGTCACGCGGTTGGCCAGCTTCTGGATGCCGCGCATCAACTCCTTCTCGTCGATGCCCTGCACGTTCAGCGTCAGCTCGCCGCGGGCAAGTGCGTCCATCACCTTGTTCACGCGGCTCGGCAGTAGTTCGGCGAACTCCTTCGCATCCATCGCAGCGGACAGCAGGTTCCCCGGCGACGCGGCCTGGAGCATCTTGTGGCGCATCACGTCGGCCACGTGATCGCGGATCGCGTCGTTGGGGTCGAAGTCGGGCGCGAGCTTCGATGCCACCTGGTCGAGGTTGAGGAGGGCCTTGGCCAACATCGTGAGCTCGGACGGTGGCCGCAGCCCGCACTCGCTGGCGATGCGCGCCAGGTCGCCGACCACGACGCCGGCGCTGAAATCGCCCATCGCGACGGACTGGTTGCGCTGCACGAGATCGACAATCCGGCTCTCGAACGTCGTCTCGTCGTACTCCTCCGAGTGCTCCGCCAGGCCGGCCATGACCGCGGCCACCTCGCTCCCCCTGTTCTCGCTGATCGCGATGAGCAGGCGAAGGAGATCGTCCTGCATCTTCGGGCTCACTCGGGTCACCATGCCGAGGTCGATGAGGGCCAGACGATGGTCCGCGGTCAGCAGGACGTTGCCGGGATGCGGATCGGCGTGGACGAATCCGTGCACGAGGATCTGGTCGAGATAGGCGCGGAACAACTGCTGCGCCAGATCGGAACCGTCGAAGTCGAGCTGGGCCAGCGGACCGAGTGACGAGATGTTGCGGCCCTCGACGTAGTCCATCGTGAGGACGAGCGAGGTGGTGTAGTCGGTGACGGGTTGCGGCACGACGATCTGCTCGTAGTCGGACAGCACCTCACCCATGTTGCGGAGGTTCTCCGCCTCCTGGAGATAGTCGAGCTCGGCGGTGATCGCCGAGCGGAACTCCTCGACCATGCCCGCGAAGCCGAACTTGCGGCCGGTCTTCGTATGCTCGTCGAGGAAGGCGGCCAGCTCCTCGATCACGTCCATGTCGTTGGCGACCATCTCCGGCACACCCGGACGTTGCACCTTGACGGCGACGGCCCGGCCGTTGCGCATCACCGCGCGGTGGACCTGGCCGAGCGACGCTGAAGCGAGTGGCTCGTTGTCGAACGACTGGAACGCCTTCGAGATGCGCACGCCGAGCTCGTCGGTGACGATCTGCTCGATCTCGGCGAAGGAGAACGGCTCGACGTCGTCCTGCAATCGGGCGAGGGCCTTGAGATACACGGGGGGCAGCAGGTCGGCTCGGGTGGAGAGCAGTTGCCCGAGCTTGATGAACGTGGGGCCCATGGCCTCGAGGTCGTGCACGAGCTTCTCGGCGTCTTCGACCGTCGCCTCGTCCTCGTGCCGCAGCCCTTCGGCTCGGCCGTGCTTGATGAGGAGGCGGGCGATGTCGCTGTAGCGCGACAGGTGACGGGGCTTCAGCGACAGGGCCACGCCCCTCCTTACCCAGGTCAGGCCAGATTCATCACGGGTCGAAACGGGCGTACTCATCCGCGCACGGCGATCCGGTGAGGAACCAGGCCCTCGGCCGGCCATCGATCGGGAGCTCGGCAACCATCGACGCCGTCGTGGCCTCGACCGTCGGCACGTGCATGCACACCGTGTAGCCGTCCTCGCCACCGACGTGCGAGCGCAGGTGTGACATCAATCGCTCCACCGTGACGGGCTCGGACGCCAGCACAGCGTTGCTGGCGGCCAGTCGCCCATCGACCAATCGCTCGACCGGCTGCCGAGGATGCCGGTGCACCGCGTCGAAGGCCGGGATCGTCGTGCGGTTCGACGTGGCCCGGGTGCGCTCGACCGGCTCGACGGCGAACTCCGAACCGCTCGTCTCGATGACGAACGCGTGCAGCGGATCCGCGACGAGGAAGGAGGACCAGTAAGGCCGGTCGACACCGTCGTGCCCGGTGCCGCCCTGCCCGTGGCGCGCCAGGAGCCCACCGATCACGTCGACGGCCTCGGGCGCGGTGGGCGCCCGTTCGAGCGCAAGACGGACGAGGTCCATCCCGGTGAGCCCGTCCGGCGTGCCTCGAGGATCGAGCGTCGTGTAGATCGTCGCGTTGCCCGCCGCCACACCGGCGACGTTCACGCCGTGCTCGACACCCCACATCCACGTGGGCCGCGATCCGGCGAAGGCAATCGTGTCGCGCGTGCGGCCCTCGATCTCGATGTGCGTCGCCCGCGTCGTCTGCTCGCGTCGCGGACCGAACCGCTCGACGACCTGCACCTCCGACGGCGGCCGGTCGGAGTTCTTGGCGAACAGCGTGCTGCCGTCTGCCGTCGCGGGATACAGCGCCACGAGGCAGTCACACATCGCGGTGGACGCTACTGCCGTACCCGTCGCGCATGACGCGGCGCCGGGTGTCGATCGTTCCTCACACGCACTGGGACCGGGAGTGATGAACCCGAGTCCGCTACCTGCGCCTTCGTCGCGTTCTCGGCGCCGACCTGCTCGTTCTCATCCGACAACATCCGAACGCATCCGACCGATTCGGAGCGGCCTGAGGACCGGTTGAGGACCGGGGACTGAGCGCGCGTCCGCCAGTGCGGCTCCGCGGTTAGAAGTTCTCGTCCGTGAGGTGAATCATCTTGTCGTCGCGCGCCTGAGAGAACATCGAGCGAGTCTCGACCTCGAGCAGGTTCATGGTGGGGACCCCCGGCTCGGGCGATGCCTCAGGGGGCGGGGCAGGGGTTTGCGGAACCGGCGGAGCAGATTCTGGCTGTTGGTCCGGCATCGATTCGTTCTCCCTGCGTCAGATGAACTACCGACATCATGGCAGCTAGCAGCAGAACGGCGATGGACGCCCACAGCCATCGAATCCGGCCGGTCTGGCGCTCAGCGTTCTTCGTCAGCGCCCAGACCCGATTGTTGGCGAGCTCAGCCGCCGCTCGACCTCGCGGATAAGCCCAGAGACCAACCAACATCGCATGGCCACCGACTTCGTCAAACGCTCGCGGTCGGAGAGCCACCAGCGCCAAAACGATCGCTACGGCATACGCCGACACCGACGCCGGCAGCCAATAGCTCCGAACGGGTTCCTTGGCCACGAACTGCACAGCGGCAATGGCAGCACCGAGCACAATGGCGGCCTTCGCATCGATTCGCTCGCCCGCAGCACGTTGGACATCGAGACGGTGCCGCATTTCGTCGTTGAGGAGCTCCCACGTCGCTGGCTGCTCGGGGTTCGGCGGGTTTGCGTTCTCGCTCATGGTCGCCGTTCAAGTTCGAGAACACCGCGTCCATCGCGGTGCCACCACGCGCCCTGAGCATCGACGAACGAGAGCCACGGCAGAGGCTCGGTGGCGAAGTCGCCGGGCTCCCACATGCATGCGACCTCGTCACCGGGGGGAATGACGTCCCACCATCCCTCCGGGTGGCCGCCCGATGGCTCGCCAAGATCCACAGACACGGCCACCTGGTAGATCGGCTCGTCGCTGCCGTTGCGCACCTTCACGATCCACCAGCTGCCGTCATCCTGTGTCTCGACGAAGTGCAGCCAGCACACGACGTGGCGCGACTGGCTGCGAAGCCGCTCGTCGGAATCAGCTCGACGCGACCGGAGCTCGGCGCGGAGAAGGAGCATGCCGATCACGAGCGCGCCACCGGTGCCGACCGCTGCGACCCAGTCCGCGACCGTTCCGAACTTCAATCGGAGTAGCCCTGTGCAGCCCGTGCCCTCGACTCCAGCGCGCGTTTGCGATGCTCGCGTGTCTTCACGAAACCAACCTCTTCCGTCGCTGCATCGAGCACACCGACCAACAGAAGGCCAGCCTTCTCGCTCATGTACTCGCTGGACCGGACCAAGAAGTCGAGCCGCTCGCCTGGGCCCTCGTAGAGCAGGTCGTCGTACCAGTCGATCACACTGGTCACCGCGTTCCACATCGACTCTCCGCAAATCAGCTGCACTCGGCGGTAGAGCCCGCGTACCTCTTCGAGCGCAGCCGCGACCTGATCGGCATACTGCTCAGCCTCAACGGAGTTGCCTTCGTCGACGGCCCCCTTCAGATCGTCGAGCCCGGCGCCTAGCTCGCCGGTCTTGTCCACGATCTGCTCGTACAGCTCAAGGCGTTTCTCCCGAAGCCATTGCCGGTCGTCGCGACGAGTCGCGAGCCATGCGCCTAGACCACCGCCGGCGAGCGTCCCGGCGACCGCGACAACCGCTGCGACGACGGGCCCGGCGTCCATCTACTTGGTTCGTCCGGTCTGCTTCGCCCACCGCTCGATGATGCGCTTGACCGTTACGTGTGGCACGCCGGTCGCTTCGGCGATCTCCCGCAACGAAGCGCCGGCAGCCGACGCGGCTCCGATCGCTGCCGCTTGGGTCTTCTCCGCAGCGATCGCCTCTTGGGATGCTTTGGCAGCGAGGTGGAGAGCTCGTCGTTTTGCTGGTGTGGGCTCTGGTCTCGGTGGTGCCATCACAACTATGTGTACCACGTCGGAACAATCCGTGCTACGGTCGCGCTCGACAACTCGCGGAGCGAGGGTGGGGGGTGACCCCCTCGGCGCACACGGCCCTCACCGGCCACAGCCGGGGCTGTTTGCGCAGCGCCGGGCCCGCTTAGGCCTCCTGCTCAGTCTGGCAATCGCGGCACCGCTCGCACCGCTTCGCCCATCTCGCACCTCGTGCCGTCGCTTGTGTGTGGGCCCCCGCATGCCCGCAAAATCCACATGTCATCGTGATCGAACTCCCTTCAGCCGGAAGGCTTCCGGCTGTACAGGTCATCGACACGATGGCTCGGCTATTCAAATCCGCGGAAGAGCTGAGGACTCGCTGAGGACTGAGGCAAGCTAGGGAAATGAGCGAGGACAGCGTTCGGGCGGGTCATCTAGGGCGAAGGCGGGTGTCGATCGTTCCTCACACGCACTGGGACCGGGAGTGGTACTCGCCGTTCCAGACCTTCCGGCTGCGGCTCGTCGATCTGCTCGACGATCTCCTTCCTCGGCTCGACGCGGACCCTTCGTACGCGCACTTCATGCTCGACGGGCAGATGGCGGTCGTGGACGACTACCTCGCCGTGCGACCCGAGGCCGAGGCAACGCTTCGTCGTCTGGCGGCGTCGGGACGCGTGTCCGCCGGCCCTTGGTACATCCTCATGGACGAGTTCCTCGTCTCCGGCGAGACGACCGTGCGCAACTTGCAGCGCGGCCTCGACCGGGCCGCGGCCTTCGGTGGCGCGATGGACGTGGGCTACCTGCCCGACATGTTCGGCCATGTCGCGCAGATGCCGCAGCTGCTCAGGCAGTTCGGCTTCGAGCACGCGGTCGTGTGGCGGGGCGTGCCGTCGTCGGTCGATCGCAGCGCGTTCTGGTGGTCCGCTCCCGACGGGTCGACGGTGAGAGCCGAGTACCTCCTCCAGGGATATGGCAACGGCGCCCGCCTGCCCGACGACGCGAAGGCACTGGTCGGAGCCGTGGGTGACTTCGAGTCCGAGTGGGAGTCGTTCCTCGTCGGTCCGATCCTCTGGATGAACGGCACCGACCACCTCATGCCGCAACCGTGGCTCGGTCGGGTCGTGACCGAGGCGAACGGCCTGCAGGACGACTACGAGCTCGTCGTCACCTCGCTGGCCGACCATCTCGCGGGCGGCGCGACCGACGATTTGCCCGCGTGGACGGGCGAGCTGCGGTCCGGGGCGCGGGCCAACCTGCTGATGGGGGTCACGTCGAACCGCGTCGACGTCCGTCAGGCTGCCGCTCGCGCCGAGCGGGCGCTCGAGCAGCTGGCCGAGCCCCTCGCCGCGCTGTTCCAGCCGCCCTCGCGTTGGCCGGAAGCGCTGCTCGACGAAGCGTGGCTGAACCTCATCCGGAACTCGGCGCACGACTCGATCTGCGCGTGCTCGGTCGACGAGGTGTGCGACGCGGTGCTGCACCGCTACGCCGAGGCGACGCAGATCGGTGAGGGCCTGGCAACGCGTGCGCTCCAGGCACTCGGCGCGACGATCGCCGTCGACGGGCCGGCGATCGTGAACCCGTCAGCCCGACCACGCAGTGGCCTCGTCGAGATCATCTTGCCGGGCAACGATCCGGTCGACGGCGCGCAGGTGCTGAACGTCCGCCCCGCGGAACGCGTCCTCGCCGAGCTCGACCTCGCGGACATGGCCGCGGTCGTGATACGAGAGCTCAAGCACAACGAACGCATCCTCGGCCTCTCCCTCGAATCGATCGACACGGGCGCAACGTTGTGGTCCGCGGAACGTGACGAGCACGGAGAGCTCCTGGAGCCGGGAGCGCGCGGCGAGCTCGATGCGCTCGCGGGCGCGGCCACTGGGCGCGTGCGCATCCGAGTCACCGCGCTCCCGACGCAGAAGGTGGTGGCGCGCGTCACGAACGTGCCGGGGTTCGGATGGCGCGCGTTCAGTGGCCAGCCGCTCGACGTCGCACCGGTGACCGTCAACAGCAACACGGTCGACAACGGGCTCGTACGCGCCGACATCGCCGCCGACGGCACGTGGTCGATCAACGGCAAAGGCGGGTTCGGCCGCATCGTGCACGGCGGCGACGTCGGCGACACCTACAACTGGTGCCCACCGACCGATGACGTCGAGATCGATCGGCCCGAGCGCGCTGCGGTCGAGGTGCTCGAGTCCGGTCCGGTGCGAGCGCGCGTGTGCATCACGTCGACGTATCGGTGGCCGGAACGCCATGGAGGTGCGCTCGTCGACGTCGAGGTCAAGACGACGCTGGAGGTCGGTGCGGGAGAACCGTTCGTGCGCGTGGAGACGCGCTGGAACAACACCACCCGCGATCAACGCGTGCGCGTCACCTTCCCCCTTCCTGTGCCCGCGGTCGCATCCCGCGCCGAGTGTGTGTTCGGGGTCGTCGAGCGCGGGCTCGAGGCCGAGGGCGGTCCGACGGAGCTCGCACTCTCGACCTTCCCGTCCAAGCGCTTCGTCCAGGCCGGCGGGCTCACCGTCGTGCACGACGGCGTGCGCGAGTACGAGCTCACCGCCATCCGCAACGGCGAAGCCCACAAGCTCGTCCTGACGCTCGCCCGCTGCACGGGTCTGCTGTCGCAGGCCCCCATGGCGACGCGGCCGCTGCCCGCGGGGCCGATCACGCCGATGGAAGGATCACAGCTCCAGAAGCCGATCGTCGCGTCCTACGCGCTACACGTCGGCGATGCCGACCCGTTCGCTCTGGTCGACGACGTGCTCGTCCCGTTGCAGCTCTTGCGTTCGACCGCCGGCGGAGCGGGCCCGTCGACCGAAACCGAAGGTCAGGCGCTGTCGGTCGACGGCGCGCCGGTGTCGTCCTTGCGTCGCACCGCGGGCCGGCTGGAGCTGCGCGTGTTCAATCCGTCCCTCGACACGACGACGGTGACCGTGGACGGCCGCCGCGGGTGGCTCGTCGACTTGCGCGGCCGCCCGGTCGGGCCGTTCGAGCAGCAGTTCACCCTGGGCCCGTGGCGCATCGCCACCGCCGTCTTGGACGACTAGATGCATCCATTGCGACTGGGGACGCTCGTCCTTCCGAATGAGCCCTGGCGTGAGCTGGCGGCGCGGTGGCGTCGGCTCGAGGATGGTGGCGTCGATTCGATCTGGTCTTGCGATCACTTCACGAACCCGCACCGGCCCGGCCAGCCGTGGTTCGAGGCGTCGACGAGTCTCGCGGGACTCGCAGCGGAGACGCAGCGGGTGCGGATCGGCTTGCTGGTCGGCGCGATCGCTTCGCGGTCGCCGGCGTTGTTCGCGAGAGAGGCCCTGACCGTCGATCACCTGAGCGGTGGTCGGTTGGAGATCGGTCTCGGCGCAGGAGGAGCACCCACGGACCAGGCGATGTGGGGCGTCGAGGAGTGGTCACCGAGGGAACGAGTCGAGCGATTCGCGGAGTACGTCGAGGTGGTCGATCATCTCTGCCGCGAAGACGAGGTGACGTTCGACGGTTCCTGGTATCGAACGACGGGCGCCGTGACCGCCCCGGGGTTCGTACAGCGACCGCGTCCACCTTTCCTGCTCGCCGCCCATGGCCCGCGTGCACTGGCCGTCGCCGCGCGCTTCGCCGACACCTGGAACACGTACGGGCCCACGCTGGACACGGCGCTGGCAAGCAGCGAACAGCTGGACCTCGCGTGCACGACGATCGGCCGCAACCCAGCCGAGATCCGGCGGGCCGTGCTCCTCGGTCTGGCGGAGGGAACGGCCTGGACGTCGGCCAGCCACTTCGAGGACCTGGTGCACGAATGGTTCGACGCCGGATTCACCGAGGTCGCCTTCTATGACCCGCCCTACAGCCGCTCCGGTGTACCGGTCGCTCCTCCGGACGCCATCGAGGAGTTGCTGTCCGTGAGCCTTGCGCGACTCCGGCGTGAGTTGTCCTGACCGAGTCGAGAGCGCGACGCCGACTCGCGCGATCGGTGTCCGCACCTCGGCTCGCTAACCGACCGCCTTGCGGACGACTTGGCCGGCGCGTTGCACGGCTTCGATCTCCCAGCCGTCGGCCGGCATGTTGAACGTGAAGCCGTCGATGCCGAGCGCCAGCAGCGACTGCAGCTGCTCACCGGCGGCATCGGCATCGCCCACGACGAACCGCGCGCCGATCATCGCCTTCATGCCGTCGTCGAGCTGATCCCACGGCGGCAGGCCGCGCTCCTGGAGAAGCTTCGATCGCTTGCCTTCAGCTTCCTCCATGGTGTCGCCGAGGATCAGCGAGCCCAGCGGCGTCTTGTTGATCGTGTTGATGTCGCGGCCGACATCCGAGCAATGCTGCGCGAGCACTTCGAGCTTGCGGGGGATCTCGTCGAAACCTGCGGTGAAGTTCGCCATCTCCGCGTGTTCGGCCATGAGGCGCAGCGTCTTCTTCTCACCCTGGCCTCCGATCATGATCGGCGGCCCGCCAGGAGTGATCGGCGCCGGTGAGTTGATGGCATCTTTCACGCGGTAGTGCTTGCCTTCGAAGGTCGGCCGCTCGCCGCGGAACATCGCCCGGCAGATGTGCAGCGCCTCCTCGAGCCGCTCGAAGCGCTCCTTCACCGGCGGAAATTCGACGCCCAGGGCTTCGTGCTCCTGGTCGAACCACGCGGCACCGATGCCGAGGAACGCCCGGCCCTTCGAGATCACGTCGAGCGACGTGACGATCTTCGCCAGGATTGCCGGGTTGCGGTACGTCACGCCCGTCACCAACGTGCCGAGCTTCACGGTCTGCGTTCGCGCCGCGATGGCGCCGAGCAGCGTGTACGCCTCGAACATCTCGTGCTCCGGCGGCCCGAGCAGCGGCAATTGGTAGAAATGATCCATCACCATCACGGTGTCGAACCCGGATTCCTCGGCGGCGACGGCGACGTCGGCGATGCGCTCGAAGAGCTGGTCGGGAGCCACGTCGGGATACGTGAAATTCGGGATTTGCAGGCCTGCTCGGATCATGGGCCGTTGTCTACTCGCATCCAGCCGCGATACAACAGGGGGCAGGGTGGTTCCACACCCGAATCGGCTGGCCTGGACCCTGCTCTGCCGTGCGACGAAGCACCTCGGTCGATCTTGGGGGTCCGCCACCTGAGAGGTGGCCGCAGCGTGCCTCAGGCCCCGCCTGCCCAGTGGGGCCTTCGTCGCGTCCGGGCTCCGGACTACTCCTCGGCGCCCTCGGGAGCGTCGCCGCTCTCGTCGGCGGCGCGCCGCTCGATGAGGTCGGTGACCTTGTCGCGAATCGTGCCACGCCTGCGCCGGGCCCGCTCGCGCACGCCTTCGCGCTCGAATTCGTCTCCGACTCGACGGACGGCCCACAGCTGGACCTTGCCGATGTCCTTGAGCTGGCGGGTGCGCAACGACTTCCACCGGAGCCGCTCGTTGTCGGCGAGCTCGGCGTGAATGTCGCCCGCCACGACCACTGATCCCGCGTAGGCGATCGAGACGATGCGGCTGGCGAGGTTCACCGTCGGCCCGTAGAGGTCACCCTCACGCTCGAGGACGGGCCCGTACGCGAGCCCCACGCGCACGTCGGACAACGACTCGTCGTCGTGATACGCCTCCGCCAGCGACAGCGCGATCTCCACCGCCGTCGCCACGTCGTCGACGGCGAACATCACCTCGTCGCCGATCATCTTGATGACGCGCCCGCCGTACGACCCGATGATGTCGTACGCGGTCGCCTCGAAACGATCGACGATGTTCGCGAGCTCTTGGTCGGTGAGCTGCTGGGAGAGCGCGGTGAAGCCGACGAGATCGGCAAAACCCACGGCCTGCGCGTGGTGGCCCTCCGCCGCTCCCGCCTCCCGAACCATCCGGCGGCGAGCCGCGACCTGAAGGTGTCGCTTCCACGTGTACTCGAGGATGCGCGGCATCGCCGGAATCAGGAACCGCGCCCGCAACACCCCGGGCTCCGTGCCGTCCTGGAACGTCGGCTCGTCGATGCGGGCTTCGATGGCATCGATCTGGGCCGACGCGATGCGGGCCATCGACGAGCCGATCACACGCGTCATCTGGAGCGCCTGATCGTGGCCGATGAGCCCGAGCTTCACGAATTGGTCGACGAGCTTCAGCATCTCGATGTCGAAGTCGCTGAAGAGGCGATCGTCCGGACCGGGGTCAGGGAACCCCAACGCCCGCCAGAAGCGCGCCGCCTCCTCGCCGAGACCGCTGAGCCGGGCCACGTCCTCCTGGGTGTACTGCGGATCCTGGTCGGCGAGGATCATGCGTTCGACCACGAGCAGCCCGAGCGTGCCGTCGGCCGCGGCCTGGTCGATCTCGTCCGCGGGAACGCCGAGCGCTTCGACGACCTGGCGCAGCGTCTGGAAGCGCGTGCTCATCCGACGGCCTCCTTCGCGGGCAGGGGCGACAACAATGCTTCACCCCGATGGTCACGGCTCGACCAGGCAGGGTCGAGACCCGGTGCGGTGAGGTGCACGCCGTCCACGCCGTCGAATCGGTCGAGCTCCCACAGGAGCGCCGGGCGATCACCGTGCCACCGCAACGCGTAGGACATCCGGCCGAAGTGCGTGGGCGCGTCGTGGACCTCGACGCCGCGCCCCCGCCAGTCGTCCGGGATCATCGAGCACAACGCGAGACCCGGCTCCGCGGTGTCGGTCTCGCGGACGAGCAGGTTGCGCACGAACGAGAGGAAGTCGGCCGCTGCCCATCCGTGGTGACCGTCGCCCATGCAACCACCCGGCAGGCGAGGGTGGATGGCCTCCGGCCATGTCCAGGTCGGCGTCGCGGCGTCCATCAGCCAGCGCAGTCGGTCGAGCGCGCGCCGGTCGCCGGCGCCCAACTCCACCGCCGCCACCTGCATCGTGAGATACGTGCCGAGACCGGTGTGGCTGATCGCCTGATAGAAGGCGTCGCCCAACGTGAACCGGTCACGGACGACGTCGGCGGTCGCGCTGATCCGGGGATCGTCGGCGCGCAGCAGGCGCAACGGGTCGCACGCCACGAGCGATCCGATGACGCCGGCGTCGAGGCGGCGACGCGGACCTGCCGGAATCGCGTCACTGCCCAGCCGGTTCGCGACGATGCCCAGCGACGCCTTCACGTCGGCCCAGAACGAATCGGCGGAGCGCAGGACGTCGGCCGCGGCCGCGGACTCCCCGGCGGCCTCCAACAGCTCGGCGGCGGACCGCAGTCCGGCCACTCCCCAGAAGTCGTCCCAGTAGAAGTAGTCGAACGGGCCGAGGTGCTCGGCGGACACCCCCGCCGGCAGGAGACCGTAGAGCTCGGGATCGCGGCGGCGTTTCGTCCCGCGCTTGCGGTCGATCCAGTGCGCCCCCTTTGCGACCGCGCCGGTGGTCGCATCGAGCAACGCGCGATCGCGCGTGAGCCGCCAGTGCTCGGCCAGCGCCCACAGCGCACAGCCGTTGGCGTCCCACTCGCGGGGTTGGCTCAGGAAGAACCCGTCGACGCGCTGCCGGCCCGGATACGACGCGAGCACCTCGGCCGCCTGGGCGTGGAAGCCGTAGCGGTCGAGGGCGGCGAGGAGGAACGCCGCGTCGCGGAACCAGAACCGGTGATAGGTGCTCGGTCCGGGCGTGATGTCCGCCCCGTCGTGAAGCACGAGCAGGAACCGACAGTTGGCTTCGACCGCCTCCTGCATGCGCTCATCGGGCAGCACGAGCCGCAGGCCGCCGCTCGACTGCGCCGCCCACCCGCGCGCCACCTGGTCCGGTGACGGGATCGCCGTCGGGTACGCCGGCGCGCGTTCCACGCGCCGCCGCGTGAGACCCCGTCGACGCGTGCGCTTCGATGCCACCATCGGCAACGCGACCCGCAACGTCGCCGTGTGCGGCAGCGGATAGATGAACGCGGCCTGCGCCATCCCGGCCTCGTCGCGCAGACGCGTCGGGAAGCCGCTGACGTCGGTCGCGGAGCCGCCCAGCACCGCGGCCGCGCTGTCACCCTCGTGGAAGGTGGACGCGGCGACGCGCGCCGGCGCCTTGGGGAGCAACAGCGCCGGGCGGCCGTCGACGGTGACCGTGGTGCCGTCGTGCAGCTCGATGCGCTCGATGACCGCCAGCCCTTCTGGGTTGTACGGGCGCACGGCCAGCGCGACAGCGAAGGGCACCCTGGAGCGGTTCTCGATCTCGACGATCGCCAGCTCGTCGTCGCCGACGATGGAGTACGCGCGGTGCACGGCTTCACCGCTCGGGATGCGCATCGCGGTCTCGACGACCGGCGACGCGCCGATCAGCCGCTGGCGGACGCGCGACGGCTGCTCCCGTGACGGCAGGTACCAACGGTCGTCGGCCCCGATCCACCAGTCGAGTGACCATCCGTCGAACCAGGTCGTGACCAGGCCGCGCGGGTCGACGATCGCCTCCCAGGTCGACGCGACATTGCCGATAGCGGTCCAGTTGCGCGCGGTCACGTTGGTGAGGAACGGCAGATGTCCGCGCGGGACGAAGGCCGGCGAGGTGGGATCGAGTTGGTTCTCGAGCCAGTACGGCCAGACCCAGTCCGGTCCGATCTGGGCGGCGGCGCGTGTGCGCAGCGCGCGAAACACCGTACGAGCGCCGATGGGCAACATCTCCCCCGGCGACTCGAGGTCGAACTTCTCACCGAGCCGCTGGAACGTGGAGAGATGGCGGACGATGTCGTCGTCGATGCGCAAGCGCCCCATGACACGGCGCACCGCGAAGGTGCGGAGCCGGCTCACGTGTCCCCCGTCGTTGCTGGCGCTTCCCGCGGCGCGCGCCTCGAAGTCAACTGCTCACCACGCTCATCCGGGGTGACGTTCGTGTGTGGGCTTGCGGCTGACCAGGCCGCGATACGCGTCGAACGCGCTATCCCCACCATGCACCACACCGACGACCGACGCCGCGATGGGCATCTCGACACCGTGTTCGTCAGCGAGCTCGAGCACCGTGCGGCAGCTCTTGACGCCTTCGGCCACCTGGTTCATCTCGGCGATGATCTCGTCGATCGAGCGACCTTTGCCCAGCTGCTCACCGACATAGCGATTGCGGCTCTGCTGGCTCATGCACGTCGCGAGGAGGTCGCCCATGCCGGCCAACCCCGCGAACGTCATCGGATCGCCGCCCATCGCCACGCCGAGACGCGTGATCTCCGCGAGACCGCGCGTCATCACCGCGGCGCGCGTGTTGTCGCCCGCGCCGACACCGTCGGCCATCCCCGCGGCGATTGCGATCACGTTCTTGAGCACGCCGCCCATCTCGGAGCCGATCACGTCGCGGTTGACGTACACGCGAAACAGACTCGAGGAGAAGATCGCCTGCAACTCCGTGGCGATGAAGTCGTCGGCCATGGCGACGACCGCGGCGGCCGCCTGCCCGGCGAGAATCTCCTTGGCCAGGTTGGGCCCGGTGAGCACCGCGACCGGGTGCCCGGGAAGGACTTCGTGCACCACCTGGCTCATCCGCAGCTTGGAGCCGGCTTCGAGGCCCTTCGTCAGGCTCACGACGGGAACCCAGGGCCGCAACCACTTCGCGCACGCTTCGAGCGATTCGCGGAACCCGTGCGACGGGATACCCATGACAAGGAGGTCGGCGAGGCTGACCGCCTCCTCGAGGGTGCTCGTCGCTCGCAGGTCACGGTGCAGCTTGTAGCCGTCGAGGTACGTGCTGTTGTGGTGCTCGGCGTCGATCTCGTCGGCCAGCTCCGGGCGGCGCGCCCACAGCGTGGTCGGCGCGTTGTGGGCCGCGAGGTGGGCGACGGTCGTGCCCCACGAGCCGGCACCGATGACCGCCACCCGGATCGACATGCCGAGCAGGTTACGCGAGCGCCATCCCCGACGACTGGTGCCCACGGACGTGACAATTCTGGTCACCTGGGTGCGCCCCAGTCGCTCGAGGAGGGCGCTCGTAGACTTCGCCGATCGCGGCCACCCACGTGCTCGTACCGGTGAAGTCGTTCCGGCAGGCCAAGGTCAGGCTCGCGCCCGCGCTGTCCGAGCCGGAGCGCGCCGAGCTGGCTCGCATGATGGCCACCCGGGTGCTGGCGGCCGCACGCCTGCTGCCGGTGTCGGTGGTGTGCGACGACCGTGACGTGGCCGAGTGGGCGGAGGCCCACGGCGCTGCGGTGATCTGGCGTCCAGGGCTCGGGCTCAACGGTGCGGTCACCGACGGCGTCGAGCAGCTGACCCGCCAGGACAACGCGATCGAGGTCGTGGTCGCACACGGTGATCTGCCGCTGGCCGACGACCTGTCGCGTGTCACGGGCTTCGCCGGCATCACGCTCGTTCCCGACCGCCATGACGACGGCACGAACGTGCTGTGCATCCCGACGGGTGTGGGGTTCACCTTCGCCTACGGGCCGGGCTCGTTCACCCGTCACCGCGACGAGGCCGACCGCCTCCAGCTGCCATACCGCGTGTTGCGTGATCCGCGTCTCGGCTGGGACGTCGACGTGCCCGCCGACCTCGAGTTGCCCAGCGCGCCATGACGCGTGACCTCCCGACGCCCGTGTCGGCGTTGGCCATCGCTGCTCACCCTGACGACGTCGAGTTCGGCTGCGGCGGCACGCTGGCGAAGTGGGCGGCGAGCGGCTGCGTCGTCCACCACCTCGTGTGCACCGACGGATCGAAGGGCTCGTGGGACCCGACCGAGGACACGGTCGCGCTC
>JBEEFX010000014.1:0-9755 GCA_041166365.1 Acidimicrobiaceae bacterium
AAACGACGTGGGAGGACACATGACCGACGCTGACGAGATCGCCCGGCGGGCCCGGGAGCTCGCCGAACGAGCGCAACGCATCGCCGAGGACTCGAGTGACACCGCGGCGTTGCGCGAAGAGCTCGACCGCCTGGATGCCGAGCTCGCGCGGCTCGACGAGGAGCAACGACGCCTCGACGGCGAGCTTCGAGATCACGGCGAGGCGAAGACCACCGAGATCCACGACGACGAAGACGACGACGCCGAGGCAACGCGGCCGCAGTGGGCGGAAACGGTGTTCGACCTGGTGTCGGACGTGACGGAACGCATCAGTGCTCTCGGAAGCGGAGGATGGCCGTGGCGGTCGAGCGAGACGCTGGAACGCTCGGTGGCGATCGATGGGCCGACGACCGTTGTCGTCGAAAACCGCGCGGGCTCGATCAAGGTCGAGGCCGGCGACACCGACGTCGTCACGGTGTCCGCCGAGCTGTTCGCGCCCTCGCCTCACCTGCTCGAAGAGATGACCGTAACGGCCGAGGCGCGGGGTGCCGAGGTGCTCGTGCGCTGTGACTGGCCCGATCATCGTCATGGGCGACGCGCCCGCGTGATCGTGACCGTCCCCGCCGGCACGGCCGTGCGAGCCGACACCCTCGGGGGTTCGATCACCGTGCAGCAGACCCACGGGCCAGCGGCCGCGCGCACCAAGGGCGGATCGATCAAGGTCGTCGGCGCGAGTGGTGAGGTCGACGCGCGCACCGCGGGCGGCAGCATTCGCGTGGACGACCACACGGGGCCTGTCCACGCCATCACGAGCGGCGGGTCGGTCCACCTTGCCGGCGTCCTCACCGGCACGGTGGAGGCGAAGACCGCGGGTGGTTCCGTGCACATCGACGGCGCGGAGCGCGCCACCGTCGTGGCGTCGACGTCCGGCGGCTCGATCCACGTGCGCGGCCGGCTGGCGGGCGCCAGTCGCATCCGCACCGCGGGCGGATCGGTGACGGTCTCGATCCCGTCCGACACCCAGGTGCACATCGACGGCAAGGGCAGCAACGCGTCCTGCGACTTCGCCGACCTCGACACGCAACGCGGCCGGATCACCGGCACGCTCGGCGACGGCAGCGACGGCACCATCGAGTTCCGCACCTCGGCCGGTTCCGTGACCCTGGCCAAGACCTGAGGGCGGTTCGCGGCCCCTGCGGCTTTTTCTCGGTTTTGCCCTCAGATCACGTTTAGACAGCACTCTGCCACGGAAAGTGATGTCACGGTCCGGTCTGAAGGGGGATCCGATGACATTCACGAGGCGCATGGCCACGATCCTGGCGATGCTCGCCGGCAGCCTGTTCTTCATCTCGGGGGCGGCCGTCGCGAAACAAGACCCGGGGAAGCACAGCGGTGGGAGCAGCCCGAAGGGTGAGTCGCCGGCCGCCGACCACGGCAAGCCGCCGAAGGACGGCGACGGTCAGCCCCCTGCCGCGAGCAGCGGCGACCCGGCCGGCAACAACGGCACGATCAAGATCGACGGTCTGCCCTTCGACGACGCTCCGGACAACGAGCCGCACCCCGGATGCATCTTCCAGCTCGACTTCTACGGATTCGACGCCGGGCCGCTCGATGCGGACGTCAGCTTCGAGGCGATCGCGCCGACCGCGGGGGGCGTGGTTCGCACCGATGTCGTCCCGATCGGCGAAGACAGCCATGCCGGGGGCGGTAGCGAGGCGGGGCTGGACGCGTCCCGGACGTACGACCTGCGGTCGGATCTCGCGGGCATCACGCCGCACCCGAAGCAGGGCTGGCACATCAAGGTGACGGTGAACGCGGACGGCTCGCAGGGAGCGGACGTGAAGCACAAGGTGTTCTGGGTGCAGGACTGCGGTGTGAGCAGCACCGGCACGAGCGCGCAACCGTCATCGCTCGGTGGGTCAGTGGGATCGACGATCGAAGTCGCGGACACGAACGCTGGCGTGCTGGCGGCCGGGGTGTCCCCCGCGGCCGGCCAACCGATTGCGACACAGGTCGAGGGTCTCTCGATCGAGCGAGGCTCGGCGAGTACGTCGCCGCTCGCGGGCTTGCTGGCCCGCACGGGCACGGGACTGGGCTTGGTCGGCGTCGCACTCGCGCTGATCGTCGCAGGCGGGATGCTGATCTTCGTTCGGCGTCGCCTCGGCCACGCCTCGCCACCGGCCACGTTCTGACCGCTGGCTACGCTCGGCGGCGATGCCCGAAGCCAGGATTCCGATCACCGGCGACGCTGAGGCCGACAAGCTTCTCGAGGAGGACCCGCTCGCGCTCATCGTCGGCATGCTGCTCGACCAGCAGGTACCGATGGAGTGGGCGTTCCTCGCTCCGTATCGGCTGAAGGAGCGGCTCGGCGGGCAGCTCGATGCCAGCGCCATCGCCAAGATGGACCCCGACGAGTTCGTGGCGTTGTTCAAGGGACCACCCGCGCTGCATCGTTTCCCCGGCTCGATGGGCAAGCGCGTCTACGCGCTGATCCAGCAGATCGTCGAGGAGTACGGCGGCGACACCAGCCGGATCTGGAGCGAGGCGAAGGACGGCGAGGACCTGCACCGGCGCCTGCTGGCGCTGCCGGGCTTCGGCCCGGACAAGACGCGCATCTTCATCGCTCTGTTGGCGAAGCGTCTCGGTGTTCGCCCGCCCGGCTGGGAGCAGGCCGCCGGTCCGTTTGCCGACGACACCCCGCGTTCGGTCGCCGACATCGACTCTGCCGAATCGCTCGCCCGGGTCCGCGAGTGGAAGCAAGCGATGAAGAAGCAGGGGAAGACGAAGGCCGACTGAGTGGACATCGCCGACATCTACGCCACGATCCGAGCTCGACTGCTCGACCTCGCGGACTCACTGTCACCCGAACAACTCGCCGCGCCGTTGGCGGCAACACCTCCGTGGACGGTGCTCGACGGCTACCGGCACATCACCGGGGTGTGCGTCGACTTTCTCGACGGGCGGCTGGAGGGCGCGGGCACGCCCGAGTGGACGGCCGCCCAACTGGTGGCCCGCGCCGGAAGTTCGATCGACGAGGTCTGCCGCGAGTGGGCCGGCCGCGGCCCGGAGCTCGACGCCCGCCTCGCGGCCGCGGGCGATCCGCTCGCGTTCCTGGCGTTCGACGCGTGGACCCACGAGCAGGACATCCGCGCCGCCGCCGGTCTGAACGGGGTCCGGGACGACCTCGTGCCCGCGCTCGCCGCCGTCGCTCTCAGCACCTTCGGTCCGCGGTACTCGGGAGGCGGAGCACCTCCGATCACCGTCATCGTGGACGGAGAGCTGAACACCCTCGGCGAGGGGGAGCCCGTCGCGTCGCTCGACACCACAGCCTACGAGTTGCTTCGCATCATCTTCGGTCGGCGCAGCAATGCGCAGATCAAGTCAGCGGGATGGACGGGCGACTCCGACACGCCGATTGCCGCAATCCACCTGTTCGAGCCACCGCCGCAGGACATCACGGACTGACGGCCGTTACGCACGGCGGCCACTGGTGCGCATCAGTTCGTCGAAGCGCTCCCACTCCATCGAGAAGATCGTCTGATGATGGCCGGGACGCCAGTCGATCGTCCCGCGGCTGATCATCAGGTCGCCGAGCAGCTCGTCGTCGCTCCAGACGCTCACGGTCACGTCTGCGTTCTGGATGTCCGTCGCCGGCAACGCCAGTTCGACTCGATGCACGGCCACGGGCACCACCTCCATGCGACGATCGCGTTGGCGCGAACGCTACGGGATGGAGCTGGCCACTTCCGGGTCGACGAGGGTGTCCGCGTGCTCGACGGGTGCGGCCGGCCGCCGGCGAGCCTCGAGCATCCCCCAAGCGCCGGCGCCGAGCGCGGCGACAGCGCCCAAGCCGATGGCATAACGGGCACCGAACTGTTGCGAGACCCACCCGACGATGGGGCCGCCGATCGGTGTGCTGCCGAGGAAGAGCATCGCTTGCAGCGCGAGCACTCGTCCGCGCATCTGGGGCGCGGCCTCGATCTGGACGATGGCCGTGGAGGCGGTGAGGAAGGCGATGCTGCTCACCCCGAGCAGCAGGCCGACGGCGAACGCGGCCGCCTGGTTCGGGACGACGGCCATCAGCGCCATCGAGACCCCGTAGAAGAGTGACGCCATCGCGACGCTGCGGATGCTCATGCTGCGCCGTCGAGCGGTACCGAGCGCGCCGATGAGCGCGCCGATGCTCACGACCGAGAAGAGGATCGTGAAGGTCGTTCCGGTCCCGTGCAGATCCCGCGTGGTGAACAACGGGAAGACCGTCTGGAAGTTGTACGAGAGCGTGCCGACCACGCCCATCATCATCAGTGGCACCCACAGCTCCGGCACGCTGCGTACGTACCGCAATCCGTCGCGCACCTGGCGACCGGCCCTCGAGGTCACGGGCGCGGGCCGCAGCTCCTCCGTTCGCATCATCCAGAGCGCGAGGAGCACGGCGACGTAGGAGATTCCGTCGAGCAGGAAGCACCAACCGAATCCGACGGTCGAGACGAGCAGACCGGCCAACGCGGGGCCGACGACTCTCGACGACGTCATCAGCGCGCTGTTCAGGCTCACCGCGTTCTGCATGTCCTCCTCGGGAACCATCTCGACGACGAACGAACGCCTCGCCGGATTGTCGAACGCGATGGTGACCCCGCCGACCAGTGCCACGCCGTAGATGGCCAACACCGGCGGCTGGCCGCTGAACGCGAGCGCGGCGAGAACGAAGGACTGAGCCATCGCGATCGTCTGCACGGTGAGGAGCAACCGCCGCTTGTCGGATCGATCCGCGATCAGGCCCGCCCACGGTCCGAGCACCAGGACCGGGCCGAACTGCGCGGCGGCGAGCCCGCCGAGAGCGACGCCGTTGTCGGTCAGCTTCAGGACGAGCAGCGTCTGGGCCACCAGGGTGAGCCAGTTGCCGATCTGAGAGATGAGCTGGCCGGTGAAGAAGAGCCGGAAGTTGCGCACCCGCAGCGAACGGAAGGTGTCGTTCGTCGCTCGCCGGATCGCCGTCATGGCAGATAGTTTACCAAGCTACGTAACCTGGTTACCTATCGGATCTTGGGCACGACCTCCGTGCTGAAGCGCTCGAGGCTCTCCGTCGAGGGATAGTCCCGGAACCAGAGCACGAACTCCTGGCAGCCGGCGTCGACATACCCCTGGACGTCCGCCGCCACCTTCTCGACGGTGCCGACGAAGTTGTCCCGCACGTACTCGTCGTGGGGGCCCCGACCCCACGGTGAGCCGCCACCGGGCGAGTCGAGCCACCGCTGGAGCTCCGCCTCGGTGTCGAACAACCGGCAGTCGGGACCGTGCGTGCGGACGATCTCGTCGAACGGGCGCTCGATCTCGTCGCAGTACTGCTCGAGAAGCCCGGACTTGCGCTTGAAGCTCTCCAGGTCGGTCTGCCAGTTGGTGGCGTCGGCCTGGCGGGCGGCGATGCGCAACGTCACCTTCTCCCCGCCCCCACCGACCCAAACGGCGGGGAGCGACTGCAGCGGCTTCGGGTCACACAGCGCATCGGCGAGGTGCACGTGCTCACCCTCGAACGTGACCCGCTCCTCGGTCCACAGTCGGCGCACCGCCGTGATGGTCTCGTCCATCGCCCGCAGCCGCTGGCCCCCTGACAGGAACGGCCATCCGTACGCGGCGTACTCCTCGTGGTACCAACCCGCACCGATGCCGAGGATGAGCCGGCCCTCCGACATCACGTCGACGCAGGCTGCCTGCTTGGCCAGCATCCCGGCGTTGCGGTACGACGTGCACGTCACGAGCTGGCCGAGCTTCGCCGTCGACGTGATCTCGGCGAGCGCGGCCATGACCGTCCAGGCCTCGAACACGTGCGTCGGCTCGCGACGCGGCACCGTCTCGACGTGGTCGTACACCCACAGATGGTCGTAGCCGAGCGCTTCGGCGCGCCGCGCAACGTCCTTCGCGGTGGCCCACGCTTCGTCCGCCTTCATGCCGGACAGCTCCAGCTTCCATCCCTGCGGTACGAACGCACCGAACTTGAGACTCATCGCGGCGAACGTAGCATGACGCTCGTGCCAGCTTTCCGGGTCGACGAGCTCGCCGTGCGCGTGTTCGCGAACGACGAAGAGCTCGGCGCCGCTGCCGCCGCGGATGCCGCCGACGCGATTCGAGCAGCAGTGGAACGTTCCGGACAGGCCAACGTGATGCTGGCAACCGGCAACTCGCAATTCACGTTCCTCGACGCGCTCACCGCTCGCGTCGACGTTCCGTGGGATCGCGTCACGGGTTTCCACATGGACGAGTACGTGGGAATGGACGACGGGCATCCTGCGAGCTTCGCCCGCTACATGCGCGAGCGGGTGGTCGACGTCGTGCACCCGGCCGCGTTCCACTACGTCGACGGTACGAACGACGCGGCCATCGAGTGTGTGCGCTACGCCGAGCTGCTGCGCGCGCATCCTCTCGATCTCTGTTGTCTCGGTGTCGGTGAGAACGGTCATCTCGCGTTCAACGACCCGCCGTTTGCCGACTTCGACGACGCGTTCGACGTGAAGGAAGTCGATCTGGATGACGTGTCGCGCCGGCAGCAGGTCGGTGAAGGGCACTTCCCGTCGCTCGACGACGTGCCGCGCAGCGCAATCACCGTCACGATCCCCGCGGTGCTGCGCGCGCCGCGGGTGCTGGCCATCGTCCCCGAGGCACGCAAGGCCGAGGCAGTGCGTCGGGCACTCGAAGAGCCGATCGCCACGAGTTGTCCGGCGTCGGTGCTGCGCCGAGCCCCGCACGCAACGCTGTACCTCGACCGGGAGTCCGCCGCGAACATTTCGAACGCGTGAACAGGCAGCCACCATCCGCGACTTCGACGTGGCATCGCGGTAAACCGACAGTCCATGACGCTGCTCACCACCGAGGTGCGGACGCTCGTTGGGTCAGAGGTCGATGTCGAGACCGCGGCAGGCGTTGTGCACGGGACGTTGTTGTCCTACACCGCACAAAGCCTGTGGCTCGTCGCCGGCGAAGACGACCTCATGGTGCCGATTGCGTCCGTTCGCTCGGTTCACTCGCAGTCCCTCTAGCTACTTTCCTTCTCCCATCGCCCAGGCCAAGCCACCCGTGAGGTGGCGCAGGTAGTCGACGCTCTCGCACGCGCCAGGGAAGTGTCCCAGCGTGGTGGAGAAGACGCGACCCTCGCCTTCGGTGAAGCACCACGACAGCGGGAACCCGAACTCCGGCCGTTGCGCTCCTGGCGCGGTGAGATCGAGCTCGCTGTCGGGCACGCGCAACAGCACACGGGCATCAGGCCGCAGCTCCCGGAACTGGTACACCTCGTCGTGCCACTTCCATGTCGGCCCGAGATGACGTAGCGCAGGATGGTCGGGCTCGAGCACGTCGAGCGCGAAGGACTGTGTCCACGGATGCCCGTTGAACCTCGCACCGACGATGCGTCCGTAGTCGTCCCATCCGTAACACGAGTCGGTGGCGGAGTGGATCGCGACCACCGCCAGCTGCGCGGCGCGTAGCCGACCGAGCAACGCGGCTCGCTGCGCCGGACTCCACGGCGTCTCGCCGATCGTGAACAGACCGACGACGGCCGCGCGAGCGAGCGCGTCGGTGTCGAGCGTCCGCACATCCGTGCAGCGCTCGAAGCGGAGTCCGGCAGCATCGGCGAGCTCCGCGACCGCCGTAGCCGACTGCTCGAGCACCGAATGCGCGCCTGCGGGCCCGTCGCGATACGGCGCGACCTGCGTGACGTAGAGCAGCCGATCAGCCGGGCACATCGACGAGCCCCTCCCAACCGTCTGGTGCTCGGGCGAGACGCCAGTACTGCTCTTGCACCGGCGCGGCCATTCGCGCCTCGAGCAGGTGGTCGGCCAACAGCGGCGGCAACTGCGAGCGGTAGGCCGACAGCGCCCGGGTCTTGCGGTCGGTGTCGAGCGACACCGGCACGATCGCGGGCGTCGGCCACAAGCCGGAACGGAAGAGCGAGCTGATGCGCCACGCGAGCAAGCCGGGGAGGTGGGCGTAGCCGGCATCCTCGTAGCAGTACCACGCGACGGCTTGGAGCTCGTCCATGACGATGCGAGCAGCGCGATGCGTGAGGTCGTGGTCGGGATTGGCCAAGCCGAACGGCACGAATACCGCGGTCGGCTCGAGATGTCGCAGCGCCGCCCCGAGCGCCGGCGCGATGTCCCGCGGTTGGTACGACTCCGCCTTGTCCAGGTATTGGTGGTCGCTGAACTCCAGCCAGTGCGGCGTCGCGCCCAGCTCGCCGAGCGCGCCGACATCCTCGCCCCGCCGCAACGCCACGATGTCGTCCCCTGCCTCGAAGCCGCCGAGGGTGTCCCACTCCGTCGGCGTCGCGGGGTACACCGGCGGGCGACCGCCGAAGACCGTGACCACGGTCGTACCGGGATGACCGGCCATGAGGTAACCGGCACCCATCACCGCGTCGTCGAAGTGCGGCTGCACCACGACGATCCGATCGAGCTCGTCGGTCGGCAGGTGGACCCACTCGCTCATGCTCATGGGGACGTCCTCCTCAGGTGTGTGCGGCGGGAACGAAGTCGTTGAGGATGAGCCAACAGGATCCTTGCTCGCCCGGTGTGCTCTTCGGTGGGCAGGCATGGTCATCGTTCACGTGGATCTGCACGGTGCGGTAGAAGTGCGGTCCCGCGTGGACACCCTGGCCGAACGTGAGATCGGGCACGACGCTCCCACCGAAGCCTTGGATCTGACTCATCGCGTTGTTGAACGTGTCGCGAGTGAGGTCGTTCCCCGCCATCGTCGCGGCCTGCGCGAACAGATAGATGTTCTGGCACCACGTCATCGCCGCGCCGGGGCCTTCGAGGTTGTCGTGGAAGTTCGGATCCTGCTTGTGGAACTGGTCGCTGCACGTCAGCCCGAGTGGCGTGTAACCGGTCGGGTCCTCGTTGCTCCCCAGCCGGAACGCCGTAGGACCGATCGTGTTCTGCAGCGCGTTCTTGTACTTCAGCTCGGCCATGCCGAGCATTGCTTGGATCTCCGACTCGTAGTCGGACAGGAGCAGCTGCGGGTAGTACGACTGCGAGTCCTCCGCCTGCACGTATTGCAGCAACGACAGGAACGACAACACCGGGAGCACCGCCGTCACCTGGTTCAACTTGAGCTTCTGCACGATGAGCGGCGTCTGCGTGCTGGCCGCCTGCTCACTGAAGGCGATCGTCTCCACCGAGAACGGCGCGGGAACACCGGCGCGCGCCAGCGAGTCCTTCAGGTACCCGAGCGCGAGCTGGTCACCCTGCCGGTCGCCGGCGATGACCGAATACTTCTTCGTGCGCAACAATTCGGTCGACGTGGCCACCAGGTTGTCGAGCACCTCAACACTGTCCGGTCCGGTCCACCACAAGTAGGGGGCGCCGCGGTCGGTCCAGTCGGTGACCGTTGTCCACTTGCTGATGAGCGGCGTATGACCTTCCTGGGTGATGCAGAGCTGATGGTCGTCGTGCCAACCGTACGAATCGACGACCGCAAAAACCTCTTGCGACTCGGTCCAGTCCTTGCACTTCGCGCGCATGTCGGCGTCGTCGAGCGGGTTGTACTTCACGATCTCCGGATCGATCAGCCGGCCATTGATGCCGCCCCGCGAATTGATGTCGTTGACGTATGCCGTGATCGCCGTGCCTTCGTCTTCCGCCGTGGTGAGGCCGGTGGCCTGCCCGATCGGACCGAGGTCGGCCTGCGGGAAGACCACCTTGATCTTCGTCGCGGTGACGCCCCGGTCGCTGGCCGTCAGCGGTGTGCCATCCGGCGCGAATCCCGTCCCCGGCTGGGAGCCGTCGCCC
>JBEEFX010000015.1:0-4875 GCA_041166365.1 Acidimicrobiaceae bacterium
CTCGTCCTCGACGGTGATGGTCGTGAGGTCAGCGGGCTTGCCGTTGCGGCCTGGGAGGTCAACGGCCAACGCCGGTGCATCGAGCAAGGGCAGCACGCGGTCCCAATACCGCGCGGTGGAACCACCGCCGTGCACCAACACGTACGTCATCTTGACGAGGGAACCTACGCCAACGAGTGAATCGACTGGGGGCCGAGGAACCACGCCCGGTACCGTCGGTCCAGTCATGTCGACGACCCGCGCGGCCCTGCGCCGCACCTTCAGCTCGCTCGACACGTACAACTACCGGCTCTTCTTCACCGGCGAGCTCGTCTCGCACACCGGCTCGTGGATGCAGAGCATGGCCGAGGCCTGGTTGGTGCTCACGCTGACGCACAACGGCGCAGCCGTCGGGGCGACCTTCGCGTTCCGGTTCCTACCGGTGCTGCTCTTCGGCCTGTGGGGTGGTGCCATCGCCGACCGGTACAACCGCCGCACGCTGCTGATCGTCACGCAGGCGGCGGCCGCCGTCCTCTCGCTCGTGCTGTGGCTCATCGTGCTCACCGATGTCGTGCAGGTGTGGATGGTGTTCGCACTTGCGAGCGCACTGGGCTGCATCACCGTCGTCGACCAACCCGCCCATCACGCGTTCGTCGAGGAGATGGTCGGTCGCGACAAGTTGTCGAACGCGGTTGCGCTCAACAGCGCGGTGCTCAACTCGGCGCGCATCACCGGGCCTGCCATCGCCGGACTGCTCATCGCCACGGCGGGCGAGGCGTGGGTGTTCTTCGTGAACGCCGTGTCGTTCGCCGCGGTCGTCGGCGCGCTGGTGGCGATGCGTCGATCGGAGCTCCGGCCGTTCGATCCGCCGACGACCCGTCCTCGTGTGCGCGACGGCTTGGCCTACGCGTGGAGCATCACCGAGATCCGCGCCACGATCCTGCTCGTCGGAGTGGTGGGCACGCTCGTCTACAACTTCCCCACCACGCTCACCCTCATGGCCAGCGACACGTTCCACGGCGGCGCCGGCCTCGCCGGCCTGCTGATGGCCGTACTCGGAGTGGGCACGGTCATCGGGGCACTATCGGCCGCCCACCGATCGCGGCAGTCCACTCGCACGGTGCTGGCCGCGGCGGCCGCCCTCGGCTCCTCGATGGTCGTCGCCGCGCTGTTGCCGACCGAGGCGCTGGTGATCGCCGCGCTCGTTCCGGTCGGCGCGCTGGCCGTGTTCTTCGGGTCGACCTCGAACGCTCACATGCAGATGTGGTCCGCGCCCCACTTCCGCGGCCGGGTCATGGCGATCTACAGCTTCCTCACCCTCGGCAGCACGGTGATCGGCGGGCCGTCGATCGGCTGGGTCTGCCAGCACTGGAACCCGCGGGCCGGCATCGGGCTCGCGGGCGCGGCGACGGTGACGGCCGCCGCGGTGCTCGCCGTACCGAGGCGACGGGAGAGCTGCGTCGCGGTGGAGGTCGACGTCCTCCCGGCGGTCGACCCGGCCATCGACCTCATCTGACCGAGCGTGGTTCGGCATTTTCCACCTCGCGGCTGACCATCTACAGTTCCGATGCAATCTCCGCGAAACGGAGCGGGCCGGGCGGCACAGCACACAAAAAGACTGGGGTCTCACATGCGGGTTCGTCGCACACGCGTCGCCATTCTGGCCGTCGCAGCAGTCATGCTCGTCCAACCGCTGGCGCAGGCGGCGCCCGCACCGGCGAAGGCCGCGGCCGTGGGGGCGACTGACCCCAGCGTCGCGGGCAGTTCGGTCCAAGGACTCGGCGGCGTGCTGCCGAACTTCGTGGCGTCGGGCGACGGGGTCATCCGATTGCAGGTCGGCGCGTTCGATCCGCTCGCCGATCCGTTGCCGCAGGCGAACGACATCCCACTGATCGACGAGAACCTGCTGGCCGCGGCGCCCACCTCGGCGGCCGCGCAGTACTGGATCGTGCAGGTCCGCGACCATCGCTACGCCGAGGTCGGCGCCGCGGTGGAGAACGCGGGCGCGTCGATCGCCAACGTCGTGCCCGACGACGCCTACCTGGTGCGCGCCACGGCGGCGCAGCGGGCCGCACTCGCGCAGAGCCCGGCCGTGCGTTGGAGCGGCTACTACCAGCCGGCGTGGCGCCTCCCGACGGCGGCCAACGGCAAGCCCGCGCTCACCGACCTCGCCGGCACACAGAGGTACAGCGTCTACGCCGTGCGCACGGATCCCGACCCGAGTTCGATCGGAGCGACCCTCGCCGAGATCCCCGGCGTGACGATCGTCGACGACGCAGGGCCGGTGGTCGACATCGAGGCCACCGCCGCGGAGCTCCCGTTCATCGCGTCGGTGGCCGGCGTCGAGTGGGTCAGCGCCACGCCGACCTACGTCGCCTTCAACGGCAACGCCCGCTGGGTGCTCGACACCGGCGAGCGCGACGTCCTCGCGGCAACGCGCTCGAACCGGCTGACCGGAGCCGGTCAGACCGCCGCGGTGGCCGACACCGCCCCGAACTACCGGCCGGACAAGCGGCCGACCGCGCACACCGCCTTCCGCGATTGCGTGGGCACCAACCTCAACACGTGTAAGGAAGCCGACTTCACGCAGCAGACCCCGGGCAGCACGACGGCGGCGATGCTCGCCGTCGCGGCCCACAACACCGGCCATCGCAAGATGGCGGCGTTCTTCGATCTCGGCGGCGCCGGCCCGAACCCGTCCGACGAAGCGGCCCACGGCACGCACGTGGCGGGCTCGGTGGCCGGTGACGCGGGCCCGCAGGGCACCGCCCAGGACGACGACGGCATGGCCCCCGGTGCCCGACTGGTGCACCAGGGCATCGCCGACACCACCGGCGCGCTCACGGGCATCCCGACCGACTACTACCAGCTGTTCCGCCAGGCCTACCGGCCGTCCAACCCCGGCAGCGTGCCGACCACGAGCGGGACGAACGGCAACGTGGCCGACTACGCCAACTACCAGTCGAACCAGGACGCCCGCACGCACAACAACTCCTATGGCGCGGGCGTGCCCGTGGCCGATGCGGGCGGTCGCACCGCGGCCCTCGACCAGTTCGTGTGGGACCACGAGGACATGGCGATTGTCGTGTCCGCCTCCAACTCGGGCCCGGGCGCGGGAACGGTCACGTCGCCGTCGACCGCGAAGAACAACTTCAGCAGCGGCGCGTCGTCGAACGGCCGCCAGCCGATGGTGTCCATCGGCAACATGGCCAACTTCTCGTCGCACGGCCCGACGGGTGACGGCCGCTTCGGCGTCACGGTCGCGACCCCGGGTGAGATCGTCGTCGGCCCCAAGGGCGGCACGAACGACGGCTACCAGTACCTGCAGGGCACGTCGATGTCCGGTCCGATCCTCACCGGTGCGCTGACGCTGGTGCGCCAGTACTTCTACGACGGGTACGGCCCCGCGGGTGGCAAGGGCTTCGCTGTAGGTAGCGCCAACGCGAACGCGCGGCGGTGGAACCCGAGCGCCGCGCTCGTCAAGGCCGCGGTCGTGAACGGCGCCGTGCGCATGCGCGGCTGGTACACGGGTGACGACGGCACGCAGCGCGCCCTCGACGGGCAATGGCCGTCGGCCGGGCAGGGCTTCGGCCTCGTGAACCTCGACAACTCGCTGTACTTCGCCAACGACCCGACGTACGACTGGTACACGGACGTGTGGCGCTCGGATGCCGCGGCGTTCGCCGTGACCGACACCGGCGCGGCGCGGACGTACCAGATCCAGGTCGCCGCCGGGCAGCCGCTCGACGTGACGCTGGCCTACACCGACCCGGCGAGCGCACTGGCGGCCGGTACCGAGACCCTGGTCAACAACCTCGACCTCCAGGTCATCGGCCCCGGCGGCACGTACGTCGGCAACAACATCGACAGCCGCACGAACCCGAGCGTCGCCGTCGCCACCACGCCGCCCGGGTCCGCCAACCCGGACACGGTCAACAACCTCGAGCGGGTCCACGTGGCCGCGCCCCCGGCCGGCCTGTACACGGTGCGGGTGATCGGCACGAAGGTGATGCAGGGCCGGCAGGGCTTCGGGCTCGCGGCCAGCGGCAACATCTCCGCCCCCGGTACGGCCTTTGCCGCCGGTCCGCCCCGCCAGGCCGACGTGGCCGGCAACCCGACGCTCGCTTCCGGCCGGGTCACGCCCGGCAGCAACGACGTCGAGAAGCTGACGTTCTCGACCAACGAGCCGACGACCGCCAAGGCCACGCTGACCGTCAACGGCTCGCCCGTGACGTACAGCGACGTCTACAACCTCGGCGGCAACGTCAACTCACCGAGCACGTTCCCCGGCATGGACACCGCCCCGGTCGAGACCGGGCCCGACTACGCCAACAAACTGATGGTGGGGACGACGCACGAGATCTTCCTCACGGGCTTGTCGCGAAGTACGCCGTACACGGCGTCCATCGAGGTCACCGACCTCGGTGGCCACAAGGTGACCAAGACGCTCCAGTTCACGACGCTGACGAACGTCTTCCAACCGCAGGCGCGCGACCAAGGTCAGCTCGCGCAGTCCGGTGATCAGTGGAAGATCGGCAAACAGTTCTATGCCGGGATCCCCGATACGACGGGAGACCACTGGCTCGGCGCGTTCATGTACCGCCTGCCGGAGTCCGTCGACCCGTCCAAGATCACCGGAGCGATCGTCGAGGTGACGACGGCCCACAGCTTGTCGAACCTCTACAACGTCGACCCGTTGTTCACGATGGATCTGCTCAACGAGTCCGTCGAGCCCGCGTGGGGCACGCAGAGCTTCGCGACGATCCACGACGCGCCCGCCACCGCGCGAGCGCTGCCGGACACCACCGTGCGATCGGGCGGCGGAACGACGCTCGACTTCACCTTCGCGTGCTCTGATCTCGCCGCGCTGAAACAGACGCTGTCCACGGTGAACGA
>JBEEFX010000016.1:0-3043 GCA_041166365.1 Acidimicrobiaceae bacterium
CTCCCGGGGCTGCGCCCCGAACCCATCGACGCCCGGCGAGCTGGCGCTCGCTCGGTCGTCAGGTACTCGCTTCTCTCGCACGTTCAGACTTCCTCCACCTTCACGAGGTGCGGAACCTTGGCGACCATGCCGCGGATCTCCGGACGGTCGGGCAGGGTGTTGGACTTGCCGATCCGGCCGAGACCGAGCGCGCGCAGCGTGCCCCGCTGCTTCGGCTTGGCCCCGATACCCGACCGGGTCTGCGTCACCGTGATGCTGGTCGGCTTCGAGCGCTCGCTCCGCTCGCTGTCTCCGCCAACGTGCGGCTCGTCGCTGGCGCTTCCCTCGCCGCCGGAGGGCTGGTTGGTCGTCGCGTCAGACACGCCTACTTGACCTCGGTGTACTCGACCGGGCCGCGCTGGCTCTCGCGGTACGCGTTCAGCAGACCTTTCGGCACGAACTCTTCTGGCGACAGGCCGCGCAGGCGGGCCACCTCGTCGGGCCGCTTGAGCGCCTTGAGCCCGGCGATCGTGGCCCGGGCCACGTTGATGTGGTTGGCCGAGCCGAGCGACTTGCACAGGACGTCGTGGATGCCGGCCTCTTCGAGGATGGCGCGCGCGGCGCCGCCGGCGATGACGCCCGTACCGGGAGCGGCCGGCTTCATCAGGACGCGACCAGCACCCTCGCGACCGATCACGGGGTGCGTGATGGTCGAACCGGCCAGCGCGACGTTGAAGAGGTTCTTGCGGGCTTCTTCGGTGCCTTTCTGGATGGCGAGCGGGACTTCCTTGGCCTTGCCGTAACCGAGGCCGACCCGACCGTTGCCGTCGCCGATGACGACGAGCGCGGTGAAGCTGAAGCGCCGGCCGCCCTTCACGACCTTCGCCACGCGGTTGATGTTGATCACTCGCGACTCGCGCAGGTTTGCATCGCCCGAGTTGCGGGGGTTGCTCTGCTCCCGGTCGCGGTCGCGATCGCGTTCTGCCATCAGAATTCCAATCCGTTTTCTCGTGCTGCATCTGCAACGGCCGCGACGCGACCGTGATACATGAATCCGCCGCGATCGAAGACGACCTTCGACACACCCGCAGCCTTCGCCCGCTCGGCGACCAGCGTGCCGATCCGCGTGGCGGCGTCGCGGTTCCCCGTGGCTCCCGACCGCAGGTCGGCTTCGGTGGTCGAGGCGGCCGCCAGCGTGCGGCCGGCGACGTCGTCGATGACCTGGGCGGTGATGTGGTTGTTCGATCGGAACACCGCGAGACGCGGGCGATCGGCGCTGCCGCGCACCTTCTTGCGCACTCGGCGGTGCCGCCGCAGTCGCAACTCTCGAATCTTGTGGGCGCTCGTCATGACTACTTGCCTGTCTTTCCGGCTTTGCGCTGCACGCGTTCGCCGGCGTAGCGGACACCCTTGCCCTTGTAGGGCTCGGGCTTACGAATCTTGCGGATGTTGGCCGCAACCTGACCCACGGCTTCCTTGTCGATGCCCTTCACCGAGATGCGCGTGGGCTGGGGCACCTCGAATTCGATACCGGGAGGTGCTTCCACTCGCACCGGATGGCTGAAGCCGAGCGCCAGCTCGATGGCGCTCGGGCCCTGGGCGGTGGCGCGATAGCCGACGCCGACGATCTCGAGCTCCTTCACGAAGCCCTCGGTGACGCCGAGGACCATGTTGTTGACGAGCGAGCGGGTGAGGCCGTGCTGCGCGCGGTTCTGGCGTTCGTCGTTGGGGCGCTCGACGAGCAGCTCGGTGTCGTCCTGGCGGATCGTGATCACGCCGGGGATGTCGCGGTCGAGCGAGCCCTTCGGGCCCGCGACGGTGATGTGGCGATCCGCGATGGTGACCGTCACGCCGGAAGGCACGGGAATGGGGGCTTTACCGATTCTCGACATGGTTCACATCACCACACGTAGCAGAGGACTTCGCCGCCGACGCCTTGCTTTCGCGCCTCGCGGTCGGTCAGGAGTCCGCGGCTGGTGGAGACCACGGCAACGCCGAGGCCGCCGAGGACGCGGGGGATCTTGTCGGCCGCCGAGTACACGCGGAGGCCGGGCTTGCTCACGCGGCGCAGACCGGAGATGGTGCGCTGCCGCTCGGGCGAGTACTTCATGTTGACGGTGAGGACGCGACCGGGACGGCCGGGATCGTCGCCCACCTCGAAGCCCTCGATGTAGCCCTCCTTCTGGAGGATGGCGGCGAGCGCCTCCTTCTTCTTGGAGGACGGCATGCGCACCTGGTCGTGCATCGCCACGTTGGCGTTGCGCACGCGGGTGAGCATGTCGGCAATGGGGTCAGTCATCATCGGACGCTCCCCTCCTCACAGGCCGGCCGTGCTAGCGCCAGCGAGCGGCCGGCAGCGCAGGCGAACGAAGTGAGCCGAGCAACAGGCGTTGTCATCATCGGACGCTCACCTCCTCACCAACTCGCTTTCGTGACGCCAGGGATCTCGCCCGCGTGGACGAGCTCGCGAAGACAGATGCGGCAGAGCCCGAACTTCCGGTACACCGACTTCGGCCGGCCACAACGACGGCACCGCGTGTACCCGCGCACCTTGAACTTGGGCTTGCGCTGCTGCTTCTCGATGAGTGCCTTCTTGGCCATCTACTGCTGTCCTTCTCTACGAAATGGAAATCCGAAGGCGTCGAGCAACGCCTTGCCTTCGGCATCAGTGCGTGCGGTGGTGACGATCGTGATGTGCATGCCGCGCGTGACATCGACGCGGTCGTACTCGATCTCCGGGAAGATCAACTGCTCCGTGACGCCGAACGTGTAGTTGCCATTGCCATCGAACGTCGTGGGCAGGCCGCGGAAGTCGCGGATACGGGGAACGGCGATGCTGATCAGCCGGTCGAGGAACTCCCACATCCGGTCGCCTCGAAGCGTGACCTTTGCCCCGATCGCGTTGCCCTCGCGGAGCTTGAACCCGGCGATCGACTTCTTGGCCTTGGTGACGATGGCCTTCTGGCCGGTGATGATCTCGAGGTCACGCACGGCGCCCTCGAGGAGGGAGGCCTGCCCGAGGGCAGCACCGACGCCCATGTTCACCGAGATCTTCACGAGTCCA
>JBEEFX010000017.1:0-12050 GCA_041166365.1 Acidimicrobiaceae bacterium
CGGCAACCTGGAACGACCCGAGCCCGGGATCGCCGGTCAGCTCGATGGTGGCATCGACCGCCGGCTCGGCCAGCTCCGCCTTCAACGCGAGGACGCGCCGCAGCCGGCCCAGCACCCGCTGGTACGCATCGGCCGTGGTGCTGTCCGCCTCGGTGTCGGCCCAGTCCTCGACAACGGCGCGCGGGTGCGGATCGTCTGCGAGCCACTCGCGTACACGGATCCGCCGGGTCCCGACGGTGCCCAGCACCCAACGGCCGTCGGCCAGCTCATTCGCCTCGAGGATGCGCGCGACGGTGCCGACCGAGGTGCGGACGTCGTCTCCGCCGACCTCGCTGCCTCGCTCGATCAGCACCACGCCGAACTCCTGGTCGCCATCCATGCAGTGGCGCACGAGTACCCGATACCGCGGTTCGAAGACGTGCAGTGGCAAGAAGACGCTCGGAAACAGCACCGACCCGAGCGGAAACATGGGCAGCTCGGTCACGGCTCCACGGCTCTCAGGTCTTGGGCCCGAGCTTCACGACGTCCACGGTCTCGGGGTACTGCACCAGGATCGCGGCCAGCTCCTCCTCGAGGTTGACGTCGTCCGACGTGATCTTGCGGGGCGCCGGGACGTTCATGAGGAAGGCGAAGCTGATCTGCGAGCCCTGTGTCGTCTGGAGGTACCCGGCGAGCGCGGTGGCCTGATCGAGCGTGCCGGTCTTGGCCCGCAACCGGCCGGCGAGCGGCGTGTCGAGGAAGCGCTTGTCCAGCGTGCCCGTCTGACCGGCGATCGGAAGGGCGGCGGCGAGCGCCGAGGTCGGGCCCTGCTGGTCCAGCAGCGCTTGCACGGCCGCGCACGTCTCGCGGTTCTCGTTGGCCAGCCCCGAGCCGTCGAATTGTGTCGTGCCGGCGAGCGGCAGCGAAGCGGCTTGCAGCACCTTCGTGATGTCGGCGACGCCCGCTGCCGTCGACCCGACGCCGCCGTCGCGCAGGCCGAGCTCTTTGGTGAGCAACTCGGCGGTGCCGTTGTCGCTCTCGGTCAGCATGGCGCTCACGATCTGACCGATGGGCTGCGAATCGAGCTGCGCGACCTCGGTGGTCCCGTCGGGCGCGCGGCCCGACGCCGGCGTGCCGTCCACGGTGACGCCCTTCGCCGCGAGCAACTGGGTGAGCTGATCCGCGGCGTGCACGGCGGCGTCGTCGGCCACCTTCTCCTTCGGTGTCCTCACATCGGGGTTCGGTGGGAATTCCACCAAGCCGTCGTTCACCAGCAACGCGCTCAGCGGCCCGATCTCGGCGGTGACCGCGAAGCGGGCCGGCCACTGCGGCAGGAACCGTTGCGCGTCGTAGCGGGAGTCGTCGCCGATCACGCTGCCCGTGATGTGCGTGATCCCGGCGGACACGATGCGGTCGGCCAGCGTCGCGAGGTTCGTGTGGACGACCGGCTGGTGCTTGAAGCGCTGCGCGTACGCGTCGGTCATCAGCAACGGGTCTCCCCCACCGACCATCCAGAGGTTGCCGCTCAGCTCGCCGTTCTGGGGCGTCGTGTCCGTCACCGCTTTGGTCGTCAGCACCGCGTCGGCGCCGAACACGGAGAGCACTGCCTGCGCGGTCATCAGCTTCTCGATGGATGCCGGGACCAACGCCGCGGCCGGCTGTTCGCTGAAGATGATGCGTCCGCTGACCGCGACGGTGAGGCACCTGGATTCGGGGGCCTGCGCCAGTAGATCGGTGACGTGGGCGATGAGGCGGTTGTCGGCGACCGGTGCGGCGATCACCTCCGGCACACGGCGCGCCGACAAGACCGGCGTGATCGGAGACGCGGCGCCCTGCGCCGACGCCGCGGCCGGCGCCTTCTCCGCCTGCGCGACGATCGAGATCCCCGAGACGCAGGCGACGACGAGCACCAACGGCGCGACGTACCACTGCAGCCGCCGACGAGGGAGCGAGCTCAGTCGAGGCCTCGCCGTTGCCGGTGACGCGCGTACTCCCAAAGATGCGAGAGCGCCGTGGCGGCCCGGTTGGCGGATGCGTAGCAGAGCTTTCCGCTCTCGCGACATCCGGCCACCGCGGGGTTGGACGGATCGGCCATCGACAACTCCGTCGCCGTGAGGATCGGCTTGCCGACGTCGTTGGAGATTGCTGCGGCGGCTTCGGTGAAGCGACGGTCTTGCCGCTCGTGATAGCCGACGATGCGCTCGAGGCCGTGTTCCGGGTAGAAGGGCCCGCTTTTCTCCATCCGACCCTGGTTCCCCTGGATTCCCATGCCGAGGAAGATCACGCTGTCGACCGCGGGATGGCGGGCGGCGATCTCGAGGACGGTCGGCACGGTGTCCTTCGTCTCGCCTCCGGCCAGATCGATCGGGTTGTTGCGACTCCACCGCGGGGGCAGGTGCTGGTCGAGCTCGGCCCGCAGGTCGTCCGGCATCGGCATCAACTGCAACCCACGCGTCCGGCTGATCGCATCAGCGGTCACGACCCCCCATCCGCCGGCCGTCGACACGACACAGACGTTCGGCCCCTTCGGCAAGGGTTGTGTCGCGAACGTGGCCGCCGCCTCGTAGGCCTCCTCGATCGTCGGGGCGCGCACCACGCCCGCCTGCCGGCAGGCGCCGTCGAAGACGCGGTCATCGGTGGCGAGGCTGCCGGTGTGGCTGGCTGCCGCGCGAGCTCCGACGTCCGACGCACCGCCCTTCACGAGGACGAGCGGCATCCGCTCGGCCACGGCGCGCATGCGCTCGAAGAAGGCGCGACCGTCGATCACTCCTTCGACGTACGCGAGCCCGACGTCGGTCTCGTCGTCGTCGGCGTAGAAGTCGAGGTAGTCCGGCACGGTCACCATTGCCGCGTTGCCCGCGCTGATCGCGCGGCTCACGCCCACGCCGTAGTGCTGCGCGTAATTCATGAAGCTGGACACGAAGTTGCCCGACTGGCTGGCGATACCGATACGACCTCGGGGCGGGAAGGGCGCCACGATCTGTGCGCACATGCTCGCTGGTGTCGAGATGACGCCTTGGCCGTTCGGGCCGGCGAGCAGGATGCCCAGCTCGTCCGCGACCCGAACGAGCTCGTTCTGCGCGTCGATCCCCTTCGGGCCCGCCTCGCCGTAGCCCGCGCTGGTGATGAAGGCGGCTCGGACACCCTTGGCCGCGCATTTGCGCAACAGCTCGACGTTCGCCGCCGCCGGTGTGCAGACGAAGACCATGTCGGCCTCACCCGCGGGCAAATCGTCGATGTCGGCGACCGTGTCGATGCCGAGCACCGGTGTGCCCTCGAGGTTCGTGGCGAAGACCTTGCCGGCATATCCGGCCGCGAGCAGGTTGTGCAGCGCAACGAACCCGAACTTGCCCGGGTGCGTCGATGCGCCGGCGACGATGATCCCCTTCGGGTCGAACAGAGCGCTGAACTGTTCGCGCTTCATGCTCGGAGCTCCACGAGCGCGTCGACCGCCACGGGCACACCGTCGACGACGATCAGCGGATTGACGTCGGCGCTCGCGAGATCCGGCGTCGCGACCGCCGCATCGGACAGACCCACGAGCACGTCGACGAGCTTCTCCCGGTCGACCGCGGGCTCACCTCGGAACGGGCCGAGCAGGCGCTGCGTCGCCAGATCCTCGATCATGTCGTCGGCATCGACGCGGGTGATCGGTACCAGGCGAAAAGTCACGTCGGCCACCGCCTCGGCAAGAACGCCGCCCACGCCGAGCATGACCGTCATGCCGAACTGTGGATCGTCGGCCAAGCCGGCGATGAACTCCCGGTTGCCCTTCACCATCGGCGCGATCAACACCGCGACGTCGCCGTCGTCAGCCGTGGCCGCGGCAAGGAGGTCGTCGGTGGCGGCGCGCACGGCATCGGCGTCGGCGAGCTGCAGGCGCACCAGACCCCGCTCGGTCTTGTGCGCGATCGCGTCGCCACACAGCTTCGCCACCACGGGATAGCCGAGCGCGTCGGCCGCACCCGCCGCGTCGTCGGCGCTGCTGACCACGCGCTCGCCGAGCACGGGCACACCATGCTCCGCCAAGAGCCGCTTCGAGTCGCTCTCCGACAACGTTCGCGCCATCGCTGGTCAACCTACTTCGCGGCTCCCAACGCACTCGTGCGCGCCAGACCGACGGAAGCGACGGTTCCGGGCGCACCGATCACAACGAGGCGCGTAACGTCCGGCTGATGGCGTGGCACATCGGGGGGATCATCGAGGGGTTCTACGGCCGGCCATGGACGTGGGACGAGCGCGCCGAGCTCATGCGCTTCTGTCACGAGCGTGGGATGTCGCACTACGTGTACGCGCCGAAGAGTGATCCGAAGCATCGGGAGGACTGGCGCTCCCTGTACGAAGGCGCCGACCTCGACGGCTTCGCTCGGCTGTGCGGTGAAGGCACCCTGGCCGTTGGGTTCGCCATCTCCCCCGGCCTGTCCATTGACTACGCGTCGAACGACGATCGCGTCGCCCTGGCGGCGAAAGTCGATCAAGTCGTCGGCCTCGGAATCCGTCTCGTCGTGCTCGCGCTCGACGACATCCCGTTCGGCGGCGGCGACCAAGGTCGCGCCCACGCCGCTTTGACGACGTGGTTGCGCGAGCACCTCGGTGATCGCGCCGAGCTGGCGCTCGTACCGACGGAGTACGTCGGGACGGCCTCGACCCCGTATCTGGACGCGCTCGCCGAAGGGGTGCCGGGCGACGTCCCGATCGCGTGGACCGGCGAGGCCGTGGTGAACGACAGCATCACCGCCGCGCAAGCGCTCGTGCGATCGGCATCCCTCGGCGACCGCCCGCCACTCGTCTGGGACAACTATCCGGTCAACGACGGGATCATGACCGACCGCCTGCACCTCGGCCCGCTCTGGGGAAGAGAGAAGAAGCTCGCCGATCGGTGCATCGGCTACCTCGCGAATCCGTTGGTGCAACCGCTCGCTTCGAAGCTGCCGCTGGCATCCATCGCGGCGTGGTTGCGCAGTGAGGACCCGCTCGACGGATGGGCGCGTGAAGCGGAGACACTCGGCCTGCGCGTGTTCGCCGAAGCGTGCGACGGCTCGGTCCCGCAAGCGCTCGTGCAGCACGCGATCGAATGGATCGACGACGACACCGGGTGGGCGCGCGTGATCGGGCCGCTGCACGACTGGTTGTCGTCGGCCGCGGAATGCGGCGCGCCCGGGATCGAGAACGAGGTCGGGGCGTGGCTCGAGCAGGTGCACACGGAGGCCCGCCTCGGCCTCGATGGCTTGAAGCTCGCGAGCTACGCGCGTCAGGGCGAGTTCGTGAAGGCGATCGACGTGGCGTTTGCCGTCGGCGTCGTCTGGGCCGGGGTGCGGCGGGCCGACAAGTCGGTCATGGGGCCGCGGTTCGGGCTGCAACCGATGCTCGGCCAGCGCCCTGACGGCACGTGGTCGTTCCACGCGGCGTCGATCCTCGAGGACCGCAACGCCATCGATGCGCTCCTGCGCGCGTGCGTCAAGTACTACGCGAGACAATCGCTCGTGTAAGCGCTGGAGGACTGGCGCGGGTACTTGGTGGGAAGCTCCGCCGGGTGGGGATCATCGACTTCGGACTTGCGCTTCGATCCGCGCGCGCATCGAATCCCGCGGCAATCCCGGAGATCGTGGGACACGCGGCCGCGGAGTTGGGGGCAACCGACGTCGTCACCTATCTCGTCGACTTCGGCCAGACCGTGCTCGAACCGCTACCGGACCGGTCGACCCACGCCGACCTCCCGATCACCGAATCGGTCACGGGGACGATGGCGGGCCGGTCGTTCACCGACCAGCAGGTCGTGACCGCGGATCGGGATGAGGGCGTACGGGTGTGGGTGCCGCTGCTGGAGGGTTCCGATCACACCGGGGTCGTGGCGTTGACGCTGCCCGCCGTCGACGACCGCCTCTTGGAGGCGTGCGAGGAGCTCGGCCTCTTCGCGGGGTTCCTCATTGCCGCTGAAGCTCGATGCACCGACGCGTACAACCTGTACCGCCGGCGGCACAGCATGAGCCTGGCGGCCAGCATGCAATGGGATCTGCTCCCCCCGCTCGTGTTGACGACCGACACGGTGACGGTGGCCGGGATCGTCGAGCCGGCCTACGACGTCGGCGGCGACTGTTTCGACTATGCCTCCAACGGCCCGGTCTTCGACTTCGCCATCATGGACGCGATGGGTCACGGCGTGGGCTCGGCCGTGATCGCCTCACTGGCGATGGGGTCCTATCGCCACGGCCGCCGTGAAGGACGATCACTCGTCGGGATGCACGACGACCTGACGGCGTCGATCAACGCGCAGTACGGGGACATGTCCTTCGCCACCGGCCTGCTCGGTCGGATCAGCGTCGGTACCGGCGAGCTCACGTGGACGAATGCCGGTCACCCGCTTCCGCTCCTGGTTCGTGGCGGGCGGGTGATCGGAGAGCTGCATTGCGATCCGACGACGCCGTGGGGAGTCGGCGTCGGCGAACCGACGGTGGCCACCGAATGCTTGGAACCGGGCGATTCCCTGCTGCTGTACACCGACGGCGTGACCGATGCCCGCACCCCGGAGGGCGAGCAGTTCGGACTGGAGCGTCTCATCGACCTCACCGAGCAGAACTCGTCGATGCTGATGAAACCAGAGGTGATCGCTCGCCGTCTCGTCGCGAGTGTGCGCGAGCACCAGCAGGACGAGCTGTTGGACGACGCCACCGTGGTCCTGGTGCGCTGGGAGGGCCCGGGCACCAGTTGAGAAGCGCGGCGCCGGACGCGCTGATCAGGGTTGCAGGGCGGCGCGGAAGAATTCGCGGATGTGGTCGCGGAGCGCGTCGAGCGCGGTGTCCGACAGTGGGTTGCGGTCGAGGAGGCCGACGAGGAAGGGGACGTCGCTGAAGTAGCTGAGCAGCGCGCCATACCCGGTGACGATCAGCAGCTCGGGGTCCTGCCGGCGGAAGATGCCTTCTTCCATGCCCATCTCGAAGTAGCCGACAGCGCGCAGGAAGATGGGGCGCAGGGCCGCGCCGATGTCGATACCGAGGTGGTTCTGCCCGTCGAGCGCCTCCCGGCGCACGATGCGCACGAAGTCCGGGTTCGACTTGAAGAAGTCGAACGCCGCGCCGAGCACGTGGTCGACCTTGCTCCACCAGTCTTCGAGGGTCGGCTCGGTGATGGCCTTCTCGACTCGCACGAACCAGTCGGCCATCGCGACCTCGAAGACCTCGCGGTACAACGCCTCCTTCGAAGAGAAGTGGTGCAAGAGGCTCGGACGGCGGATACCGACGGACTCGGCGATGTCGTTCAGCGAGGTCCCGTCGTAGCCATTCTCGGCGAAGTGGCGGCTGGCCTCCCGCAGGATGACCTCGCGCGTCGTGGGACTGCTCGACGCGGCCATCGTGCAAGCGTACCGACAGGGCTCTGCAGCGGGCATGCTCGTTGCCGTGGAACGCATCGGGGCTGCCGGCATCGTCATGCCCGACGGACTGCACGGCCCCGGTTCCGTCGTGGTCGACGACGGTCGCATCATCTCCGTCGAGCCCTCACGCGCTTCGGACACGACCCCAGCGCGCATCCTCGCGCCCGGGTTCATCGATCTCCAGGTGAATGGGGTCGGTCCGATCGACGTGGCCGGTGCGAAGGGCGCCGACTGGGACGAACTCGATGCTCGCCTCCTCACCCAGGGCGTCACCACGTGGTGCCCGACGCTCGTGAGCGCGCCGCTCGAGCGCTTCGCCGCGCCACTCGAACGGATCGCACGAGCCGCGGCGCGCGACGGCAATGCGGTTCGTCCGCAGATCGCCGGAGCCCATCTCGAAGGGCCGTTCCTCGGTGGCGCGCCGGGAGCCCACCCGCTCCGGTTCCTGCGCCCGCCCGATCTCGAATGGCTCGGGGCACTGCCGGACATCGTGCGGGTCGTCACCCTCGCGCCGGAGGCCGAAGGCGCGCTCGACGCGATCCGTCTCCTGGCGAGCCGCGGCGTGCTCGTCTCGCTCGGCCATTCGACCGCGACGTACGGGGAGACGCTCGCGGCCATCGACGCCGGCGCGCGGCTCGTGACGCACTGCTTCAACGGGATGGGACCGCTGCACCATCGCGAGCCCGGTCTCATCGGCGCCGCGCTCACCGACGACCGGTTGGCGGTGTCGCTGATCACCGACCTGGTTCACGTGCACCCGGCCGCGGTCGCGCTCGTCTTCCGTGCGAAGTCAGCGCAGCGCGTCGCCCTCGTCACGGACGCGGTGGCCTGGGAAGGCGAAGGGGATGCGCCGCGTTTGCCCAACGGCACGTTGATGGGGTCGACGCTGACGGCCGACGCCGCCATCCGCAACGTCGTCGAGCGCTGCGGGGTCTCGCTGGTCGAGGCCGTGCGGGCGGCCGCCACCACGCCGGCCGATCTACTCGGCCTCGCGGATCGAGGCCGGATCGAGCCCGGGGCACGAGCCGACCTCGTCGCGCTCGATCCGGACCTCACCGTGCAGACGGTCTGGGTCGAAGGAAGAGAGGCGGGGTCGCGGTCCTAAGGTTCTCGGATGCGGATCATCGCCGCGGTGTTCATCGACACGATCCAGCTCCGGGAGGCGCCTGGTCCGTCGACGCGCATCGATCTCGGTGGGGTGAAATTCTCCGAGGCGGCCCCGAGTCCCGTACCCGTGACGGTCGAACCGCACCTGGTCGTCCTCGTCTACTGCCCGAAGGATCACAAGGGCGAAGCGGCGCTCGAGGTCACGTACACGCGCGACGGGGAGCAGGTGGCGCGCAACGTGCAGATGCTCGCCGTCGAGCCGGGCAAGTTCAACTACCGGCTCGTGCGCGCCGAGCTCACGTTCGAGGACTACGGCATGGTCGAGGCCAACTGCCGCGTCGACCTCGGCGATCCGGTGGTCGTTCCGTACACGTTGCTCCCACCGGTCGAGGGCTGACGCATGGTGTTCGCCGCGTCCATGTCCGAGCATCCGATCGCGACGCACGCGACCGGAGAGGTCATCGGCCACGTGTTGGAATCCATCGGCGACCACCCCGACCTCGCCGTGCTCTTCGTCACGGCCCCCCACACGGGCGCGCTGGAGGACATCGCCAGCACGGTGCGAGAGCTGTTGCATCCGGGAACGCTGCTCGGCGTCACGGCCGTCTCCGTGCTGGGCGGAGATCACGAGGTCGAGGAGCAGCCGGCGATCTCGTTGTGGGCCGCCCGGCTCGGTGCCCCCGTCACGCCCGTTCGGCTCGATGCCTCCGTCCCGTCGATCGGCATCGCCGTCTCGGGGCTCGACCACGAGCTCGCGGGCGAGACGCAACCGCGGACGTTGGTGCTGCTCGCCGATCCGTTCTCGATGCCCGTCGATGGCTTCCTCGAAGCCGCGCCGGAGTCGTATCCCGGTCTGCGAGTCATCGGCGGGCTGGCATCCGCCGCTCGCGGTCCCGGCGGGAACCGATTGGTGCTCGACGACCACCAGTACACCGATGGCGCGGTCGGGGCGCTCCTTCCCGCGGTGGACTCACTGACGGCGGTGGTGTCGCAGGGCTGCCGGCCCATCGGCTCTCCCATGACCGTGACGAAGAGCGAGGGCCGGGTCATCTACGAGTTGGCGGGGCGGCCCGCGCTCGAACGCCTTGTCGAGCTGCTGGAGAGCCTCGATCCCGAGGAGCGTGCGCTCGCGCAGCGCGGGATCCATCTCGGCCGCGTCATCGACGAGCACAAGATCGACTTCGACCGCGGTGACTTCCTGATCCGCACCGTGCTCGGCGGCGACCGCGATGTCGGAGCGATCGCGGTCGGTGACGAGGTCGAGATCGGGGCCACCGTCCAGTTTCAGGTCAGGGACGCGGAATCCGCCGACCAGGACCTGCGCGAGCTCCTCGCCGGCCGCAGGGCACAAGGCGCGCTCGTGTTCACCTGCAACGGCCGGGGCACGCATCTGTTCGGCACCCCGGATCACGACGCGCAGGTCGTCGACGCACACGTCGACAGTGGCGCGACGGCCGGCATGTTCTGCGCAGGCGAGCTGGGCCCCATCGGCGACCGCAGCTTCCTGCACGGTTTCACCGCGTCGATCCTCCTGTTCGGGCACTGACTTCCTGTTCGCCCAATGAATCCGTGGGTAGGGTCGCGCCAATGAGCGTGACCGCGGTCGACACGGACCTCGAGCAGCGGGCGATCAACGTCATCCGCGGCCTGTGCATGGATGGCCCGGAGGCGGCCAAGAACGGACATCCCGGCACCGGCATGGCCCTGGCGCCGTTGGCCCACGTGCTGTGGACGCGCATCATGAAGTACGACGCGTCGGCCATCGACTGGCCCGACCGCGATCGATTCATCCTGTCGAACGGGCACGCCTCGATCCTGCTGTACTCGATGCTCTACCTCAGCGGGAACAGCGACCTCACGCTCGAGGACATCAAGCAGTTCCGCCAGTGGGGCTCGAAGACGCCCGGGCACCCGGAGGTGCATCACACAAGGGGCGTCGAGGTCACGACCGGCCCGCTGGGCCAGGGCTTCGCCAACGGCATCGGCATGGGCATCTCCGAGCGCTACCTCCGTTCGCGATTCAGTGCAGACGCGTGCGACCACCACACGTTCGTGATCGCCGGCGACGGTTGCCTCGAAGAGGGCGTGAGCCACGAGGCCGCATCGCTCGGAGGGCACCTCGAGCTCGGCCGTCTCGTGTACGTGTACGACGACAACCACATCACGATCGACGGCCCGACCGAGTTGAGCTACAGCGACGACGCCGCGAAGCGCTTCGAGGCCTACGGGTGGCACGTCGACAACATCGGAGAGGTCGCCAACGACCTCGACGCGCTGGAAGCGGCGCTGCGCCGGGCGATGGCGGTCGACGACGCGCCGTCGCTCATCATCCTGCGCAGCCACATCGGCTGGCCCTCGCCGAAGTACACCGACACGGAGTTCGCCCACGGCAACCCGCTCGGCGAAGACGAGATCCGCGTCACGAAGGAGATCCTCGGGCTCCCGCCCGACGAGCACTTCTACGTGCCCGGCGACGTGCTCGCGTACTACCGCGAAGCCGGTGTGCGCGGCCGCCCCCAGCGCGAGGAATGGGAGAAGCGCCTCGCGTCGCTCGACATCGACCGGGCTGCGTGGGAGGCATGCCTCAACGGAGCCGGGCTCAACGGATGGGAAGGCAAGCTGCCGACGTGGCCGGTCGGCGAGAACGTGGCGACGCGCAAGTCGAGCGGTGCCTGCCTGCAAGCGCTCGTCGACGACGTCCCCGGCCTCATGGCCGGAGGCGCCGACCTCACCGGCAACACCGGCACCGTGATCAAGGATCACGGGGTGCAGTCGCCCGCCGAGCCGGCGGGGCGCCAGATCTACTTCGGTGTGCGCGAGCACGGCATGGCGTCGGTCATGAACGGCATGACGTTGCACGGTGGCACGCTTCCTGTCGGCGGCACGTTCTTCTGCTTCAGCGACTACATGCGCGGCGGGGTGCGGCTCGCGGCGCTGAGCGAGGCGAAGGTCATCTACTCCTGGACGCACGACTCGATCGGGCTCGGCCAGGACGGTCCGACCCATCAGCCGATCGAGCACCTCGCCTCCCTGCGGGCGATGCCGGGTTTGCGCATCATCCGTCCGGCCGACGCGAACGAGTCGGCGGTCGCGTGGCAGGTCGCGATCGAGTCCAACGGCCCGACAGGGTTGGTCCTCACCCGCCAGGACCTTCCGGTGATCGTCACGCCCGAACAGGCGCAGGGCCTGCGTGACGGCGCGTACGTCCTCGCCGACTCCGACGACGTCACCAACGCCGAGGACGACCTCGACCTCGTGTTGATCGGTACGGGCTCCGAGGTGCACCTCTGCCTCGACGCCAAGCCGGTCCTCGAAGCGGAGGGCCTCAAGGTGCGCGTCGTGTCGATGCCGAGCTGGACGCTCTTCGAGACGCTCGACGACGACGCCCAAGAAGCGGTGCTCCCGTCTGATGTGCCGACACTCGCGGTCGAGGCGGCGTCCTCGTTCGGCTGGGACCGGTGGGCGGACGACACCGTGTCGCTCGACCACTTCGGGGCCTCGGCGCCAGGCGGCGTGGTCATGGAGAAGTTCGGTTACACGGCAGCGAACGTCGCCGCCCGCGCTCGCCAGCTGCTGGCGGAGTTGGAGGAGGAGT
>JBEEFX010000018.1:0-12812 GCA_041166365.1 Acidimicrobiaceae bacterium
GCCGGAACTGAAGAAGAACACCTCGTACGGCGTCATCGCTGCGCCGAACAGCGCGATCGCGTAATAGAAGTACGTCGGGAGCCCTTGGCCGGGGTTCAACGTGGGATGCGACGCCTCGTGGAACATCGATCCCCAGTCCGGGCCGGCGCGCCACACGGTGACGGCCAGCACGATCATCGCGAGGCCCACGAGCCCGAAGACGTCCTCCATCGTCTCGAAGTTCACGCGCCAGATCACGACCCAGACTGCAAACGCGCACACGGGCAGCCACAACAGGTAGTTGACGTCGGTCGTGAGCTCGAGGACGAGCGCGACACCGGCGATCTCCGCGGTCAGGGTCATCAGGTTCACGAAGAACGACCCGATCAAGTTGGCCAGCGCGAACCGGGGACCGAGTCGTTCGCGCACGAGGTCGAACACCGCCCTACCCGACACGGCCGCCACGCGACCGGACATCTCGGCGAACAGCACGATGCCGATGATGCCGACCACGACCACCCATGCGAGCGCCCACTTGTAACGCGCTCCCACGGCCGCATTGGCGACGATGTCGCCGATGTCGACGAACCCGCCGATGGCGGTGAGGATGCCGAGCGTGACTGCGAAGACCTTCTTCATGCGTGGTGGTCCTGGCCGAACTGCTCGAGGTCGTCGCCGGCCTGCGTCAGGAAGCCCGCGAGCTTCGTCAAGCCCTGGATGTCAGCGCGCCGAATCGCGATCCGTGCGTCCGCGAGCAGCGAGATCGAATCCGACGCGATCTGATCCACGTCTTCGCGCAGCTGGTCGGCGCTCTCGCTCGGAGGCTGGATCGACTCGAACCCGTTGAGCGCGGAGCTCGCATCGTCTTCGGCCTGGCTGATGACTCGCGCCAGGTACGGACCGAAGGCGTCGCCCTCACTGGCCGCCTGCACGGCGAGCTGCACCGTCCGAATCGACGAGCGCACGAGCTCGGTGGTCGCGACCGCCTTCTTTTGATAGTCGGTCTCACCGCGCGCGGAGCCGACGCACGCTTGGCTCAGCAGCAGTGCGCACAGGCAGGACGCCGCTAGGAGACGGCGGCATCGGCTTCGTCGTTGGGTCTCGGCGATGCAGCACGGTTACCCCTCGATCCCACGACGTGAACCGCCACGCCGACGCCCGCGCCGAGTGCCGCGCCGGCGACGACATCGGTCGGGAAGTGCCGGACGGCCATCACCCGGGACACGGCCACCGTCGCCGCCAACGAGCCGAGCACCGGCGCGGCCAGGGGGAACGCACCTGATGCCGCGACCGCGAAGGCGGTGGCCGATGCCGCGTGCGAGGACGGGAACGACGACGTGTTCGGGCGACCGCCCACTCGCGGCAAGTCCTTCAGCAGGACACCACCCGGTCGTGCTCGCCGAGCGATCCACTTCGCCGGGCCGTTGGCCAGGATGCTCGCGGCGCCATAGGCGATCAGTCCCCGCCCCGCCGCCCGCCTCCCTTTTGAACCGCACACGGACAGCACGCCGGCGCTCCCAACCCACACCGCCCCACCCGACGCACTCCGCCCGACGGTCGTGATCGTGTCGCCCACCAGATCGGGAACGCCCTTCACCACACGGCGAAGGGCGAGTTGATCGCCGAGTTGGGCCGCCCGTCGCAACATGAATCCCGTCCTTCCCCATCGAGCCGGTTTCGTGACACGCGAGGCGTGCGAGGTTGGCGGCCGATGCTGCCCGGGTATGGGGGGTGATCCGACGGGAGGTACCGCTTGACGCCCCTGCGCGTTTCGCTGCTCGCGCTGACCATCACACTCGCCGCGTCCTGCGCCGGGCGCACGGAGGAACGCTCCCGGGCGGAGACCGCGGCCGTGGCCTTCTACGAAGCGGTCGCGCAGCAAGACGGCATCGCGGCCTGCGCGCTCCTCGCACCCGAGACCCAGCACGAGGTGGAGACGTCGGCGAAGCAGCCCTGCGACGAAGCGATCACGGACGAAGACCTGCCCGACGAGCTGGGACGCGTCACCGAAACCACCGTGTTCGGTAACGAGGCTCGGGTCATGGCGGACGGCGACACCGTGTTCGTGTCGGACTTCGACGGCTTCTGGAGAGTCGTCGCCGCCGGATGCACGACGCGCGGGGATGTGCCCTACGACTGCGAACTAAAGGGAGGGTGACGTGCGAGCCATGTTCCTGCTCTACCTGACCGTCGTTGTCGTGGGTCTCGGCTGCTGCATCACCATCGGTGTGCTGCACAGGTGACGCAGCAATGATGCGCCGTCTCAAGAACAACGGTCTGAGTCTCTTCTTCGGAGTCATCTTCCTGCTCGCACTGGGCGGACAGAGCGTCGTGGGCCGAGCCGCCTACAACGAGGAGCAGCGCACGCAAGGACGCGCGGAAGTGACCTACACCGAGTACGTCACATCATCGGACTTCGCCGTCGACGTGACCGAGAACTGGCAGTCGGAGTACCTCCAATTCCTGTTGTACATCCTCGCCACGGTCTGGCTGGTACAGCGCGGGTCCCCCGAGTCGAAGGAACTCGACCAGGCCGGGATGGAGAGCGATGAACACGAGAAGATCGCCGAGTACGCCAACGCCGATTCGCCGAAGTTGGCACGCGTTGGCGGGCTCCGCACCACGCTGTACGGGTGGTCGCTGACCATCCTCATGGGCGCGCTGTTCTTCGCCTCTTGGGGGGCGCAATCGATCGCGGGACTGGCGCGATACAACGAGCAGCAGTTGGCGCAGCAGCAGGATCCGGTGCGGTGGGCGGAGTACGTCGTCGCCCCCGACTTCTGGAGCCGCACGCTGCAGAACTGGCAGTCCGAGTTCCTGGCCGTTGGTTCGATGGTCGTGTTCTCGATCTACCTCCGCCAGCGCGGATCGCCGGAGTCCAAACCGGTCGGTGCCCCGCACAGTTCCACCGGCGTCACCGACTGATCGGACGTCAGGGCTGTCGAGACGCGCCGAAGGGCGACCGGAATCGCCCGACGAATGGCAGGAAGGCCGGCGGCGCCGGCGCGTCCTCTCTCGTACGGTCGGATGATGATCGAGCCGGACACGAAGGACTGGACGTGGGTGCTCGAACGGGCCTGCGAGGACTGCGGGTTCGACGCAGTGACGGTCGAGCGCAGCCGTGTCGGCGCTCTGTTGCGCGAGAACGCAAGGATCTGGGCACCGCTGCTGGCGCATGCCAGCGCGTCCGAGCGGCCGGACGAGCACACGTGGTCGGCGCTCGAGTACGCGTGTCATGTGCGCGACGTGTTTCGTCTGTTCGAGCACCGCCTGCAACTGATGCTCGCCGAGGACGGCGCCGCCTTCCCGAACTGGGATCAAGATGCCACCGCCGTCGATGACGACTACGCATCACAGGACCCGACGATCGTCGCTGAGGAACTCGCCGCGGCCGGTGCAGTGCTCGCTGACCATTTCGACGCCCTTCCGGATGCGGCGTGGGCACGCACCGGCGTTCGCAGCGACGGCGCCCGTTTCACCATCGAATCGTTCAGCCAGTACCTCTTGCACGACCCGACCCATCACGTGTGGGACGTGAGGTGCGGTCACTCCGCCATCGACGAACGGCGGTGACGCCAGTACACAAGGGCCGCCGCCGCGACGACCACCGCCAGCAACGCCCAGTGGCCGATGCTCAGGTAGCGCTCGACCGAGGCGTAGCTCTGCCCCGCCAGGTAACCGAGCCCCACGTGCAACACGCCGACGGCTACGGCGCCCGCCACGTTCCAGACGAGGAAGCGTCGGTACGGCATGCGTGCTTGCCCGGCGAGCGCCGGCACGATGGCGCGCACCACCGCTACCCATCGCCCGAAGAAGATGGCACGACCGCCGCGGTGCTGTAGGTACTCCTCGGCCCGTACCCAGCGCGCCTCGCCGACTCGACGCCCGAGAGCGCTGTGCCGGAGCCGCGGACCGAAATGGCGGCCGAGCTCGTACCCGATCGAATCCCCCGCGATCGCGCCGGTGATCGCCGCCACCATGTAGGGGATGAGATGACCTTGGCCTCGCGAAGCCAGCACGCCCGCGAGCAGCAAGACCGTCTCGCCCGGGACGACCAGCCCAAGGAACAGCGCCGACTCCGAGGCGGCCGCCGCGAAGACGACGAGATAGATCCAGGGGCCGACATTCCTCGGGACCGCGTCGAGCAGCGTCTGCAGCATTGCCGCTACGCGAACGCGAGAATTTCGCCTGCCGCCCGCTCCCCTGATCGCACGGCGCCGTCGATCGCACCGTGTGAGGTCGTCGCCGTCTCGGTGCCGGCCCAGTGGACGCGCCCGAACGGCAGCCGGTACAGCGGGCCGTACCGGCTGAGGATCCCGGGCGGAAGATGGGCCATGGAACAACCGCGCGTCCATGGCTCCTTCCACCACGCCGTCTCGATGAACTCGGCCGGTGACGCCGCGCGTGGCCCGAACCGCGTGGTGAGCGCGTCGAGCACGGCTTTCTTGCGCTGGCCCGCATCCAGCGCGTCGATGTGCTTGGCCACTCGACCGAACGTGAACGAGGCGATCACGCCGGGAGCACCAGAGGAAGGGGACGCATCGAGCGTCACCTCTGATGCCGAGTTCGGCTCGGACGATTGGCCGCTGAAGCCGTCGGTCCGCCAGAACGGCTCGTCGTAGACCACAAGCGTCTTCGTTTCCGGGCCACCGACGGCGTTGCGATAGAGCGTGACTCGGTCGTCCGGCAGCACGGGATCGAATTGGATGTCGAGGATCAGGGCGGGAGGAACGGTGACGACGACATGGCGCGCGGTCACCTCGACGTCGCTCGCAGCGACCACGACATGGTCGTTGCGCTGAGAGATCGACGTGACCGGCGCGTTGAGCCGTACGGCGTCGCCGAGGGTGTCCGCCACCCGCCGGGCGATCGACCCGGCCCCGCCTTCGACCAGGTTCTCCTGCGAACCGTTCTCGATCGAGAACAGCGTGTTGATGCTTCCGTGGCCCCGAGCCAAGAAGAGCAAGTGGAGCAGCGAGACCTCATCGAGGTCGCCCGTCATGCAGCCCCGTACCGCGGTCTCGAACAGATCACGGGCGATCGTCGTGCGGATCCCGGAACGCTCGAGCCACCACGCCACCGTCCGCGAATCCCATTCCTCGGCGCGCTTCGCATCCCATGGCGCCTCCAGCGGGAGCTGCTTCGCCATCCGGTTGATCTTCGTCTGCGCCAACGCCAAGCTGATGATCGCCATCGGACTGATCTTGGGGATGAGTCCCTTGTAACGCCGTGTCCTACCCTCACCGACGAGCAGGTGCGCACCCTTCACGTACGTCTTGTACGTCGATACGCCCATCTCGCCGGCAAGACCGAAGATCGCGTCATGCTTCGGTCCGAGCCAACCGCCTCCGCGATCGATCGCCGACCCGTCCGACAGATGATGCGTCCAGATCCGTCCACCGACGCGGTCGCGCGCTTCGAGGACGGCGACCGACTTCCCCGCCTGCGACAGCCGGCGCGCGGCGGTGAGCCCGGCGTAGCCCGCGCCCACGACACACGCATCGACGTCGATGCGCTCCGGCATCACGTCACCTCGTCGAGGAACGAGACGAGCGCCGCGTTGACCTCGCCGGGCTTCTGCTGCTGGACCCAGTGGCCCGCATCGTCGACGAGCACGGTGCCGCGATGATCGGGCAACAAGTCCACGGTGCTTTCCGGTGGCGTCATGACGAGAACCGGGTCGAGCCGGCCGCCGATGAACAGCGAAGGGACGGCCACGGTCGCTCCAGCGATGTGTTCCGTCAGCGACCAATTGCGATCCATGTTGCGATACCAGTTGATGCCGCCCGTGAATCCGGTGCGAGTGAACTCCGCGACGTAGTGGTCGAACTCGTCCTGTGTGAGCCAATCGGGCAACCCATCGGGCTCCGCCATTCGCTCGACGAACCCGCGACCGTCGTTCGCGAACGCGGAAGGGTCAGGAGCCTCGCCCGCGCGGAGCGAGACGCCCGCGAGCAGACGACGCATCGTCATCGCGGGGTCGGCGCTCAACTCGGCATCGGCGACACCCGGTTCCTGGAAGTACACGATGTAGAAGAACGCGTCCGCGAAGATCGCTCGCATCGTCTCGACGGGCGGCATCGGAGCGCGCGGCAGGAACGGCACGCTCATGTTCACGATGGCGGCCACTCGATCCGGCCGGAGCAGCGCCAGGCTCGACACCACGAGGGATCCCCAGTCGTGCCCGACGAAGACGGCCCGCTCTTCGCCGAGCTCATCGAGCAAGCCGCACAAGTCGCCCGTCAGGTGCTCGATGTCGTAGTCCTCGATCGCGTCAGGACGGCTCGACCGGCCGTACCCGCGCTGATCCGGCGCGATCACGCGGTAGCCGGCGTCCGCAAGCGCGGGTAGCTGGTGCCGCCACGAGTAAGCGAGTTCGGGAAAGCCGTGGGCCAGCACGACGGGCATCCCCTCGCCGGCTTCGAGGACGTGGAGCTCCACCCCGTTCGTACTGACGGTTCGCTCGCGGATCTCGGTCATCGCCCTCTCCCAGGTCTGAGACAGGGATTGAACTGCGGCGACGCCGTGGCGCACAAACCTGGAGAATGAGCCGATGGATGCCGAGCTGAAGGCCGCGTACCTCGACCGGCTCGGGTTGGAAGCCGAACCGCCGTCCGTCGACGCGCTGCAGCGACTTCACCGTCGGCAGGTCGAGCGGGTGGCCTACGAGACCCTGTGGATCCACCTGGGCGAGGCTTGGACCATCGACCTGAACGACGCGGTCGCGCGCATCGCGCTGCGGGGCCGCGGCGGCTACTGCTTCCATCTCAACGGCGCGTTCAGCGAGCTGCTGCACTCGCTCGGCTACACGGTCACGCGTCACGTCGGCGGTGTGCACGGCCCCGATGGCCCGAGCGAAGCGGAGATGAGCAACCACCTCGTCCTCACGGTCGACGGGTTGCCGTCAGACGAGAACCCGTCGGGAACGTGGTACGTCGACGCGGGACTCGGTCATGCGCTGCACGAGGCGCTGCCGTTGTCGGCCGGCGACTACGAGCAAGGCCCGTTCCGGTTCCGCCTCGAGGAGACGCGCGGCGACGTCGGTGACTGGCACTTCGTCAACGATCCGTCGGGCAGCTTCCGGGGCATGAGCTGGCGGGCGGCTCCCGCCGGGATGGATCAGTTCGCGGAACGTCACCGCTGGTTGTCGACGTCACCCGAGTCGGGCTTCGTACGGACGGTCACCGCCCAGCGGCGGGACGAGACAGGTGTCGACATCGTCCGCGGACTCGTGCTGACGCGAACGGGGGTCGGTGCGGCCACGACTGACCTCATCCAACGCGATCACTGGTTCGCGGCGCTGGCCGACGTGTTCGGGCTGCACTTCGCCACGATCGCGCCGGCGCTACTCGATCAGCTCTGGACCAAGGTGCTCGCCGAGCATCAGGCCTGGGAGGCCGCCGGCCGGCCGTGAAGCAACGGGGCAGGCGCCGATCAGTCCGATCAGCGGTAACCGAGACGACCGCGGGAGCGTCCGCCGATACGTCGGTAGACGAGCAGCGCGATGACGGCACCGACGATCGAGCCGACGAGTCCCGATGGCTGCAACGCTCCATCGGCGGTGTCGGCGCCGAAGAGGGCCCATCCGATGAACCCGCCGACGAAACTGCCGACGATGCCGAGCACGATCGTTTGGCCGACGGACATCGGATCGCGACCCGGCACGAGCGCCCGGGCAAGGAACCCCGCGATGAGACCGACGATGAGCAAGTAGAGGATGAATCCAATCATGGGTCTCGGTTGCCCAATGCGCCGGCCAGACAGACGCGATCGCGGAAGTCAGCACGGCGCCCTTCGTGCGATGCTGCGGGCATGACAGAACGGTTGGAGGTGCAGCGCGCGATCGCGGCGGATCCGGCGGCGATCTTTCGCGTGGTGTCGGATCCGCATGGCCACGTGACCATCGACAGCTCCGGGATGCTGATGGACGCCTCCGGCTCACCGGCCACCGCGGTGGACGACACGTTCGTGGTGCACATGGATCGCGAGGCGCTCAACGACTACCCGATGGGTCTGTACGACGTCACGGTGCGGATCGTGACGTTCGAGCCGGACCGCGAGATCGCATGGACGATCGAGGGTCAGTTGAACATCGGGCACGTCTACGGCTACAGGCTCGAGCCGATCGAAGGGGGAACGCTCGTCAACTCCTACTACGACTGGTCGACGATCGATCAGAGCTGGAAGGACGCAGCCATCTTTCCGGTCATCCCCGAGAGTGCGTTGCGGGCCACGCTCGGCATCCTGGCCCGAACGGTGGCGCCGGGACTCGCGAGGCCGTCCGCCTGAGTCATCGACGACGTTCAGTCGTCTCCGTCGGGCGAGCGCAACGTTTGGAGGTCCGCGAGCACTTCCGCGGCGAACCCGGCGACGTCCTTCACCTCGTATGACCTTCGGATGATCCCGTCCGGGTCGATCAGATACGCGATACGCAGCGGGTAGTCCGGATACGGCTCGTCGGGTGCCCGGACGACCTCGTACGCGGTGCCGACTTTCCTGTCCACGTCAGAGAGCAGCCTGAAGCCGAAGCTCTGATCGTCAGCGAACGCCCGGTTCTCGTCGGGCGTGTCGAACGACGCGCCCAGCACCACACAATCGGCGGTGGCGAAATCAGTGGACCTGTCACGCAGGCCCTGGCCTTGAATCGTTCAGCCAGGCGTCGAGGCCTTTGGATACCACCAGAAGATGATCCAGCGGCCGCGTTCGTCCGCGAGCGAGACGTCGCTTCCGTTCTGGTCCAGAAGCGTGAAGCCCGGCGCTTCGGTGCCTGGTTGCAGCATCGCAACACCCTACGCGCCGCGTCGTCGGCTGATCTGCGATCAGTGCACAGATCGCCGGCGAAGCCCGACATCTGCGTCGAGCACAATTGTGAGATGATCATCTCATGAGTCTGCGGGACGAGCAGCGGGAGCGCACCCGGCGCAAGATCGTCTCGGCCGTGCTCGACCTGGTCGCGGCGCAGTCGATGAGCGAGTTGAGCGTGCCGCTGGTCTCGGAGCGCAGCGGTGTGTCGCTCGCAACGATCTACCGCTACTTCCCGACGAAGGATGCGTTGCTCAACGCCGCTGCGGAGGAACCGGCGCGGCGCGTCGCGGGCAGCTTGATCGCCGAGGGAGCCGACGGTGCGGCCTACCTGCGCAAGCTGTGGGAGGACTTCGCCGAGCAGCTCGATCTCGTACGCCATCAGGTCGCGTCCGATACGGGGCGCGAGATGCGGGCCCGTCGATATGACGCCGGAAAGAAATGGTTTGCCGATTCGGTCGCGAGTCAAGGCGTCGACCCCCGATCTGCAGACGGTCGACGGTTGGTGCGGCTCGGCTTGCTGTTGACCTCGTCGATCGCATTTCTCGATCTACACGACCGGCAAGGGCGTTCGCCGGGCGAGGCGGTCGACGACGTCACCTGGGCGCTCGCCGCGCTGACGGAGGCGAGCAGTCCACGATCGAAGAGGAAGCCCAAACGGAGCGGCAGATGAGCGATGAATTCGAAGCACCTGGTGCCGGCGGGTGGATGTTCCTCGGCGACCACTTTCCGGGCGCGGTGACCGCGGAGTATCAGCGGTTGTACGCCGAGACGTGCCCCGTGGGCATGGGCGCATACATGGCGCGCTACGGAGTGCTCGCCAAGACGATTGACATCGCGTTCGTCCACGGCCACATGTACATCGCGCCGGTGCCACTGGCCGGCCCGCGCGAGATGCGGCGACCGCCGCCGGCCGTGCTGATCTGGCTGATGGCGCGGTTGCATCCCGCGTTCCGCAAGCGGACGCGCGCCGCGCGGCGAGCGCTGGCCGATCGTCCGTGGCGCCTGGCCAACGACCATTGGTTCGCGACAGAGCGCGCCGACTGGGCCCGGCGCAACCTCGCGTTGCAGGACATCGACCCAGCCGCCCTGGATGACAGCGGGCTCGGAGACCATCTCGGACGCTGCCGCGCCCATGTTGTTGCCGGTTACACGCGCCACCTCGAGCTCCACGGCGACGATCTCTTACCGATCGGATTGCTCATTGCTCGGTGCGCCGAGTGGGGGGTCGATGCCACGACCGCATCGCGCGCGCTTGCCGGTTCGACGCCTGACGACATCGCCGCGGCCGAGCCGGCGGAATGGCAGCTCGTGAGTGGCTACGACCTCGACTGCCTGACCTGGTGCGAGCTCGGAGAGATCAAGCGCGGGGATTTGGGACCGGTGCCCGCGCCGTTGGATCTCCGCCCGCTGGTGCCGGCCGAGCACCATGACGAGCTCGCCGCGCTCGTCGCCGACGCTCGAGCCGCGGTGCCGTTGCGCGATGACAACGGCGTGTTCACCGGCGCATGGCCGATGGGTTTGCTCCGCCGGGCGATGCTCGAGGCGGGCCGCCGGGTCGCGCTGCACGACCCCCACCATGCCGTCGAGCTCACGGTCGAGGAGTTGGATCGACGGCTGGCCGGAGCGTCTACTCCGTCGGCTGACGATGCCGCGGCGCGCGCCCTCACCCGAACGGTCGACTCCGCACGGTCGGCGCCGCCGACTCTCGGGCCCGCCTTCGCCATCCCGCCCCTCTCCTCGCTGCCTCGACCACTCGCGCTCATCGGCGCAGCGCAACTCGCAGCGGCCGACAACATGCGCGGTGCCGACTTGGTCGCCGTCGGAATCGGCGAGTGTCCGTACACCGGACGGGCGATCGTGGTCGACGACCCGGGTGACGCTTTCGAGCTCATCGAGCCGGGCGACGTGATCATCACGCAGGCGACCAGCCCGACCTGGAACGTCGTGCTCGGTCATGCGGGTGCGCTGGTGACCACCACCGGAGGACTGCTGTCGCACGCCGCCGTCCTCGCTCGAGAGCTCGGCATCCCCGCGCTCATCGGACACCGAGAGGCGCGGGAGGGGATCACGACAGGAATGGTCGTGACGGTCGACCCAACCGCCGGCACCGTCACCCGCGCATAGGCGGACGGTCGACCTCCGCCAGTGGATGTGGGTCAGGCCAGGACGGCACGGGCCGCCGGCGCGTCGCCCTCATCGGGAGTCGTGATCAGGTGGCGGAATCCGCGCGGGCAACGTCGACAGTTGGATACGCGCGACCGAGCTCGGCCGCGGGGACAGGACGCGAGAAGAAGTAGCCCTGGCACAGCTCGCACCCCAGGTCTCGCAACGCGGCCGCTTGCTCGGCCGTCTCGATTCCTTCTGCAACCACGAGCAGGCCGAGCTCGTGAGCGAGTCCGAGGACGCTGCGGACGATGGCCGTATCGACCGGATCGAGCCCAACGGATTCCACGAAGCTGCGATCGATCTTGAGCATCTCGACCGGCAGTCGCTTGATGTAGTTCAGGCTCGCGTAGCCGGTTCCGAAGTCGTCGATCGCGACGCGCACACCGATGGCCTGCAGCGCTTTGAGGATCCGCGTCGCGTGCTCTGTGTTGTCGATGAGGCTCGTCTCTGTGACCTCCACCCAGAGTGCACCCGGCGGCAGGCCGTTCACCGCGAGCGCGTGCTGCACCGCTCCGACCAGAGAGGGGTCGACGAGCTGACGAGCCGACAGATTCACGGAGAGCTCCAGGGTCGGATGCGTTGTCGCGCGATAGCCCGCGACCGCCTCACAAGCCTTCGTCAGCACGCGCTCGCCGAGCGCGAGCATCACACCCGACGATTCCGCCGCAGGCAAGAACCGGGCGGGCGGCAGCATGCCCAACACCGGGTGCAGCCAACGGACCAGGGCCTCGACCTTGACGAGGCTGCCGTCGTCGAGCCGCACGATCGGTTGCAGATACACCTGGATCTCATCCGCGGCCAACGCTCGCTCGAGGTCCGCCGCTACTTCGACCGCGCCGGCCACGGTCGTGGAGTCGTTGCACGTCGGCCAGAGCTCACGGTTCACGGACACGACCGCGACGGCCTCGCCATCAGGCGAACGCACCACGGTCGTCGACGCGTCGACGAGGACCACCGATCCGTCGCTGCGGTTCTGTCGAGCCGTTCCTCGCCATGAGCCAGTCGTCAGCAACTCGTGGGCCGCCGCCTCCAGCACCTCGTCCTTGTTCCCCCACCCGAGGAGCTCGCCGAGAAGTTGACCGCGCGCTTCGTCTTCGGACCAGCCGTACAACGCTTCCGCACCCAGGTTCCAGCTGATCACCCGAAACTGGATGTCTGTCGTGATGATCGCGTCCGGAACGACGTTTGCCGCCGAACTTGCGGAACCCTGCTCGACGGCGCGCACGAGATTTTGGCTCGCAACCTGGCCTTGCCACATCGTCGGCGACGACGAGACCTCGGCGAGCACATCCGTGCCGTCGAGACGCCGGATCCACAATCTCTCGGTACCCGGCCAATGCCCGTCGCCCACGTCCCTCATTCGCCGAAGCGCATACTCGCTTGATCTCGGCGCGACGAAGCTGAACAGCTCGCGGCCCACCAAGCAGTCGACATCGGGTGCGCCCACGAGCTTCGCCAAGCCGGCACTCGCGAAGACGATTCGCGCGCCCACATGGACGAGCAACGCATCGGGCGCCGTCTCGATCAAACTCCTGAACCGATCGGCCGCCTCGTGTTCCGCGAATCCCGCGCTGTTGACGTCTTGGACGACGACCGCGAGCTGATCGCTGTCGGGGAGTTGGGTCATGGTGCACGCGACCCAGCGCCATCCGCCATTGGAGTCGGTGACGCGGCATTGCACGCCAGCCGAGCCGGAACGTTGGGCACCTGCGATCGCGTCCTCGACGGCCGACACATGCTCAGGGTCCAGATCCGGCAAAGGCAACCCGTTTCCTGCGAGGAGGGAATCGTCGCCGAGCACTCGACGTGTCCACGACAGCAGCTGGTCCGCGCTGACGAGCAAGATGCGCTCCGTCGGCACG
>JBEEFX010000019.1:0-10390 GCA_041166365.1 Acidimicrobiaceae bacterium
GCGCCGCCGCCGCCGCCGTGGGGGCCGCGGCCGCAGCGGAGGTGGGGGTGGCGGTGGCCAGGGCGCCGGCGAGCGCCGACCGTCGAGCCCCGTGCAGGCGATGCTCGTCGACGACAACCCACTCGAGCTGGACGACGACGTGCTCGAGACGCGACGGGGTCGGGAGCGCAAGGGCCGGCCGCTCGGCCGCTACCTCATGTGCGTTCACGTCCAGGACTCAGCGACTGCGGACGGCCGCGTGACACAGATCGCCGTGCTCGAGGGTCGCTCGTTGCTCGAGCACTACGTGTCGAGGCCGGCCGACGACGTGAGCCAGATCCACGGCAACATCTACCTCGGGCGCGTGCAGAACGTGCTGCCCGGTATGGAGGCGGCGTTCGTCGACATCGGGACACCCAAGAACGCCGTGCTCTACCGCGGCGATGTGCAGTACGACCCGGAAGATGTCGAAGAGCGGTCGTCGAACATGCGCATCGAGCAGATGCTCAAGGCGAAGCAGACGATCATCTGCCAGGTCACGAAGAACCCGATCGGTGCCAAGGGTGCCCGACTGACGCAAGAGGTGTCGCTGCCCGGTCGATTCGTCGTGCTCATTCCGAACTCGTCCACGTACGGCATCTCGAAGCGCCTGTCGGACGACGAACGCAAACGGCTCCGATCGATCCTCGACAAGGTGAAGCCGAAGCAGCACGGCGTCATCGTCCGGACCGCGGCCGAGAGCGTCACCTCGGAGGAGATCGAGCGCGACGTCCTGCGTCTGCTCAAGCAGTGGGAACAGATCGACGCGCTGGCCAAACGCAGCCAGGCACCGGCATTGCTCTATCGCGAACCGGACATGGCCGTGCGCGTGATCCGCGAGGAGTTCAACAGCGAGTACCGCGGCGTCGTCATCGACGACCCTGAGCTGTACGAGGACGTGCGCGACTACGTCGCGTCGATTTCTCCGGCGCTGGCAGACCGCGTCGAGCTCTTCGAACGGGCCGAGGAGCCGTTGCCGTTGTTCGAGCGCTTCCACGTTCACGAGCAGCTGCACAAGGCGCTCGACCGCAAGGTGTGGCTGCCGTCAGGCGGTTCGCTCATCATCGAGCACACCGAGGCGCTCACGGTGATCGACGTGAACACGGGCAAGAACGTCGGGACGTCGAACCTCGAGGAGACGGTGTTCCGCAACAACCTGGAGGCGGCCGTCGAAGTGGCTCGCCAGCTCCGGCTGCGAGACATCGGCGGGATCATCGTCGTCGACTTCATCGACATGGAGATCCGGGACAATCGCGATCAAGTGATCCGTGTCTTCCGGGAGGCCCTGGCCCGGGACAAGACCCGCACACAGGTCTTCGACATCTCCGAGCTCGGTTTGGTCGAGATGACCCGAAAGCGCATCGGGGAGGGCCTGCTCGAGTCGTTCACTCATCTGTGCCCGCACTGCGAGGGCCGCGGGCTCCTCTTCGACGTCGACCTCCTTGGCTCCGACTAGACGCCGTGCTGATTGTCTCGCTCGCAAGCTCGCTCGACTGCGCCTCGTCGCTGGCGCTTCCCTCGGCGCGTCTCAACCTTGGCTTGGGCCGTACCATCCGGCCCCGGTAGAGTCGACCCCCTATGTATGCAGTAGTGAAGACCGGTGGGAAGCAGACGCGCGTCGCCGAAGGTGAACGCGTCCAGGTCGAGCACCTCGGTGCCGCCGTGGGCGACGAGATCACCCTGACGCCCGTTCTCGTGGTGGACGGCGATGTGGTGCTGTCCACGCCAGACGAGCTCGCTGGGGCCAGCGTGGCCGGTCGTGTCGTCGGCGAGGCGAAGGGCCCGAAGATCACCGGCTTCACCTACAAGCACAAGACCCGTTCCCGGCGCCGCTGGGGCCACCGCCAGGGCTATGACGTCGTCGAGATCACCGGCATCAACGCCGGCGATTCGTCGAAGTCGACGTCGACGTCGAAGGCGTAAGGAGCAGCAGATGTCCAAGACGAAGGGTGGCGGCTCCACCCGCAACGGCCGGGACTCCAACGCCCAGCGCCTCGGGGTCAAGGTCTTCGACGGCACGATCGTGCATGCCGGCGCCATCATCGTGCGCCAGCGAGGCACTCGCTTCCACCCGGGTGAGAACGTCGGTCGGGGCGGCGACGACACGCTGTTCGCCACGGCCACCGGCTCGGTGAAATTCGGCCAGCGCCGCGGGCGCAAGGTCGTCGACGTTCTGCCCGTATCGACCTGAGGCCGCGCCCCGCCCCAGATCGGGCAATCACCGCGATCGGGTGGGTCAAACGACCTAATTCACGCCCTGGTCTCGCCGCGGCCAAAGGTGTCGTTTACCATCGAGCGCACGCTCTGTGGCGGAGATCGTTGGGGCATGGTCGAGGATCGGGTGGACGCCGGGAGTTCCGATGCAACGTGAGCAGCGCAGGGGCCGCCGCCTCCAAGGTGATCGTGGCGCCGCGCTGGTGGAGGCCGCGATCATCCTGCCGTTCCTGGCTCTGCTGGTCTTCGGCATCGTCGAGCTCGGCTTCCTGTTCCGCTCGGCCACCATCGTCAGCTCGTCGACGCGGGCCGGAGCGCGGCTGGCGGCCGCCCAGTACGCCGGCGCCAAGACCGCCGCGGACCGGACCACGGTCCTGGACAACGTGCGCCAAACGGTGGAGAAGGATCTCCAGAGTCGAGGGTCCACTGACACGCCGATCGAGCTCTTGGTGTACAAGGCCAACCCCAACGGCGACCCGCTGCCGTCCGGCGATTTCTCGAGTTGCAGCACCGACTGCCTCGTGTTTGGTTGGAACTCCGGAGCAGCAATGTTCGACCCGCCCAGCGGTGCGTGGATCGGGGCCGACGGCTGCGGCAAGGTCATCGACAGCATCGGTGTGTGGTTGCGAGTCAGGCACGTGCCGATCGGCTTCAGCAGCGTGGTCGGCACGATCGACCTCAAAGAGAAGACCGTCATGCGGCTCGAGCCGCGTAGCGATTGCACGACGCCCGAATGAGATCGCACACCGCCCCCGACCGGATTACGGGTGACCGCGGCGTGGTGCTCGTCGAGGCCGTCTTCATCTTCCCTGTCGTGTTCTTCATCCTCATGGCGGTGATCGAGTTCGGTCTGCTCGTCGCCGGCCAATCGACCACGCAGTCCTCCACGAGGGAAGGCGCGCGGTTCGCCTCCGCCAACTTCGGCGTGGCGGCGAACAAGCGGGTGGTGTCCGATCAGATCCGCGACGAGGTCACGAAGGACCTCGGCGCCTTGACCGGCTATGACACGCCCATCCAGCTTCTCGTCTACAAGTCGAACGTGAACGGCATCCCGGTCAAGGGCTCCCTCGGCGCGTGCACGGAAAGCTGCTTCCACTACACGTGGAACGGGAGCGCGTTCGCGTATGACAACTCGTCACCAGGATGGTCCGATCCTCAGGCGTGCATCGGCTCCACCCTCGACAGCATCGGGATCTATGTCGAGGTGCGACACAACTACGTCACCGGCGCGTTCGGCAGCTCCAAGCTGTTGGCGGAGCACAGCGTCTCGCGCCTCGAGCCACTTCCACTGGTCCAATGTCCGTAGGGAGTTCGATGGACGAGCAGATGACCCCTGACGGCGACGCCGACGCCGAGTCGCGCGGCCATCGGGCGACAACGGACGAAGGCGGCTTCGTGTTGCCGTGGTTCGCGCTGATGCTCCTCGTGCTCATCGCGATGGCCGGTTTCGGTGTCGACGTGTGGAGCTGGTGGTACACGGCGCAGAAGACGCAGCGAGCGGCGGACGCGGGCGCATTGGCTGGCGTCGTCTTCATGCCGGGCGATCCGGCGACGGCCACTTCGACCGCCTTGTTCACCGTGAACAACAACGGCTACCCGGACTCGGCGGCCTCCGTCGCGGTGGGCGTGAAGCCGAATCAGCTCGTCGTGACCATCAGTCAGACCGTCAACAACTCCTTCACCTCGCTGCTCGGGCTCGCCACCACCACGATCAGTCGTTCGGCGACAGCGGAATTCAACGAACCCGTGAAGATGGGTAGCCCACAGGCCCACATCGCCAATGATCCCGAGCATCCGCCGGTCGATCAGCACTGGTTGAACATCGGTGCCCCGCGCATCAACAAACAGACAGGCGATCGCTACGCCGACTATGCGAACTGCAGTGGGGCCTTCGCGTGTGTCGGCGGCGTCAACGACGAGTATCTCGACAGCACGTACGTGTTCACCGTCGAGGTCCCCCCCGGTTCGCCCAACATCGACATCCAGGTGTACGACCCGGAGTACGCCAACGGCGGCACCACGTGCAACCAGAACTGGGCCGGGCTGACCCCGGCGAACATCAACGGGTTGATGACGAGCTTCCCGCAGAAGTTCCCGGCCAGCGACAACCCATTGAACCGGTACAACACCGGCGCCAGCATGTGGTGCACCGGTGACGACAACACCAGTCTCGGAACACCCCAGGCGACGGCATGGCTCGTGCGTGGACCGACGGGGAACCAGTTCCAACCGCTGACGAACGACGTGCTGCCCGCGGGCGGAATTGCCGGCTCGGGCCCGGGCGCGAGCGGCTCGTGCACCAAGCAGTTCAAGGGCTACAACAGCGACTTCTACACGCTGCTCAACCCCGATCCCGCGAACCCCAGCTTCGACCCGGACTTCTACGCGTCCTTCCACCGCTGGTACACGCTCTGCACCATCACCGGCGCGCCGCCCGGCCGGTACTTCGTGCAGGTCCGGTCGAACGTTCCGTTGCAGGGCACTCCATCGATCACGAACTTGACGCAGCCAGAGGATCCACCGCAAGACAGTGACCTGGCCGGCCAGAACCGGTACTCCATTCGCGCCGTGACCTCAGGCACGAACAGCTACGCGACCGGCGTGACCGTGTACGCGCAGGAACACCTGCCGATCTACTCGAACGTGCTGAACAACGCCAGCCAGACGCCCCAGTTCTATCTGGCCCGTCTGGTTCCGGGCGGCGGGGCATCCGGCCGCATCCTCCAGTTGACCTTCTACGACATCGGCGACGTTGGCGGAGGCACGACGACGATCACGGTGTCACCGCCGAACGACATGTCCGGTTCACCACCGACCTGTACATGGACGGCGAACAACGGCGCCGCGATGCCGACGAGCGGTTCGATCGGCGGTCCGGGTGGCTGCACGGTCAGCGGCATCACCAGCACGGCCTATCCGACAGGCTTCAACGGCACGCTCATTCGCGCGGACATCAAAGTGTTCGGCGACTACAACTGCACGACCGCAGACCCATTCGGCTGTTGGTTCCGCATCCAGATGTCCTACACGAGCGGTGCCCAGGCCAACGACACCACCACGTGGGACGCGAACATCGGTGGAGACCCGGTCCGTTTGGTCAAGTAGCGCCAGCGTTCAGGGTGTGGCCCTTAACCTGAGCGGGTGTCCGGCTTCGTCGACGAGTGTGGCCTCCATGTGAAGGCCGGTGATGGTGGCGCCGGCACCGTCGCGTTCCGGCGCGAGGCCCATGTGCCCAAGGGCGGGCCCGACGGCGGCGACGGCGGCAATGGTGGCGACGTCTGGCTCGTCGCGGACCGCAATGTCGCATCGCTGCTCGGCTTTCGCGACCACCCGCACCGGCGCGCGACCAGCGGCGTCCACGGTCAGGGGAAGCGCAAGCACGGGCGGTCGGGTGAGGATCTCGTGGTGCCCGTGCCGGAAGGCACGATGGTGAAGGACGGCAACGGCGTGATGCTCGCCGACCTCGTGCACGAAGGCGACCGGTACCTAGCGGCGGAAGGAGGTCGCGGCGGACGCGGCAATGCCCGCTTCCTCAGCAACCGGCGGCGCGCCCCCTCCTTCGCGGAGCAGGGCGAGGCGGGTGACGAACACTGGCTGCACCTCGAGCTGAAGTTGCTGGCCGACGTTGCGCTCGTCGGGTTCCCGAATGTCGGCAAGTCGACGCTCATCTCGGTGATGTCCGCGGCCAAGCCCAAGATCGCCGACTACCCCTTCACGACGCTCGAGCCCTCGCTCGGTGTGGTGCGCCTCGACGAGACCACCGAGTTCGTCGTGGCCGACGTCCCGGGGTTGATCGAGGGCGCGAGCGAAGGCAAAGGCCTCGGGCACCAATTCCTGCGGCACGTCGAGCGTGCACGGGTCTTGTGTGTGCTGCTCGACTTGGCGTGGGAGAACGCCGGGCTGCCTCCTCCGCAGGAGCAAGAAGGCGTACTGCTGCGCGAGCTCGGCCGGTACGAGCCCGCACTGTTGGAGCGGCCGCGCCTGGTGATCGGATCGCGGCTCGACCTCGGTGCGCCGGATCCGTCAGTCGAGCTGTGCGTGTCGGCCGTGACCCGAGAAGGGCTGAGCGCGCTCCAAGGACGGCTTGCCATCGAAGTACAGCAGGCGCGTGCCGCCCTCGACGCGCCGAGTGCGTTCGTGGTGCTCCGTCCCGCGGCGCAAGGGTTCCATGTCGAGGCGGTGAGCCCGTCGGAGGGCGGCGGCTGGCGCGTCGTCGGTCGTCAGGCGGAGCGCGCGGTCGCGCTGTCGGACATCACCAACCCCGACGCACTCGAATACGCACAGCGGCGGCTGAAGAAGCTGGGCGTGGATCGGGCACTGGCGCGTGCCGGTGTCGCCGACGGGGAGCTCGTGCGCGTCGGCTCCTTCGTGTTCGAGTACCAGCGCGACGATCAGGTTCTCAGCGGATGATCGTCGTTGCCAAGATCGGCACGTCGTCGATCACCGACGCTGAGGGCACCATCCGCGTCGAGGCAGTGGCGGCGTTCTGCAAGGAAGTCGCCGACGTTCGCGCCGCCGGCCATTCGATTGTTGCCGTCACGTCGGGCGCGATCGCCGCAGGTCTTCCGGCGCTGAATCTCGGTGGCGACCGCCGGCCGCGCGACGCGCAGACGCTCCAGGCGGTCTCGGCGGTCGGGCAGAGCCGCCTCATGCGGGTGTACGACCGCACGTTCGCGGACCTCGGCATCATCTCGGGGCAGGTGCTGCTCGCGCCCCTCGACTTCGGTGTCCGCCAGCAATATCTCCACGCCCGCGGGACGATCCGGCGGTTGCTCGATCTCGGCGTCGTGCCGGTCGTCAACGAGAACGACGCCATCGCCGACGACGAGATCCGCTTCGGTGACAACGATCGCCTCGCCGCGCTCGTCGCCCATCTGGTCGATGCCGATCTCCTCGTGATCCTCACCGACGCTCCTGGGTTGCTCACAGCCGACCCGCGCCTCGACCCGTCCGCATCATTGATCGAGGAGATCCTCGAGATCGATCACACGCTGGAAGCCGTGGCCGGCGGGGCGGGCACCGCCCGGGGGAGTGGTGGCATGGCGTCGAAGATCGCCGCCGCCAAGATCGCGGCGTGGTCGGGTGTGCGGGCGGTCATCGCCGGCGCGAACCGCCCGGGAGTGCTCCGTGACGCGGTCAACGGCGAGCCTGGCATCGGCACGATCGTGCAACCCCGAGACCGCCGGCTGCCGGCGCGGAAGCTCTGGATCGCGTTCGCGATCGGCGCGAGCGGTGTCGTCACCGTCGACGACGGGGCGCGCACCGCCCTGTGCGAAGGCGGTCGATCGCTGCTCCCTGCTGGAGTCGTCGGCGTCGCGGGACGATTCTCGCCCGACGACGCGGTCGAGCTCGCCGGGCCCGACGGCAAGGTGTTCGCGAAAGGGCTCGTCCGCGCCGGCTCGGACGTCCTGACGTCGATCGCCGGCCGTCGTACCGCCGATCTGCCCGACGGCGTTCCGCACGAGGTCGTCCACCGCGACGACCTCGTCGTGCTCCCGTAGCGGACCTCCAGCGGCACCGCCCCGAAGTGCGTCAGTCGACGATGGCGGGGTAGATCAGGGACTTGAGCTGGCCGCGGAAGTTGAAGGTGCCGGACGGCAGCAGCTGGGTCATGAAGACCACGACGAGATCCTCGGCCGGGTCGATCCAGAAGATGGTCGACGCCGCACCACCCCAGTAGAAGTCACCCTTGGAGCCGATCATCTGCGTCTCGGCCTGGCCGAGCCCGACCGCCATCGTGAGGCCGAAGCCGACGCCGTCGAATCCGGTCTCGCCGTAGGCGCCCGGTAGCGCGAACTGACGGAGCTCGCCCCCTCCGGGCAGATGGTTGATCGACATCAGCTCGACCGTCTTGCGACCGAGGACGCGCACGCCGTCGAGCTCGCCGCCACCGAGGAGCATGCGACAGAAGCGGAGATAGTCCTCGGTCGTCGACACGAGACCGCCGCCGCCGGAGAGAAACGCGGGCGGACGTCGGTAAGCGCTGCGCTCGGGATCGTCGAGCAGCTTCAACGTCTTGTCGCGCCGCCGTCCGTAGCCGGCGGCGAATCGGTCGAGCTCGGAGTCCGGCACGCTGAACCCGGTGTCGCGCATCTGCAGTGGCTCGAAGATCTCGGTGCGGAGGTAGTCGTCGAACCGCTGGCCCGACATGACCTCGACGAGCTTGCCGCACACGTCGGTCGACAGCCCGTACAGCCACCGCGTGCCGGGGTGGAACACGAGGGGCTTGTCGGCGAGGTTCTCGACCATCGTCTGCAGCGTGCCTTCGGGCCCGCCGCGCACGGTCGCCATGGCGGAGAGGAACCGGCCCATCACGAGCGGTCCGTCGACCCCCCAACCGAGACCGGTCATGTGCATGAGCGCGTCCCGAACCGACATCGGGCGCTCTGGCTCGACGAGCCGCGTCGAACCGTCGGGCTGCACCTCGGCGACCTCGAGATCGCGCCACTCCGGGATGAAACGGTCGACGGGATCGTCGAGTTGGAAGTGCCCGCGCTCGTAGAGCGTCATGAGGGCGACGCCGGTGATCGGTTTCGTCATGGAGTAGATCCGCCAGATGGTGTCCTCGGCGACGGGCTTGCCGCGCGCGAGGTCCATCGAGCCGAGCGAGGAGAAGTACCCGATCTCGCCGTGGCGGGCCACGACGGTCTGGCATCCCGCGATCTTCTGCGGCTCGATGTAGCGGCGCGTCAGGTGCTCGGTGATGCGCTCCAACCGCTTGGCGTCGAAGCCTGCGCCCTCCGGATCGATCTTCACGGTGCCTCCTGGCCTCCACGAGCGTGCTTCGCTCAAGACTCGCACGAATTGTGCGATAGATACTGATGTCGATGGACCGCCGATCGAACCCATCGCCCACGCCGCCGCGGGTCTTCATGAACTGCCGTCTCTGCTGGGAACGGATTCAGCTCGAGGCCGGCCGGGTGGAGCACCTGGAAACCGGCGGGTATGCCTACCGCTGCCAGCGTTGCGAGAACAGCTTCTTGTTGCGGCTCGACGACATCATGGCGCTCGGTGTTGCGGGCGAGCCGGCGAGCGAGGGTGCGACGGAGTCCGACAACTAGCGTCCAGAAATGGATCGCCGCCTTCCCGCTTGGTTCGACGACGCGAAGTTCGGGATCTTCGTCCACTGGACGGCGGCCGCCGTGCCCGCGTTCGCCCCGGTCGGCCACTCACCGTTCGACATCGCTGCCGAGGGCGGCTGGGCCGAGGCCATGACCAACTCGCCGTACGTCGAGTGGTACCAGAACTCGCTCGCCATCGAGGGCAGCCCGGTGCAGCGGCACCACGAGTCGACCTATGGCGACCAGCCGTACGACACCTTCGTCGAGGAGTTCCTCGGCGGTATCGCCGGCTGGGACCCGGACGCTTGGGCGGATCTCTTCGCGGCAGCCGGAGCGCAGTACGTCGTTCTCGTCACGAAGCACCATGACGGTGTGATGCTCTGGCCGAGCGCGCATCCCAACCCCTTCAAGCAGGGATGGCAGTCCGAGCGGGACGTCGTCGGCGAGCTCGCCTCGGCCGTGCGGGCGCGCGGGATGCGATTCGGCACGTACTACTCCGGCGGTCTCGACTGGACCTTCGGCGGTCTGCCCATGCGCGACCTCGCCGGCATGATCGCGGCCATTCCGCAAACCGAGCAGTACCTGAGGTACGCGAACGCGCACTGGCACGAGCTCATCGAACGCTACGAGCCGTGCGTCATGTGGAACGACATCGGCTATCCCGCGGCGGCGGACCTGCCCGCGCTTTTCGAGCACTACTACGAGCGGGTGCCCGACGGCGTCGTCAACAACCGCTTCGACTTCATGCGTCAGACCAGCGGGGACGTGCACTGCGACTTCATCACGCCCGAGTACTCCACGTCTGTCCCGCCGGGCGGCCGTAAGTGGGAGTCGACGCGGGGGATCGGCACCTCGTTCGGGTACAACCGGTTCGAGCCCGAGTCGTCGTACATGACGGCGACCGAGATCGTGCACCAGCTCGTCGACGTGGTGGCTCGGGGCGGCAACCTGCTGCTCAACGTCGGTCCCGCCTCCGACGGGTCGGTGCCCTGGGTGCAGGCCGAGCGCCTCCTCGCTGCCGGCTGGTGGCTGCGCACGAACGGCGCCGCGGTCTACGGATCGCGTCCGTGGGGGCGCCCGGAAGGAACCACGACCGA
>JBEEFX010000020.1:0-3815 GCA_041166365.1 Acidimicrobiaceae bacterium
GTGCCGAGGTCGATGCCGACGGCCTTGGGCATGGGGGGCCTCCAGAGAGTGTCCAGACTTTGAACTCGTCGCAAGGATAAAAGTTGAGCGCGGTATTGGCAACCCGTAGTCTGATCCGCCGTGAGCCCACGTCTCGTCCTGCTGCGGCACGGTCGCAGTGAGTGGAACGACCGCAACCTGTTCACGGGCTGGGTCGACTCCGATCTCTCGGCCCGCGGCCTCGAAGAGGCGAAACGGGCCGGTGAGCTCCTGCTCGCCGCGGACATCCGGCCCGATGTCGTGCACACGTCCGTGCTGGTGCGGGCGATACGCACGGCCTGGATCGCGCAGGACGAGATGGAGCTGACCTGGTTACCCGTACGGCGCAGCTGGCGGCTGAACGAGCGGCACTACGGCGCGCTGCAGGGCTTGGACAAGAAGGCGACGGCCGAAAAGTTCGGCGCGGACCAAGTGAAGATCTGGCGGCGGTCCTACGACATCCCCCCGCCGCCGATCGATCCGGGCAGCGAGTTCGACGTGTCCGACGACCCTCGCTACCGCGACGTGCCCCGCGAGCTGCTCCCGACCGCGGAGTGCCTGAAGGACACGCTCGAGCGGACGCTGCCCTACTGGGACGACGCGATCGTCCCGGACCTGCGTGCTGGGCGCGTGGTGCTCGTCGCGGCCCACGGCAACTCGTTGCGCGCCATCGTGAAACACCTCGACGGGATCAGCGACGACGGCATCTCACAGCTCAACATCCCGACCGGAAACCCGCTCGTCTACGAGCTCGACGACGACCTCGCACCCCGCTCACACCGCTATCTCGACCCCGAGGCCGCGGCTGCCGGCGTCGCAGAAGTCGCCGCTCAGGCCGGCTGACGCGTTGCTGTCAGCAAGACGAAAGAAAGTCGCCCACTAGCAGCAACATCTGGCACACAACAGCGAAACGTCGGCTCTCTACGTTCGCTCACCATGAGAAAACGATCGCTGAAGCGATTCAGAGAGAAGGACACCCGCAGAGTCTTCGCGGCCCTTCTGGGTGGGAAGATGCTCGGGATCCTCACGATCCTGACGGCCGTGAAGGGCTTCGGCTTCTTCTTCGGATCGGTGGCGGGTGCAGCCCCGGTGCAAGACGCGGCCGCCGCGACGGATCAGTGGGTGAACCCGATCAACACGATGTGGGTGCTCGTCACGGCCTTCCTGGTGTTCTTCATGCAGGCGGGCTTCATGGCGCTCGAAGCGGGCTTCGCCCGATCACGAGAGTCCGTGAACATCATGATGGAGTGCATCTTCGACACGTGTTTGTGCGGGCTCCTGTACTTCGCGGTCGGCTTCGCCTTCCAGTTCGGAACCGGCAACGGGTTCATCGGGCACTCGAACTTCTTCCTGCAGGGCGCAGGAGATACGTACGGGACGACCGGCGTCGCGTTCCTCGCCTTCTTCCTGTTCCAGTTCGCGTTCGCTGACACCGCGTCGACGATCACGTCCGGCGCGATGGTCGGGCGGACGAGCTTCAAAGGCGACATCCTCTACAGCGCCTGCGTATCCGGCCTGATCTACCCGATCTTCGGACACTGGGTCTGGGGTCCCGGTGGCTGGCTCGGTAACACCATGGGCTGGTTCTCGGGTTTCGTCGGCGATGGCATCGTGTTCCGTGACTTTGCCGGATCGACCGTGGTGCACACCGTCGGTGGCTTCGTTGCGCTCGCCGGTGCGATCGTCCTCGGGCCGCGCATCGGCCGGAAGTTCAAGCGCGACGGTGGTGGCCCGACGCCTCCGCACGACCTGAACATCGCGGCCATCGGCGCGGTGATCCTGTGGTTCGGTTGGTACGGCTTCAACCCTGGCTCGACCCTGTCCGCCATGGACTTCGTCGGCATCGGCCGGGTTGCCGCCAACACCACGTTGGCGGCGTGCGCCGGCGGCATGGTTGCCGTGCTCTGGGTGTATCCGAGAGCCAAGAAGTGGGACGTCGGCATGTCGATCAACGGCTTCCTCGGCGGCCTGGTCGCGATCACCTGTCCGTGTTACTGGGTGAAACCGCTCGACGCGATCATCATCGGAGCGATCGCCGGCATCGTCGTGCCGCTCGGCGTCGACCTGCTGGAACACCTCCGGATCGACGACCCGATCGGCGCAGTGGCGGTCCACGGATTCTGTGGCATCTGGGGCACGTTGAGCCTCGGCTTGTTCGCCGCCGGTGAATTCGGATTGCCGACCACGACGGGCGCAGACGCAGAGACCTTCACGGTCAACGGGCTGTTCCACGGTGGCGGGTTGGACCAGTTCAAGGCGCAACTCGTCGGCAGCCTCACGTGCGTCATCGTGGTGACGCTCGTGTCGTTGATCATCTTCAAGGCGATCAGGACCATCCCCGGCGCATGGAACCTCCGTGTGTCGAAGGACGGCGAGCTCGAAGGGCTCGACATCCACGAGCACGGCTCGCCCGCCTACCACGTCGAGTTCGGGTACGGCATGACGTACACCTCGCCTGCGGGGAGCAGCGGCCCGTTCGGCGGTCTCGGCAGCCAACCGCATGAGATCGACACCGAACACGAATCCGAACCGGTTTCGACCTAGCGAGTTCGACAGCGGCTGGGCCGGGGCAACGGCGCCCCGGCTTCGGCCGTGCTGCAACTCGGCACGTCGTTCACCACGACGTCGCTGCAACTCGGCACGTAGTTCACCACGACGTCGTTGACCATCATCGGAAAGCATCGACAGGAGAAACCAGTGGCACATCTCGTGACGGCGATCATCAAGCCGTTCAAACTCGAAGAAGTGAAGGAAGCGCTGCGAGGCGCCGGCGTCCTCGGGCTCACCGTGAGCGAGGTGCAGGGGTACGGCCGCCAAGGCGGGAAGAGCGAGACGTTCCGGGGCTCGGAGTACAAGGTGGACTTCGTTCCGAAGGTGAAGCTCGAGATCATCGTGGACACCGGTGAGGTCGACAAGGTCCTCGATCTCATCGCGACACACGCCCGCACCGGCAAGATCGGCGACGGCAAGGCCTGGGCCGTCGACCTCGACCGCCTGATGCGCGTCAGGACGGGCGAGATGGGCGATGACGCTTTGTGATCCCTCGCGTGAGGTGAGGCTCCATCGAGCACCGCTGCTGGCCGACCGATCCCGCACCGGCGCCGCATGGTGTGAGGCCTACAGCGGTCTCGTCGATCAGTGGCTCGCCGCATTGCTGGATGCGGCGAGCCCTCCCGCGTCAGGCGTCGCGTTGGTGGCCATCGGGGGCTACGGCCGATCCGAGCTGTGCCCGTCGAGCGACATCGATCTCATGCTGCTACGGGACAAGCGCGTCGACGTTCGCGCCATCGCCGATCGGGTCTGGTATCCGATCTGGGACGAAGGGGTGAAGCTCGGCCACAGCGTGTGCACCGTGCGGGAAGCACTTGGCCTCGCCTCCGACGATCTCGACACGGCGACCGCGCTGTTGAGTGCACGACACGTCGCAGGCGACGCGACGTTGACGACGGAGCTGGCCAAGCGCGCCCAGGAGCAGTGGACGAACAAGGCCCATCGCTGGCTGACGGATCTCGCGACGCGCGTGGACGCCCGTCACGCCGAGGCCGGCGAGGTGGCCTTCCGCCTGGAACCGGACATCAAGGACGGCCGCGGCGGCATGCGCGACGTCCACGCGCTGCGCTGGGCGGAGTCGGCGCGACGAGTGCTGCTGCACCACGACGACCGCGAGCTCGATCTGGCCTACGCGGTGCTCCTCGACGCCCGGGTGGAGCTCCACCGCCACACGGGGCGGGCGACGAACGTCCTGACGTTGCAGGACCAGCCGAGCGTCGCGGAGGCACTCGGCGACGCGTCGGCCG
>JBEEFX010000021.1:0-7192 GCA_041166365.1 Acidimicrobiaceae bacterium
TGCGCGGGCGCAACGAACGCTGACGACGAGCTGGTCGCGTATTGCAAAGACCAGCTCGCGGGGTACAAAGTCCCGCGCAGCATCGTCTTCGTCGACGGCGTGCAACGTTCTCCCGTCGGCAAGGCGGACTACGCGTGGGCGAAAGTGACGGCTATCAGGGAGCTCACATGATTGATGCCCGCAGTCTCTGGGAGTTGCTGGACAAGCGGGTCGCGGCGACCCCCGACGCGGTCATGGCGGTCGACGAGAACGGGCGCTCGCTCACGTTCGCCGAATACAAGGCCGAAGCCGAGCGCACCGCCGCCGGGCTCGCCCGCCTCGGCGTCAGCGAGGGCGACGTCGTGTCGTGGCAGCTGCCGACGTGGCTCGAATCGCTCGCGCTCGTGGCCGCGCTGTCGCGGCTCGGAGCCATCCAGAACCCGATGCTGCCGATCTATCGCCAGCGCGAGGTCGGCTTCATCACGAAGCAGGCCGGCTCTCGCCTGCTGATCGTGCCCGGCACGTGGCGCAACTTCGACTACGAGGAGATGGCGCGCGAGATCGCCGGCGGTCAGCCCGGGCTCGAGATTCTCGTCGCGAACAAGGCGTTGCCGCAGGGCGATCCCCAGCAGCTGCCACCCGTCCCGCCGCCGCCCGATGACCCCGCCGCTCTGCCGATCCGCTTCTACTACTACACGTCGGGTACGACAGCCGATCCGAAGGGCGCGCAGCACACCGACGCCACGATCAAGGCCGCGGCCATCGGTATGTGCGAGCGGCTCGAGGTGGCGGAAGACGATCGCATCGGATGTGTGTTCCCGTTCACGCACATCGCCGGCGCCGTGTACATCTTCAGCGCGATGGCGTTCGGCTGCACGATGATCGTCGTCGAGGGATTCGACGCCGAGTCCACGCCGCCGGTGCTCGCGCGCGAGGGCGTCACGCTCGCGGGTGCAGGCACGCCGTTCCACATGGCGTACCTGGCGTATCAGCGCAACCATCCCGAGTCGGCGCCGCTGTTCCCCAAGGCCCGCGCCTACATCGGCGGCGGCGCGCCGAAGCCGCCGCAGCTGCACTACGACGTCAAGGACCAGATGGGCAGTGTCGGCATCGTCTCCGGCTACGGAATGACGGAGGCGCCGATCGTCACGATGGCCTCGGTGCGCGACAGCGACGACGTGCTGGCCAACACCGAGGGCGCGCCGGTCACCGGCGTCGACTTCATCACCGTCAAGCTCGACGGCACGCGCTCGGCCGTCGGCGAGGAGGGTGAGATCCGGCTCAAGGCTCCGATGGTGATGCGCGGGTACATCGACTCCTCACTCGACGCCGATGCGTTCGACGAGAACGGCTACTTCCGTACCGGCGACCTCGCCGTGATCGACGATCAGGGCAACGTGCGGATCACGGGACGGGTGAAGGACATCATCATCCGCAACATGGAGAACATCTCGGCCAAGGAGCTCGAGGACAACCTGTTCGCCCATCCCAAGGTCGCCGACGTGGCGGTCATCGGCCTGCCCGACGATCGGACAGGCGAGCGCGCGTGCGCGGTGGTCGTCCCGGCTGACCCAGCCGACCCGCCGGCGCTCGACGAGCTGTGCGGCTACCTGCTCGAGCGCGGGCTGATGAAGCAGAAGTTGCCCGAGCAGCTGGAGATCATCGACGCACTACCCCGCAACCCCACGGGCAAGATCGTGAAGTTCGAGCTCCGCGACAGATACGCGAAGCCCTAACCGACGCCATACCCGACGCCAAATCCAACTCAGGCGTCTACAAATGTGTAGACGCCTGAGTGGGATTTCGACAAGGAGCACTGCAACTGATGGGACTGTTGGACGGGAAGATCGCGATCGTCACGGGCGCGGGGCACGGCATCGGCCGGGGGCACGCGCTCGAGCTGGCGAAGCACGGCGCGCGCGTCGTGGTGAACGACCTCGGCTCGAGCGTGAGTGGCGAGGGTGCCAGCCAGGACGCCGACCTCACCGTGAAGCTGATCGAGCAGCGGGGTGGCGAGGCGATCGCCGACTACGGCGACGTGTCCGACGAGGTGCAGTCGGGCGAGATGATCCAGCAGGCCATCGACACCTGGGGTCGACTCGACATCCTCGTGAACAACGCGGGCATCGTGCGCGACAGCGTGATCTGGAACATGGGCGTGCCCGACTTCGATGCTGTCATGAAGGTGCACGTGCGCGGCACCTGGCTGCCCTGCCATCACGCGGCCAAGCACTTCCGCTCACGTTCGCAAGCGGGCGAGACGTTCACCGGCCGGATCATCAACACGATCTCGGGCGCCGGACTCGTCGGCAACTTCGGCCAGACGAACTACGCCACGGCCAAGGCGGCCATCGCCGGTCTCACGCAGACGCTCTCCCTCGAGCTCTACCGCATGGGCGTGACGGTCAACGCGATCGGCCCTGCCGCGGCCACGCGCATCACCGGCACGATGCCGAACGCGCCGAAGGTCATCGAAGCGGACGACATCGCCGACGACGAGTGGAACCCGATGGATCCCTCCGTGTCGTCGCCCGTGGTCGCGTGGCTGGCGAGCGACGAGGCGCAGCTCGTCACCGGTCAGGTGATCCGCGCCGTCGCCGAGAACATCATCCTGATGCGCGGGTGGGAAGACGGCCCCAAGATCAACAACGGCGGCAAGCGCTGGGACGCCACGAAGCTCGGCCAGCAGTTCGCCACGGACATCTTCAAGACAAGGGCACCAGGCCTGCGCTTCTGATCCCGCGTCCCGCGTCCCGCGTCCGCGTCCGCGTCAGCGGGAGCGGGGGAGGCCGAGGCCGTGCTCGGCGATGATGCCTCGCTGGATCTCACTGGAGCCGCCGTAGATGGTCGTGACCGTCGAGTGGCGGTAGGCGTGGTCCACGAAGTCGAAGATCGGCGCGCCCGGCGGCACCATGTCGCGGAAGTCGCCGGCCGCGCGGGTGAACGCTTCGGTGACGAACAGCTTGCTCATCGATCCCTCGACGTGCGTGACCGCGCCGGTCGCGGCGAGCTCCGCGCAGCGGTAGAGCAGCAGCCGCCCCACCTCCATCGCGACGGCATGCGACGCCATGCGATCAGCGACCAAGGGATCGGCGAGCGCTCCGGACGCCTGTGCCCAGGATGCGACCGTGCGAACGAGGCGATCGGGCTCGCCCCAGTTGGCGCTGTTGCGCTCGTACACGAGCGCGGCGCTCATCACCGACCAACCGGCATCGACCTCGCCGACCCGGCACGCGTCGGGGACGCGCACGTCGGTGTAGAAGGTGATGTTGGTGCGCTCCCCGCCGAGGGTGTGCACCGGGGTGATCTCGATGCCGGACGAGTCCATCGGCACGAGGAACATCGTGAGGCCTTTGTGCTTCGGCTTGTCCGGACTCGTGCGCGTGAGGAGGAACACGTAGTCCGCCTCGTGGGCCATGGTGGTGAACATCTTCTGGCCGTTGATCACCCACTCGTCCCCGTCGAGCACGGCCCGCGTCTGCACGGCGGCGACGTCGGATCCGGCGTCGGGCTCGCTGTAGCCCAGACACGCCAGCGCCTCACCCGACAACATCCGCGGCACGATCTCCGTGCGTTGCTGTTCGGTGCCGAGCAACACGAGCGTCGCCGCCACCATCGAGACGATTCCCATGCTGTCGACCGGTGCTCCGGCGCCGTACAGCTCCTGCATCAACGTCGTGGTCTCGACCGGGCTCCGTCCGCCGCCGCCCACTTCCGCCGGCCAGCCGGCGGCGAGGTAACCGGCCGCACAGAGCGCGCGGTGGAGCCCGTCGTCGTGCATCGTGCCGGTCTCGTGTGCGCGCTCGATGATCTCTTCGGTCAGGTGTGCGTCGAGGAACGCCCGCACCTCGGAACGAAAGGCTTCGACCGACGGCGACAGTCGGCGGTGCAGCCCGGTTGCGCCGGAGCTCCACAGGCGATCGGCGATCGTCAGCAACTCACGCCGGGGATCGCCAGACGCGACTCGCGCCGCTTTGGCTCGACGAACGTAGAGCTGCACGTCGTACTCGAGCATGAAGCCATAGCCGCCGTGGAAGTGGAGCGTCGCTTCGGCAGCATCCACCGCGATCTGCCCGCACCACCAGTGCGCCATCGCGGCGAGCGCAGGGGCCTCAGGATCGTCCTCGTCGAGGGCGACCACGGCCGACCGCGCGAGCAACTCGGCGCCCGTGACCGCCGCGTGCAGATCTGCCAGTCGGTGCTGGATCGTCTGGAACGACCCGATCGGCACGCCGAACTGCTGACGCTCCTTCACGTACTCGACGCCGAGATCGAGCACGGCCCGAGCGAGGCCCGCGAACCACGACGCCGTCAGCGCCAGCCACCCGTCCTCGCCGGCGGCGGAGACCGTGTCGACGAACGGAACGAGCGCCAGGTGCGCGCCGCACTGTCGCGCGACGACCGCGAGGTCGGCGGTCGACGCCTCACCGGACGCCGCCGCGTCGAGCAGGCCCATCTCGACGAGACCGTCCCACACGGCCTGATCGAAGCCCACGTTCTCGGCGGCACGGACCTGCTCGGGCGACGACGTCTTGTCGAGCAGCCGGCCGACAGCCGAGTCGAGCGCCAGCTGCTCCTCGGTCAACCCGAGTGTCAACCCAACGCCCCACTGGCACGCAACGACGCGATCTTGTCCTCGTCGTAGCCGAGCACCTCGCGCAGCACCTCGTCGGTGTGTTGTCCGACCGTCGGTGCCTTCGAAGGAACCGGAAGGGCCTCGTCGATCAGCTTGATCGGCGACGGAAGCTGCTCGGCACCCAGCACATCGCGCGGCAACCACGGGAATCGATCCTGGAACTGCGGATCGTCGGCGAGCGTCTGCGGCGTGTTGACGTTCACGATCGGCGTGTTCACTCGCTCGCCGAGCTGCACCCACTCGGCGCTCGTGCGCGATGCGAAGATGTCGCGCAAGGCGGAGCGGAGCTCGATGTTGCCCACCGCATGATCCGCGTACTGCGCGCCAGGGAACTTCTCGAACAGGTCAGCGCGTTCGATGCCCTTGCAGAAGTTCTCCCAGAACTCGCGCTCCGATGCCTGGAACAGGATGTGGCCGTCCTTCGTCGCGTAGAACTGGTAGCGCACGCCGTGCCGCATGCCGCCGGTGCCCGGGGCGCGACGCTCGTAGTTGTCGGACGCGTTACCGGTCACCTCGTCCTCGGGCCGCTCGTACGCCTTGTACGTCTCGGAGCGCAGCCAGTCCATCGCCGCGGCCGCGTCGGACTGCGCGATGTCGAGCCGCGCCGGCTCACCGGTCGCACGGGCGCGGATCACCGCGGCGAGCACGCCCAGCGCACCGAACAACGGTCCGGCGTGGATGCCCGTCGACGGATGCTCGGGCAGGTACGTGAAGCCATCCTCGTCGATCTCCGGCTTCACGAGCCCGGCCCACACGTCGTATGCGACGCCGTGGCTCGGCATGTCCTTGTACGGGCCGGTCATGCCGTAGCCCGAGATCGTGCAGAACACGATGCGCGGGTTGACCTCGCACAGCTTGTCGAAGCCGAGGCCGCGCTTGGCCAGGCCGCCGGGGCGCATCGCTTCGATCACCACGTCGGCGTCGCGCACGAGGTCGAGGTAGATGTGGACGCCCTCTTTCGTGCGCAGGTCGAGCACGACGGAGCGCTTGCCTCGGTTCACGTGCAGGTGCATCAGCGACACGCCCTCGACGATCGGCCACGTCATCTGCCGGACGTAGTCACCGGCGGGGGATTCGACCTTGATCACCTCGGCGCCGAGGTCGGCGAGATGGGTGGTGATGGCGGCCGGGCCGAGCATCGAGCTCTCGATGACGCGCAGGCTGGCCAGGGGCGGATGGCTCACAGCGAAGCTCCAGCAGGTTTCTGACGGACCGTCAGATTGTACTGACGGGGCTCGTAGGCTCCGAACCCGTGCCAGAGCCCGCCGCCTACCGCCAGATCCAGTTCACCGCGCCGCCCGGCGCGACGGAGCTGATCCTCGTGCGGCACGGCGAGTCGGAGGCGGCGATCGAAGGCCAGCCGTTCGAGCTCGTCGAAGGACACGGCGATCCCGCGCTGTCGCCCGACGGCCGCGAGCAGGCCGAGCTCCTCGGTGAGCGTCTGGACCACGAGCCGATCGACGCCATCTACGTGAGCAACCTGCGCCGCACCTCCGAGACCGCCGCTCCACTCGTGCGGAGGGTCGGCATCGTCCCCGTCGTCGACCGCGACCTGCGCGAGGTGTACCTCGGCGAATGGGAGAGCGGGCTGTTCCGCAAGAAGGTGATGGAGCGCGACCCCATCGCCGTGCGCATGTCCGAGGAGCAACGGTGGGACGTGATCCCCGGCGCCGAGCCGCAAGCCGAGTTCGCGCAGCGCACGCGCACCGTCGTCGAACGAATCGCGCACGCCCACCCCGACCAGCGCGTCGTCGTGTTCGCCCACGGCGGCATCATCGGCGAGATGCTGTCTCAGGCCACCGGGGCGCGGGCGTTCGCGTTCACGTCGGACAACACCGGCATCTCACAAGTCGTGATCACGCCTGAACGGTGGATCGTGCGCCGCTTCAACGACACGGCCCATCTCGACACGGGGCTGACTACGAGACGCTGAGCACCTCGACGACGAACCACAGTGTCTCGTCGGGCGCGATACCCGGCCTGCCCGCCGCGCCGTAGCCGAGCGCGGGCGGGATGCCGAGCAACCGCTGGCCCCCGACCTTCATCCCCGGGAGGCCCTGCTGCCATCCGGGGATCACGTTCGCGAGAGGAAAGCTCGCCGGCTGTCCGTCCTGGTAGGACGAACCGAAGATCTTTCCCGTCGAGCACGACACGCCGATGTAGTTGACGGACAAGGTGTTGGCGGCCGTCACCTCCGCGCCGTCACCCGGCTTCAAGTCCTCGCTGACGAGATCCGTGGGGGGCGGGCCGACCTTGATCGGTACGTCGGGCGCGCCCGCGGGCAGCGGATCTGCGAGCGCGACGCACGGCATTCCGGCCGCTGACGGAAGGGCGGGTGCGGTCGTCGTCGTCGACGAGTCGACCAGCTGCGCATTGGGGTCCACGGTCGTCGTCGTCGTGGACGAGCTGCCGCCACCGGCGGCGATGACCGCCCCGCCGAGGAGCGCCATCACCAGGACACCCGCGGTGACTGCCGCGCCGAGCCGGCGACGCGTCTGCCGCCGCCGCTCGGCCTCGGCGGCAGCCGCCTTGGCCCGGCTGCTCACCCATTGACGGTCTTTCTTGCGACTAGGCACG
>JBEEFX010000022.1:0-3887 GCA_041166365.1 Acidimicrobiaceae bacterium
CCGACGGTGCAGCCGAACGGCTCTTCGACCCCTTCTCCCAACTCGACAGCTCCACCACACGTGAATTCGGCGGCACCGGACTTGGTCTCGCCATCGTGAAGCAACTCGCCGACCTGCAAGGCGGCCGCATCGACGTCGACAGCATTCAAGGCACCGGCACCACATTCCGTGTCGCGATTCCTCTGCCGCTTGGGCCGGTCACCCCCGCGATCGAAGCTGCCCTCGAGCAACTTCACGGCCTGCACGCCCTCGTCGTCGACGACAACGCCATCAACCGCATGGTCCTCACCCACACGCTCGAAACTTGGGGATTCGTCGTCCAGTGCGCCACAAATGCCGCGGAGGCCTTGGACCTTGTTCGCGATCAAGCCGACGTTCCCGAATTTGCACTCATGGTCCTCGACCATCAGATGCCCGGCATGGACGGCATTCAACTCGCACGCACCATCCGACGAGAACGACCCGACGCCTGGGGCTTCATGGTGCTGCTCAGCTCCTCCGCGGACACGCCCCGTCAGACGGCGATCGACGCGGGCTTCGACGCCGTCATGGTCAAACCCATGCGCAACAGCGACCTCTTGCATCGCATCCTGCACACCCTCGTCGTCGAACCGATCCTCCAACCCACCAACACCGCGCACACAAAGGAAACAGAACCCATGCACAAGATCCTGCTCGTCGAAGACAACAAGATGAACCAGCTCGTGGCCGTCCGCACACTCGAACGCCAAGGACACTCGGTCGTCATCGCCAACAACGGGGCCGAAGCCCTCGAGCTCGTCGCTGCCGACCGCTTCGACGCCATCCTCATGGACTGTCAGATGCCAACGATGGACGGCTTCCAAGCCACCGCGGCCATTCGCGAACACGAAACCGCCAGCACGAGGACGTGCACGCCCATCATCGGGCTGAGCTCCCGGGCCATGGACGGCGATCGGGAAGCCGGCATCGCTGCCGGCATGGACGACTACCTCACCAAACCTCTACGCGCTGAAGAGCTCCGCGCCGCCCTCCACCACTGGATCGACGAACCCGCGCTCAACCCAGACCACCAAGGCGACCTCGCGCTCAACCCAGACCACCGAGGCGACCTCGCGAGATCCTGACCCAACCAGAAGACCTGCTCATAGAGACAGCGCAGGGTCGAGGGATCGGTACCTAACGCGCCTCTCTAGAGAGGTCGAGGTGAACGCGGCAGCGCTTCGCCTACTTGGTTCTTGATTTGGACCCAGAAACTCGCGAGTTCGCTCGTTGGTGTCCGTGGACTTGTCCCATGTCAGCGCCTCGTTCGGGTAGTGATTCCCACGATCGCGGTCATTGTCTCGCGGCCGTCCGTCGAAGGTCGTGGAAGCCAACGGCGGGAGTCCTGCCCGTTCGACGGCGGGATACCAGACGCGCTTGCGGAAGTTCGAGTAGCGCAGCGGTCCGCCCGTCGGCGACGTGAACACGAGGGCTCGTTCGTCGTCTCGGTCGACGCCGATCCCGTCGAAGTGACGGTCATGACTTGTCTTGCCGGCGGGTGCCGACGTCGCCTTGGTACTGGGCTTCGTCCGCGCTCGCGAGTCGTGCTCGCGATTCGGCGAGGTGCTTGGCTTGGTTCAGCCGCCAATGCTCGGCATCTCGGCGCGCCTTCAACCGATGGGAGCGGATCGCGGAGATCGAACCGGCGAGGATCGCATCGGCCGCGGTCGAGGAGTTGATCTGCAACTCGTCCGCGATGGCATCGCCGTGGAACCGGCGGGCGAGTGCGTGCAGCGCTTTGGATCCGATCGACTTGGGCAGGCTGAGCCCGACGTGGAGCTCGTCGGTGATCGATGCGAGTGTGGCCGCGGCCAGCGTCGCCGATTCCGGTATCAACGGTCCGGTTACGGCCTGCAGCAGCTCGTTGACCCGACGGGCCTCGTCGTTGGTCGAGATGCCCTCGATCAGCCGGGCGTCGATGCCGAGCAGGTGGCTGACGAGCCACCAGTAGCGGTAGAGCGTCGCCGTCTCGCTCGTCGTGAGGCCGAAACCCATCGAGTCCTCGGCCTGTAGTGACGTGATGGTGAAGTCCATCCACGTGCGAGCGAGATCGACTTGGTTGATGGGCGTGCCGTAGGCGCTCTCGTCGAACCCACGGCTGCGCACGAGCCGGCGCATGGTGGCGTGCAGCAGGCGCACCTGCAACGTGGCGACATATCCGGGCTGGCCGACGCGTAACGATCCGGGCAGCATCGCTGTTGCCACCCACTTCCCGGTCTCGCGGATGCGCCGGTCGGCGCCCTCGACGAGGCGGCCGGTGGACGTCAGCACGGCAGCGATCGAGGGTGACTCGTAAACGCGTATGAGGGCGCCGGCGCTCAGCGAGATCAGATGCACGGCCGGCGGCACCGTGTAGAACGGCGCCGATCCGTGGTCGAGCAGATCGTCATCCACGTAGTCCGGCAGCCGCTCGGTCTCGGTGAGCAACGCTACGACCGAGTCGGGCGGATCGACGAGCGAGTCAAGTCCGTGGTGGATGCCGAGTTGGACCGCCTGACGAGCGCGAGAATTCCCGTCTTGGATTTCGGCCGCGAGAGCGTCGGCGAGCGGGTCGCCGGTCGTGAGCGCCCACTCGGCGAGATCGGCGCGGTCGGCGCCGAACTGAGCGATCAGGCTCGTCCTCGTACCTCGACCGTGGGGCCAGGCACGTTCCGAGGCGCCGGTTTTCAGTTGTGCGCTCACGAGGCCGGTCTCCTTCAAGGGCGTCGCCTGGTGCACTGATCCTCGCCTTGCAGCGACGCCTCCTACATCCCTCGAGCGCGTAGTCGCTTGATCACAGGTCGTCGCCGCGCTGCAGCGCGTGCAACGCGATCCAACCTGGTGCCCATGGAAGCCAGGTCGTCACGAGCCGGTACGTCAGAGCGATCGAAATGGCGGTCGCTGGAGGCATCCCCGTTGCGGCCAGCGCACCCGACAAGGTGGCCTCGGCGACACCGAGTCCCCCGGGCGCCGGGACGAGGCCGGAAAGGGCGGAGCTCCCGACGTTGACCAGCAGCAACGTGGTCAGCGGAACGGTTGCACCGAAGGCCAGGCACGCGGCGCTCAACGTTGCCGCGTACAGCAGTTGCACCAGCAACTGGCCGCCGACGACCAATGACAGCTTCGCCGGCGAGCGCACCACACCGCGCAGCGTCTCGAGGACAGCGCGACCGTGTTCGGCGATGAACCCGCGAATGCGGGGCGCTCGCCACGTCACCGCACCGGCGATGATCGCGATCAAACCGCCGGCCATGCCGCCGGCGAGCACACTGCGCCACGGGATGCGGCCGAGGCTCAGGCTGCTACCCGCAATTGGAAGCGCTGTCAGGAACAGGCCAACTTCGGCGACCGCGGATCCGACGGTGTTCACGAACACCGACGCAAGGGCCGAGCGCAAGGGCACCCCTCGAACCTGAAGAAAGCGAGCATTGATCGCCGCGGTGCCCAGCCCATTGGGGGCGACCAAGTTGGTGAACGAACCCGCGACTTGGAGCTCGACAGTGCGGCCGAATGGCAAGCGGACCGTGGTGGAACCCGCGTAGGCCATCGCATAGCCGACGTTCGTCGCGGCCGCGAGCAACAGCGCGACGAGCACCCATCCCCACGAGGCGCGGCCCACCTCCCGCGCCAACTGGCCCGGGCTGCCGATCTGTCCCAGCAACGCGTAGGCACCGACGAAGGTGAGCAGCGCCAGCGCGACACTGCGCGTGCGCCGAGCCGGCGGGTCGACGGCGCGGGGGCTGACCACCGCTTCTGTCAGCGAGTGCCGCCACGATCGCCGGCGTCGCTGCAATCCGGCAGTCGCGACAGCAGTCATGGGCGGAACTCCTCTCGTGGCTTGCGATCATGCGCACCGACGTGGTCGCGGCACCTCTCGCGACCGAGTA
>JBEEFX010000023.1:0-23418 GCA_041166365.1 Acidimicrobiaceae bacterium
TACGAACGACCATGGCACCACCAGGAATGGACGGGCGCCGTGTACTTCGTCCTCATGGCCGGGCTGTGGCTGACATTGGCCATTGCGCTCGCTCGGCTCACGTGGGCGATCATCCGATCGCCGGGCGCACCTACCCGCCGTGCGCAGGATCCAGCGGCTGGGGAGCAGCAGCTGCGCTTGTCATGACCGTGCGCGTCGTACGTTGCTTCAGTCGCAGGAAGGGAGCTTCGACCGCGTAGTGCAGCGCGGCGGCGACGACGAGGGACAGTGCCACCGCAGGCAGGAACGATGCGCTCCCGGTCATCTGACGGCGGACCATGACGATGATCGGCACGTGGACGAGATAGAGGCTGTACGAGATCCGGCCCACCCATACGAGCACCGGTTGCTCGAGCAACAACGACATGACTCTCGTCGGTGCCACTACACGTTCCAGGATCATTGCGGCGGTGACGACGCTGACGGCGGCGAGCGCCACCGTCAGCCGGGTCCGCTCCGGGAACCACTGGGCCTTGTAGACGAAGAGCGCGATGTAGCCGAGACCCAGGACGGCGATCGTCTGCACGGCGCGGCGGAACCATGCCGCTCTCGGCACGAGATCGAAACCCACGAGCAGGCCGAGCACGCAACCGAGAAGGATCGGATCAGCGCGCACATCGGGCCGGTAGAGCAGTGTGGTCGGGGAGATGTGCCCGAAGGCGAGGCTGCGCCACACCGACACGAGCACGACCGCTGCTCCGGTGAGCCCGACGAGCGCCGCGGGCCGCCATCGTGCCCGCAACAGGACGTACAGCACCGGCGGCCACAGCACGTAGAACTGCTCCTCGAGCGCCAGCGACCAGTGCGGGAGGAACACGCTCATCGACGCTGGATCGTGAGCGGCTCGGAAGTTCGCGATGAACGCGACCGAGCTCAGCGCCGCGCCAACCAAGCGGTGTCGCTCACTCGGCCACGTGAAGAACGTGAGCACGAAGCCGAACGGAACCGCGACGAGCATCGCCGGCAGGATGCGCAGCGCACGCTTCCTGTAGAAGTCGCTCAGTCCGACCCTCCCGGTGACCCGCCAGCCGGCCAGCAGGCTCATCGTGATCAGGAACCCACTGAGCACGAAGAACACGTCGACACCGGCCGCACCGCCCGGTAGGAGCGTCAGACGCGCGTGGAAGACGAGGACGGTCGCGATCGCGATCCCGCGCACGCCGTCGAGCCCCCGCCAGTACGTCGGCGAACGGGTCCCCTCACTGCGCACATGCCGACTTTGCCATCTCCGGCGAGCAGCATGCGGCCGGCGACCGCCGGTACCATCGCCCGGGCGGCCCTTGTCGGGACGTCGCGTCACCCAACCGGGAGTGGAACCGCGATGCCTGATGCACGGACGACCGTTCTGGACGCCATCGGCGCAATCGTCGCGAGACGCATCGAGGTCGACCTGCACGTCGAGGTGCGCGCCGAGTCCGACCTCTACGACGACCTCGAGCTCGACTCGCTGGAAGTGCTCGAACTCTCCGGCGCGCTCGAGGACGGCTTGGGACGCGACCCGTTCACGGAAGGGCTCGCGCCTCGCACCGTGGCCGAGGTCATCCGCTTCTACGAGGCATGACGGGCATAGATCTCACGACTGGCGACGCGCTGCACCTTGCCGCTCGACGTCTTCGGCACGCCACGGGGACCGACAAGGGCCACGTCCGCCACGCGTACCTCGAACTCGCGTAGGACCGCTCGTCGGACGGCCGTCCGCACCTCGGCAGCCACGACCTCGTCGCCTGGATCCTCGACCTCCACCAGCACGACGATCGCTTCCCCGTCGTCGGCGTCGATCGGGAACGCGGCCACGCCGCCGGGCCGCACGGCGTCGTGGGCAAGACCCGCGGTCAGCTCGATGTCCTGGGGATGGAGGTTGCGGCCGTTGAGGACGATCAGGTCCTTCAATCGACCGCAGAAGACGATCTCGTCGTCGAGCAGGAACGCGAGGTCACCAGTCCGCAGCCAGGGCTCGTCGCCCTCGTCCGCGATCCTCGCGCCGAACGCCGCGGCGGTCTCGTCGGGCCGCTTCCAATAGCCGGGCGAGACGCTCGGGCCGCGCAACCAGACCTCGCCCACCCGGTCGTACGGAACTCGCACCGATGTGGACTCGTCGACGATCGCGACGTCGTAGCCAGATGCGGCCACACCGTCACCACAGAGGGAGCGCGCGCCGCGCGTGCCCTCGGGTACGACGATCACCCGCCGGTCTTCGAGTGCAGCCGCGTCGACCCACAGCACAGGTGCAGACGCTCCGACGGGCGTTGCCGACACCAGCACCGTGGATTCGGCAAGGCCCCAGGCGGTACGCCAAGCCGAGCGGCGGATGCCGCTCGGCGCGAACACATCGAAGAAGCGCTCCCGCGTGCGCAGCCGCACTTGTTCCGCCCCGTTCAACAAACAGGTCATGCACGACAGATCGAGCTCTGCTCGCTGCTCGCTGGTCGTGCGCTCGACGAGCAGGTCGTAGCCGAAGTTGGGTGAGTACCCATGCGTGCCGCGATGGCGATCGATCGCCCGCAGCCACGACAACGGACGACGGATGAACGCGCCAGGCGGCATGAGCACCACCGACGCGCCGTACGCGATGGCAGGCAGTGCACCCATGATCAAACCCATGTCGTGCGTGAGCGGATTCCAGTTCACGATGACAGAACGGTGATCGACTCCGAGGCGCTCGGCGATGCACCCGAAGTTCGCGACGAGGTTGTCATGAGTGACGATGACGCCCTTCGGATCGCTCGTGGATCCTGAGGTGTATTGCAGGTACGCGATGTCGCGCGCCGACCCGGCAACTCCCGGGGGTCGGTCCCCGTCGAGTACCGGCACATCGGTGCGCAACACCGGCAACTCGCCTTTGGCCAGCAGCGCGAGCACTTCGCGCTCGGCGTCGTCCTGTGCGCTACCGGCCAGAACGGCGACGGCTCCGGCATTGGCTCGCACGGGCTCGAGTCGGGTGTCGAGATGCTCAGGGCGGCGGGGGAACGCGATCGGAGCGGCGATCACACCGGAGCGCATACAACCGAACAACCCGACGAGACACTCCACGGGCGACGTTGCGATCAGGAGCACCACGTCGCCCGCGGCGACGCCGCGCTCCGCGAGCTGTACCGACACCGCGTCGGCCCTCGCACGCAGCGAACCGGCGCTCAGCGACGCGGACTCTTCGGCACCGTCGATCAGCTCGACGATGAGCACCCGATCGGCGTCGATGGCCGCCAACTGGTCGAGCCGATCGATCACGTCGCCCGACAGATCAGGCGCCACGCGCTGATCGCTCACTCGACGACGGGAGCGACGCGCTTGGCGGCTGGGGCGACTTCAGGCCGCGGCTCGGGCCCGAAGTACCGCACGACGCGAGCGGGAACACCGGCGGCCACCGTGTACGCCGGTATCGGCCGATTCACGACCGAGCCGCTCGCGATCATCGCCCGCTCGCCGATGCTGGCCTGGATGGTGCACTTGTCCGAGACACCGACGCCATCGCCGATCGTGATCGGCTCGAAGTCCCAACCCTGATCCATCCAGTGGGTCTCGAGGTCGGTGTAGCGGTGCACGCCGTCGAACACGAGCGTGGATTGGCCGAACGCGCAACGCTCACCGATGACGATCGACGTCGAGCACTGCACCAGCGCGTTCGACGTGAAAACCGTGCCCGCCCCGATCTCGACACGACCGTTGCCCGCGATCTCGCACACGAATCCTCGGCGAAAATCCACGTTGCTGCCGACGATCAGCGTGCCATGGTCGAGCATGTCGAGCCGGAAGCCGGGGCCGATGCGAACCGGTCCGCGGAACTCGATCCGGCAGTGCAGGTGGGTTGCCTTGAGCATCACGAGGCGCACCTTCGACATGAGGCGCGCGCCGAAGGCGTAGCGGAGATACCAGGGGAGTCGCCTCCAGTCGCTGGGCATCGGCACCCGATGATCGTACTTGCCGCCGGAGTCGCGGCCGGCGGCACCATCAGCAGTGCGCGCGGCTAACTTCGCGCACGATGGCACCGTCGAAGGACGAACTTCGTCGACGGGTCGAGCCGTTCTCCTTCGACCGAGAATCCCTCGAACAACGCGCGCGCGGCCTGGCCGAGCAGTACGAGCACGCCGATCCGTTCCCGCACGTGGTGATGGACGATCTGTTGCCGCACGACGTGCTCGACGCCGTGCTCGCGGAGTTCCCCGGCCCTGACGAAGTGCCGTGGTGGACGTTCGACAGCGACACCGAGCGCAAGCTCGCGTCGCGGGACAGCTCCGTCATGGGCCCGGCGACTCGACAACTGCTCGCAGAACTGAACTCGTCGGCGTTCCTGTCGTTCCTCGAACAGTTGACGGGCATCGTGGGGCTGATCCCGGATCCGCACTACTTCGGCGGCGGCCTCCACCAGATCGAGCCCGGCGGTTTCCTGAAGATCCACGCCGACTTCGATCGGCACCCCACGCTCGACCTCGAGCGGCGACTCAACCTTCTCGTCTACCTGAATCGTGAGTGGGAGGAGTCCTACGGCGGACAGCTCGAGTTGTGGGATCGGGAGATGACCGCCTGCACAGTGAGCGTGCTGCCGACGTACGGCCGAACGGTCGTCTTCAACACGACGGATCACTCGTTCCACGGTCATCCCGAGCCGCTGAGGTGTCCGGCGGGCATGACCCGCAAGTCGCTCGCGCTCTACTACTACACGACGGCCGATCCGCGAACGCCGGTCGCGACGCACAACACACTGTTCCAGATGCGTCCGAGCGAGCGACCGCCCACGGATCACATCAACCGCCTGCGTTCCATCGCGAAGCAGGCGCTGCCACCGTTCATCGTCAACGCGTTGCGCGGGCGACGCGACGGGGGTGATGCACCGTCGGCCGGCGCGGAGACGGAACGACCGACCACACCCGATCCCACGAACGTGAACTCGATGTTCGGTTCGCTTCGAGCGCGCAACGTGTCGCGGCCCCAGTACCTGTGGCCGGTGCTCCACGCCGCTCGTTCGGCGGCGAACCTCGGAATCGAGCGTCTCTCGGTGGTGGAGTTCGGCGTCGCCGGGGGGAACGGGCTGCTCGCGCTCGAGGAGGCTGCCGAGGCCGCTGAGGCACTGCTTCCGGTGCGCATCGACGTCGTCGGCTTCGACACGGGCACCGGGATGCCCGAGCCCGTCGACCACCGGGACATCCCGTGGGCCATCGACGCCGGGTACTTCGCGATGGACGTCGACGCATTGCGCGCCCGGCTCCGTCGAGCGGAGCTCGTGTTGGGCCCGGTACGCGACACGCTCGGCGAATGGATCGAGGGATCGCCCGCTCCGATCGGCTTCGTGTCGTTCGACCTCGACTTCTACTCATCCACCACAGACGCATTCGCGATGCTGCTCGCACCCGCGGCCCATCTGCTTCCGCGGGTCGTCTGCTACTTCGACGACATCCTCGGGTTCGGCTGGAGTGACTTCAACGGGGCGCGTGCCGCGATCATCGACTTCAACGACGCGCACGAGCAGCGCAAGCTCGGTCAGGTCCACGGCCTCCGCTACGTCCTGCCCGCCAGCGAGCTCCACGTTGCCTGGCCCGAGAAGATCTTCGTGCTCCACGCGTTCGACCACGAGCTGTACAACGCGTCGGAGGGCCGGCCCGCGAGCTACTGGTTCGAGAACCTGCGCCTCTCCCCCGGCGAGCAGTAGCCCGAGGGCGCGTCTACTCGGCGCGCTCCTCGAGATCCGCGGCCTTCTGCCACGCGGCGAGGAACGGCGGAGCGAGCTGCTGGAGGTACCACCGGTTGGCACGCGTCTCGGCGGCGCGACGGAGCTTGGGAACGGCTCGAGGAACGAAGTCGACCATCAGCGGCCACATCTTCGACGCGCGCGCCTCCGCAGACGCCGCACGGACCCGCGCCGCAAACCACGGCTCGAACCACGGATGCTTGGCGGCCATGAGACGCTCGGCGCCCGCCCGTGACTCCCAACGCCGGACGACCTTGAGCCAGTCGTAGGGATGGAGGTGCATCGCCACCGCGTCGCGTTCGTACAGCAACCTCATGCCGCGCTGGTCGAGCCTCCAGCCGCAATCGAGGTCCTCGTAGTCGAACAGGAAGTCCTCGTCGAAGCCGCCGGCACTCGTGAAGAACGAGCGCTTCAGTGAGACGTTGCACGAGTAGAAGCGGCCAAACCCGGCTTCCGCGCCGACGATGTTGCGAAAGTCGAACTGCGTGCCCGACCAGTCCATCCAGCGCAGCAGACGATCGCGCCGGAGATCGGGATGCCAGTCGACGTGACCGAGGACGGCGACCTCTGGCTCCGGATCGGCGTCGTGGCGCGCGAGATGACGCGCGACGAGGTCGGCGCTCGGGATCATGTCGTCACCGAGGAACAGGACGAGCCGGCGATCGCTCGTAATCGCGCCGAGGTTGCGCGCCGCACCCGGCCCCCCACGCTCCTTGACGATGACCCGCGCCGCGAGGTCCGGTGGGTGCTGATCGCTTCCGTCGACCACGACGGTCGTCTCGAAGCCGAGCGCCGACTGGTGCTCGAGCGCATCCAACGTTCGGGCCAGGATGTCCCAGCGCTCTCGTGTCGGGATGACCACGGTGAGGTCGGACGGTGTGAAGATGGCCACGGGCCGACCGAGTGTAGATGCCTACTAAGTTCGCCCGAATGAGCGGCAGTGGCGCGTCGTCCGCGGATCTACGCACGTGGGTGGACTCGAGATCGTGGTATGCCACGATCGAGCTGGCCCCAGGTGTCGTGACGCCCGGCTGGTTCGATCACCGTGAGTTCGCCCAGACACTTCCATGGCCCGACCTCACCGGCAAGCGCTGTCTCGATGTCGGAACGTTCGAAGGCTTCTGGGCCTACGAGATGGAGCGACGCGGCGCCAAAGAGGTAATTGCCGTCGACGAGCTCGACGCCGAGCGGTTCGATTGGCCGGCGGGCGCGGGTGAGAACATGAAGCGCGACATGCTCGAGCGCTCCCGCGGTGGTGAGGCGTTCGAAAGGGTGCGCGATCACTTGGGCTCGTCGGTCAGACGCGAGCACTGCAACATCTATGACCTCGCTCCCGAACGGGTCGGCCTGTTCGACTTCGTGTACGTCGGCAGCGTGCTTCTCCACCTGCGAGATCCGATCCGAGCACTCGAAGCCGTGCGAACGGTGTGCCATCCGAACACGACGCTCATCGCCGCGGATGCGATCGACTACGAGACCTCGCTCGTCTTCCGCAAGCGACCGCTGGCCCTTTTGGAAGGACTGGCCCGGCCGTGGTGGTGGAAGCCGAACGTCGCCGGGGTCGAGCGGCTCTACGTGTCGGCGGGCTTCACGCTGACCGCCAAACCGAAGCGCGTCTTCCTGAAACCCGGACGCGGTCAGCCGACCTCGTGGCCGCGGCCGCGAGCTCTTGCGTCGTTCGTCGGCCGGGAGGCGCTCATCACGCACCTGCGCGGCGATCCCCACGCGGTGGTCATCGCCCGACCCTGACCCTTACGCGGTGCGTCGGAGCCAAAGGCTGCTGGGCGGTAGTCCCGTCGGCCACCCGATGCCCCGGTAGGAGGGGAACGCCGCCGCGAGCAAATCGGGGTGCCGGGCGTGCAACCACGCGCTCGACCACAGCACCTCGAAGCTCGTGTTGAACGACAGGAACGCCTGGACCAGGTACTGCTCCGTCCAGAACTGATGCCAATCGAGTACGAGGTGACGCGGATACTCGTTCGGGAGGAACACGTCGTGGATCTGCACCACGACGCCGGCCGCGAGGCGGGGTAGCACCTCGAGGAACTCGTACTGGACGTCGCTCCCGATCTTGAGCACATGGCTGGAGTCGATGAAGAGCAGATCGTTCTCGCCGAGCTCTGCGAACACGTCCGGCCCGACCTCCTGGACCGGTTTCGCCATCAGCTCGGTCAGTCCGTCCACGCCCCGCGAGATCACTTCGTTCGGGTACGGCTCGATCGCCGTGAACCGGCAGCGGTACGTCGGGTCCTCTGACGCATTCACGCGGATCGCCCGCGCGGTGAGCAACGTCGAGTTCCCGCTGCCGATCTCGATCACGCGCTGCGGCCTCAGTTGCCGGACCATGCAGTAGAGGGCCTCGGCATCGACCTTCGAGAACTGCTCGTTGTCGAGGTGGAACTCGGTCGGATCCGAGGTCGCACCGACCGCAAACGCGGTGTACTCGTCGCGGAAGTGCTCTTGGAAGTCCTCGAGTCGCGCCAGCTGTCCCTCGGCGTTCCAGTCGACGCCGACGAGCGCCGAGGGCTCGGCCCACAACGACTCCGGCAGCCGGCCGGTGTCGGGCACGGGTTGGTAGAAGTGCACGGGGGTGACATGGAGACCCAACCGCTCGAGCGGGCGGAACAGCCGCCGCAACACTCGCTCGCGTCGAGTGACCATCAACCCCCCTTGTCGAGCACGCCGGCCGGAGCGACGAGAATAGGTGGCGGTGAGCCGCCGATCCCTCGAGCCCTTGGTCTCTGTCGTCGTCGCGACGTACGGCCGCGCCTCATTGTTGCCGAGGCTCGTCGCAGCTCTGGAGGCACAGCAGGGCGGCGAGAGCTTCGAGGTCATCATCGTCGACGACTGCTCCCGGGACGAGACGGATGCCGTGCTCCGAAGACTTGCGGTGACGACCTCGCTCGACCTGCGTCACTACCGCCTCGACACGAACTACGGGCCAGCGACGGCCCGCAACCTCGGATGGCGTCACGCCCGCGGTGAGCAGATCCTCTTCACCGACGACGACTGCACACCGCAGCCCGGGTGGGTCGCCGCGATGGCGAATGGACTCGCCGAGGCGGACATCGTGCAGGGCAAGACGCTTCCCGACCCCGCTCAGGCCGCGAACCTCGGTCCGTTCAGTCACACGATGCACGTGAAGGGCGAGAACGGGCTCTACGCGACGTGCAACATCGGCTACCGGCGCGGCGTGCTCGAGCGAGTCGGCGGGTTCGACGAACGGTTCCGCCATCCCTACGGCGAGGACAGCGACCTGGCCTGGCGGGCCAGGGAAGCCGGAGCGGCGACGGCGTTCGAGCGCGCTGCGCTCGTGTATCACGACGTTCGTCCTCCGAGTGCTCGCGCCCACCTCCGCGATCTCCGACGGCGCGGCGGCATCGTGCGGCTCGTCGCGGTGCACCCGGGGATGCGTTCGCGGCTCGAGCGCGGAGTGTTCCTGCGCGCCTCGCATCCGCCCGCCCTGCTGGCGGGCTCTGGCCTCGCCCTGCTCTTCGGCGGACACCGACCGCGTACCCGCCTCCTCGGTGCGGCGCTCGTGCTTCCCTACGTGCGCCATCGGCACCACCACCCGCTGCCCGGCAGCGCGGACTCGAGCGTCGCCGATCTAGCGCTCGCGCTCGCGTCCGACCTCGCCGAGATCGGTGTGCTCGCGCTGGCCTCCGTTCGCTCGCGCACGCTCGTCCTCTAGGGAACGCTCTCGCCTCGCTCCTGCCGGCGCGACGCGCCTGAGGCTCCCGCGCACGTGTTCCGCCCAACGCCCGGCCGCCCGGTGGTCGCGGCGCACGCGGGCGCCCAACCACAGCCGACCGGCGAGGGCGACGTTCAGGATGCGGAAGACGAGCGCCGGCACCTGCCCGTGGGCCTCGCGATAGAAGAAGTACGTGTTGTGCAGCCACGTCGCGGTCCGGCCTTCCGCATACCGCTGCTCGCCGGACGCGTTGCCCACGTGGCACACGACCGCGGCCGGTTCGAACACGACCTGCCAGTTCTTGCGTGCCGCCCGCCAGCACCAGTCGACATCCTCGACGTACATCACGTAGCGGTCGTCGAACGGACCGACGTCCGAGATGGCGTCTCGCCGAAGCAACCACGCCGCGCCGACGGCCCAGTCGACAACGCGGTGCTGATCGAAGCTCCAGTAGCCCGGTACGAGAAACCGGTCACCGACACCAGGCCATCGGTAGACACCGCACAACTGCACAAGGGCCAAGCGCAATGAGGGAAACCGATGCGTCGACTCCTCGACCGTGCCGTCGAGACCCAAGAGACGCGGCGCCACGATCGCGGCGCGCGGCTCGCGCCGCGACACGTCGATCAACGTCTGGATCGCGCCGGGCTCCGGCCAGGCGTCGCTGTTCAGCAGAAAGAACCAAGGCGCGTCGCTCCGCGCGAGGAGCGTGTTGACGCCGGCGGCGAAGCCGAGGTTCTCCTCGCCGACGTCGACCTCGACCTGAGGCAACGCTGCCGTGATCGCCTCCGCGGTGCCGTCGCTCGACCCGTTGTCCCGTACCAGGATGCGGACGTCGAGGCCGGCGCAAACGTCCACGACGCGAGTCAAGGCTTCAACAGAGAGGTCTCGGGTGTTCCACGTGACCATCCCGATGTCGACACGGACCCGCCCCGAGTCCTCGCCCGCGCGCACCAGCCAAGAATAGGGTCGGTGCTCGAGCGACCGATGCGCCTCCTTCTGATCACGAACATGTATCCGCCGCATCATCTCGGCGGCTACGAGCTGTCTTGCCAGGACGTGGTCGAGCGCTTCCGCGCGCGCGGGCACGACGTGACGGTTCTGACGACGTCGTACCGGCGCGAAGGAGTGAACGACCTCCTCGAGTCCGCATCGCCAGTGCGCCGCACGTTGGACTTCTACTGGCGGGGCGATGAGCTCTACGTCCCCGGTCGCAGGGGCGTCTTGGCGATCGAGCGCCTCGATCAACGCGAGCTACGACGCGCTCTGCGCGACGTGGATCCCGACGTCGTGTCCGTGTGGAACATGGGAGCCCTTCCCTTGTCCGTCGTCGCCGGGCTCATTCGCTCTCGCCGTCCGCTCGTGTATCACGTCTGCAACGAATGGCCCGCCCTCGATCTGCAGTACGACGGCTTCCGCGCGCTGCTCCAGCGTCATCCGGTGCTCGGCCGGATGGCGGCGCGTGCGTTGCAGGTTCCCACGGAGCTCCCCGACCTCGGAACCTCCGGAACGTTCTGCTGGGTGAGTCGATCGACGTGGGAGAGCGCGGAGCGGGCGACCCCGTGGCGGTTCCCTCGTTCCGTCGTCGTGCACACCGGAATCAGCCATGACGACTTCCCACCGGTCGCGCCGCCGGCGCAGCCGAAGCCGTGGCGGGGCCGGTTGCTCTATGTGGGCCGCATCGAAGGCCTGAAGAGCGTGGAGACGATCGTCGAGGCCCTGCCGATGCTCGAAGGCATGACGGTCGACCTCGTCGGCCCGCAGGATCCCAGCTACTTCGCGGGCGTGATGCAGCTCGCAGGACAGCTGGGGGTCGCCGATCGCATTTCGACCACCGTGTCCACGCGTCGCGAGCTCCGCGATCGTTACTCGGCCGCCGATGCGTTGCTGTTCACCAGCAAGGTCGAGCCGTTCGGATTGGTTCCCATCGAGGCGATGGCGTGCGCGACCCCGGTGGTCGCGTCGGGGGCCGGCGGTTCGACGGAGTTCCTCTCCGACGGGTCGAACTGCCTGCTCTACGAGCCGGGCGATGCCGCCGAGCTCGCCGCCGCCGTTCAGCGACTCGCAGCCGAGCCCGAGCTGCGGTTGTCACTCGCAACGACCGGCCTCGCGACCGCCGCGGAGTTCAGCGTCGACCGGCTCGCCGATCGTCTCGAGGAGGCCCACCTCGCGGCTGTCGCGGCGCGAGGTGCCCGTCCTCGATCGGGATGACGATGCCGCGGGCGAGACCCACGAGGACGCCGCACATCCTGATGACGGTGAGCTCGGCCAGGAACACCTGGCGATACCAGAGATGCCGCCAGAACAGCTTCGCGCCCCAGTCCCACAAGAACAGCCGCGTCGAGTGCAGGCCGCGGCGGACGTCGGCGCGGAGGAGCTTCGCCACTCGCACACCGCCGCCGTAGCCGTACGACCAGTCCAGCCCGACGAAGTGCCGGCGCCGGCGCCATTGGTCGTGGTAGCCGACGACCTCGGGCACGTAGCGACCGACGAAGCCACCACGGATGAGTCGATCCCACAGATCGAGGTCTTCTGCCGCTCGAAACTCCTGTCCGGCTCCCAAGCGCTCGTCGAAGCCGCGCACCTGCTCGAGTGCTGCTCGCCTCACGGCATGGTTGGCGCCATGCCCGTAGGGCTCGTCGGTCGAGGGTCCGATGTCGAAGGAGGCGTCGTGGTCGAAGACTGCGACCGGCCGCTCGAAATGACGTTCGGGGTCGGGGAGGTCGAGCCGGCCCGTGACGAAGCCGAGGCCCTGGTCTTCGGCGAGCGCGGCGGCAACGGCATCCGCCCAGTCGGGCCGGACGCTCACGTCGTCGTCGATGAACGCGATGATCCCGTTGCTCGCCGCGCGCCAGCCGACGTTGCGTGCGTAGCTCGCGCCGGGCACGTCGCAGCGCAGATACCGAGCGTCGTGCGCGTCAGCGAGCTGACGGATGGTTGCGGGCTCGCGCGACGCCGAGTCGACCACGATCAACTCGTCGCCGGCTCGAAGCGCGCCGCGCACCGACTCCAGACAATGTTGCAGCATCGACGGTCGGTCGCGGGTCGCGACGACGACCGAGATCCGTTCGCTGTCCATCACCACCGCCGTACGAGGCAGGACACGGCCTCGCGGAGAAAGCCCGCGCGCTGGATGGCCGACGACAGCAGCCAGCGATGCACCGGCGTGCGCCGTTCGGGACTCATCGCGACGCGAACATCAGACCCGAAGAGCTCGAACGCCCGACGGACACCCGCGCTGCGGGCCGTGGCGAGCACGTCCCGGTCGAGCATCCAGTCCGAGCGGCCTTGGGCGTAGAGCCGGCGAGCGAAGTACGAACGGCGAAGGCGGCTGGGCGGCAACTCGTGCACGACGCGCGCCGTCGGGAGATAGCGGATGCGACCGCCCCCGGCGAGCACCTGCCGGCAGAGTCGCAACTCCTCGTTCCCGAACGGAACTCCATCGCGGGTACCGAGCTGCGGATCGAAGCCGCCCGTGCGGTCGAGCACCTCGGCCGTGAAGGCCGCGTTCGCCGTGAGCACGTACGGCTCGGTCAACACGTCGGAAGGAACCGACGCTAGGTCGACCTCTTGGTCCGAGGGGTGGAAGTGGGACAGGTACGGCAGCAGCCACGAGCTCAGCCAGCGCGGCCGGGGACCACTCGCGTCGAGCCGGACTTGACCACCCACCGCCTCGCACCGATCGTTCAAGAGCGGTTCGACGAGCCGTTGCAGCCAGTCGTCGTCCGGGACCACATCGTCATCGATGAACGCGACGATCGTGCCGCCCGCCTCGGTGATTCCCCGGTTGCGAGCGTTCGCCGCGCCCAACGCTGGCTCCACGACGACCCGAACCGGGACCGCGAGCGCGGCGAGCGCCGCTCGGGAGGAGGTGGCCGCGGTGCCCGGGCCCGTGTCGTTGTCGACGACGACGACGTCCCAGGGCACACCCGGATCGCGTTGACGCGCGAGACCATGCAGCACCCGGTCGAGGGCCGCCGGTCGGCGACGGGTGGGCACGACCACCGTGACATGGTGAACGGATTGCGTCATCCGCGTTCCGGTCGCACGCGAGGAGAGGTCATCGATCTCGCCCACCACGCTTCGAACCGCTCGCCGACAGCGTCAGATCGATGGGCATCGAGGAGCTCGCGGGCCGCGACCGTGCGTTGTGCGGCGTGTTCGCGGTCGTGCAGGGTCTCGACGATGGCCGCGGCGAACCCCGCGGCGTCGTCCGCGACGAGCAGGTGCCGCCGCGACACGGCGTCGATCCCCTCGAGGGCCGTGGACGTCGCCACGATCGGCGCGCCGCACGCCATGGCGTGGAGGACCTTGTTGCGCAGGCCCGAGCCGCCGCGGATCGGAGCGACGGCGACCGCCGCCCTCCAGTAGTACGGCCGGACGTCGGGCACGTTCGCGGACAACCGTCCACCCGCCCGCCGTATCTCGCCTTCGACACCCGGGGCCGGGTTGGCGCCGACCACCTCGAGCTCGGCGTCGGGGACGCTGTCGATCACCCGCGGCCAGATCTCGCGGCCGAGCCATTCCACGGCGTCGATGTTCGGCCGGTACCCGAGGTTGGCGACGAGAGTGACCGTGCGGTCACTGCGCTCGACCTGTGGCGGCGCGAAGAAGGCGTCCACCACGGGGTTCGGAATGACGTCGGGAACGACCGGCGTGAGCTCGCGGATCGCGGCGGCGTCGACGTCGGAGACCACGGCGACGCCGGCGAAGCGCGGCAGCCACCGCCGCTCCCACCGCGCCAGGCGCCGTTCCTCGATCGCCCATCGCAGTCTGCGGGCTCGAGTCACCGACAGCGAACGTTCGCGCCCGCTGTGACGCGAGAACACGTCGAACGCGAGCAGCACTGCGGTCGCGTGGCACGCTCCGACCAGGCTGGCCAGCTCGGTGCTCGTGAGATGCACGAGATCGACATGGCGGCGGCGCTGGTGCAACTCGACGGCTCGGCGCAGCGCCCGAACGCGGTCCTCGAGAACCCATTGCTCGTGGCTCGGCCGAGCACGAAGGAATTGCGCGGCGAACGTCACCTTGTTGTGCGCCGGGCCGTGCGCGCGCCACGCCGTGCCTTCAATGGGCACGCGCTGCTCGCCGCGGTCGAGCTCGACGCGGTCCTCGGGGAAGTCAGGGGTGATGACTTCGATGTCGTGATGCCGCGCCGCAAGGCGCAGCAACTCGAACTCGTGCGCGACGCCGCCACCGCCCTGCGCGTCGGGTTTGTAGGGCGTCACCCACAGGACGTTCAAGTAGCACCACGAACTCGTTCGCGCCGCGCCCGCAGCCGCGTTCGGATACGGAGCCGCGCCCGCAGCCACTGTTGCAAGCTCAGCGGCGTGCTGTCGCGGAGCGGCGTCGCACTCCACGGCTGCGCTCCCCAACCGCCGGGCGGCAGCAGCGGGCCGTCCAACCGTTCGAACACCGTGGTCGACCAGAGCTCGGTGTGCAGCCGCCACCGCGAGGCTTCCGTGTGGAGGAAGTCCGCCAACACCCGGCACGAGCGAACGTTCGTGTCGTCGACGACGAGGAGACCTCCGGGTACGAGCCGGCCGGCCGCGTAGAAGAAGTCGATGAACGGCGTGGGGAACGCGTGATCCCCGTCGATCAGCACGACATCGAGCGCGTCCGATGCGAGCGCTGGCAGCGCCAGTTGCGAAGTCACCGCGACGAATTCGACCGTGGACAGGTCGACACCGTGGTCCGCGCACCAGGCCTTCACGCGCTCGTGCTCGATGGCGAAGGGTGAGACAACGGTGTGCTGCGCGCCGCGGGCGGCGAACACGACCGTGCTGTACCCGACACCGGTCTCGAGCGTGCGGTCGCCCTCGGAGACGAGATCGACCAGGAGGTCGAGAGCCTCGTCGTTGAGCCGCCAGCTCACCTCCTCGTCGGGTGACCGGCCGTGGAATCGGGACTCGGCCGCGTGGAGCTCGTCGAGCAGTGACCGGACCTGCATGCCCTCCATGTCGTTCCTCCTGCGTGGACGGCCTGGCCGGTCCGCTCCCGGACGAGTGAGTGTCGCGCGTCCATACCCCGACGCCGATCCGTGAGGAGCGCCGCCGTGCTTCCGCGCTACGGACCCCGGTGCGGGCGTGCCCTACAGTTGACGGGCCCTGACGACGCGAGAGGAAGTGGATGGAGCTCCGAAGGTATCTCGCCATGCTCCGGCGCCGCGTCCTGCTGATCCTGCTGACCGTCGCCGTCGCGGTCGGATTCACCATCGCGACGGCAGACAACACCGTCCGTTACACGGCGCAATCCACGCTCTATGTCGGCGCCAACACGTTTGCCGCCACCGGCACCTTCGATCCCAACCTGTCCGCCGATCAGCAACAGGGATTCGCTCGGGTCATCCAGACGTTCGCGATCATGATCAGGAGCGCGCCGATCGCGTCGGCGGCGCTCGAAACCACGGGTGTGCCGAGATCAGCGAACCGAGTCGTGGCGGAGACCGCCGCGGTTCCCATCAAGGACACCAACATCCTCGTGATCGTGGTCACGGACACGGACCCCGCAATCGCTCAAGCACTCTCGATCGGGCTCGCCGAGGCCTTCGTCGCCAAGATCACCGAGCTCGAACCAGGGAAAGCGCCGGCGGAGGGCGATCTGCCGACCGCGCCCGCCCGGATCTTCGAACGAGCCAAGCTGCCGGTCGCTCCGCAGAAGGAGAGCGTGCTCACGAACATCATCATCGCCGGCCTGCTCGGAGTCATGCTGTCGGCCGGAGCGGTGCTCCTGGTCGAGTACCTCGATGTCACCGTGAAGAGCGTCGAGGACGCCGAACGCCGGCTGGAGCTCCCGGTGCTCGGCGTCGTACCGCAACTCGCGTTGGACCCGTCGACGACCCTGCGCCGTCCCCCCACCGGGCGCCGCAAGGAGATCGGCCTCGTGCGCGATGCCTAATCTCCTTCGCGGCAGGAGCGGCCGTGCCGAGCTGCACGACGCCGGCCATCGCAACGAGGTGTTCCGTGTGCTGCGGTCGAACCTCTTGGTGACGCTCTCCGAGCTGGAGAGCCCGACGGTGATCGTCACGAGTGCCGCGGCCGAAGAAGGCAAGACGGCGACCTGCGCCAACCTCGCGGTGTCGCTGGCCGCCACGGGACTGCGGGTCATCGCCGTCGACGTCGACCTGCGTCACCCGAACCTGCACCTCTGGCTCGGCGCCCACAACGAGCTCGGTTTGTCCGACGTGCTGCTCGACCATGCTGCACTGGATCGCGCGCTGCAGTTCGTCGAGCTCGGCTCGCGGGACCGCGGCCTCTACGTCCTTCCGACGGGGGCGACGGTGAACAACCCGACCGAGCTCTTGGGCGGAGCGCGCATGGCCAAGCTCCTCACCTCGCTCGCCGGGCAGGCCGACGTGCTGCTGCTCGACACGCCGCCCGTGCTCCCGGTGGCCGACACGCTCGTCCTCGGGCGCATGGCGGCCGGGGCGATCCTGGTCGTCGAAGCGAGACGGACGCCGATCACCGCCGTGCAGCAAGCCAAGGATGCGCTCACGCGCAATCAGACCCGGATGCTCGGCGTCGTGCTCAACAAGATGCAACCCCGCGATCTCCCGGGTGCGGGCTACGGCTACGGCTACGGCTACGGAGACGGCGGCACCGAGGTCGACGACGAGGACGATTTCCCGCCCCGAACACGATCCGGGTCACGTGACCGATCACGAGAGCGCGCCAGTGCCGCCGACGACCTCGCCTGAACCCGGCCTGATCCGGCGGCTCTCCGAGTTGCCGCTCGTGCAGAAGTTCTGGAAGTACTGCATGACCTCGGTCGTCGGGGTCGTCATGGGCCAGAGCCTGCTGTACCTGTTCGCGTCGGTGCTCGACTGGCCCGGCGTCGCGGCCAACGTCACGGCCGTCGCGATCAGCACGCTGCCCACCTACTACTTGAGCCGTGCGTGGGTGTGGCAGAAGCGCGGCAAGAGCAGCCTGCGCGCGGAGGTCGTCCCGTTCTGGGTGATGACCTTCCTCGGCCTGCTGCTCTCGTCGCTGTGCGTCTACTGGTTCGAGCGCCAGTGGCCAGGACATCCGCTGCTGGTCAACGCCGGCAACATCGTCGGGTTCGGCGTCCTCTGGGTCGCCAAGTTCTTCATCCTCGATCGGGTCCTCTTCGCGGTCACCCACGAGCAGCCCGAAGGGCCGACGCCCTTCCTCTAGCTCAGATGTCGGAACGGACCTTGCGCACGAGCGTCGGGACGGTTCTGGCGAGGATCGCGATGTCGCGGCGCAACGTCCATCCGTCGATGTACTCGTTGTCGGCCGCGACCCGCTCTTCGATCGGCGTCGTCCCACACAGGCCGAGCACCTGGGCGTGGCCGGTCAAGCCCACCGGCGCGCGGTGACGAGCGCGGTACTGCGGGATGCGATCGGCCAGCGCCGAGACGAGCTCTGGTCGCTCGGGTCGAGGACCGACGAGGGACATCTCGCCGCGCAGGACGTTGAACAGCTGCGGAAGCTCGTCGAACGACGTCTGGCGGAGCAGACGCCCGAAGCGCAGCGGGCTGAGCGAGACGGGGACGACCGCAGCCTCACCGTCGTCGACGACGCCCGTCGGGGGAACGTGCTCGATGGGGAACGTGCGGAACTTCAACATCGTGAAGTGGCGGCCGTGGCGGCCGACGCGGGTCTGGCGGTAGAGCACGGGACCGGGCGAGGACAGTCGCACTCCGACGGCCACGACGAGCAGGATCGGCAGGACGACCAGCAGGCTCAGGCCCGCTCCGACGACGTCGACAGACCGCTTCACTGCCTGTCGCCATCCGGTGGGACCGCCGTGCTGCATCGCGAACCCCGAAGTGCCGTCGGTCAGATGGAGCGGCGCGTAGGTGCTGACCCGCGGTTCCGCCACCACGGTCATCTCGGAGGCGTGCCCAACCTCATCCGTATACATCCGTCCCTGTCCTGTCCCCTCGATCCGCCAGGCGCCGCATTGTAAGAATGGTCGTGGTACGGGCCAATAGGTTCAACGGCCCGGTTCCCTCGTCCTGCTCCCCAAGCAGGCAATCGACCACCCTCGATCCCGCGGTCGGATCAATGTACTGCTTCTGTCGAACCGGAGCCGAGCCGTGTCAACATGGCCGCTCGAATGAGCTCGGACCGATCCGCTGTCACCGTGGTCATCCCCACGCACAACCGTTGTGAACTGCTCGAACACGCCGTGAGCAGCGTTTTCGGACAAACCGGTGTGTCGGTCGAGGTCGTCGTGGTCGACGATGCATCCTCCGACCGCACGGCCGGCTGGCTCGAGCAGCAGACCGACCCGCGGCTCCGCCACGACCGGCTCGACCCAGGCCGAGAACGAACGGCGGCCCGCAACGCCGGCCTGGCGCTCGTGACCACGCCAGCCGTGCTGTTCCTCGACGACGACGACCTCCTGGCGCCCGGAGCGCTTCAGCGCCTCAGCAGCGCGCTCGACCGGCATCCCGCCGCGCCGGTGGCCGCGGGTACCTATGCCACCTTCGGCACGTACGGTCCCCACGAGGTCCCCCGGCAGCCCACGATCGGGCGGCTCCCCGTCCAACGGCGCATGTGGCGCGAGATCTTGTGGGGTTGGTATCTGCTGCCCGGAGCCGGCCTCTGGCGCACCGAACATCTCCGGGGAATCGGCGGGTGGGACGAGACCCGCAGCTTCGCCGAGGACCTCGAGTTGAGCTTGCGAATCCATCCGCGTCCGATCGCGCTCGTGCCCCACGTGGTGCTCCACTACCGGCAACACGGTCGCCCGGTCGACCCCGACGTCGAGGCCGCGCGGGAGCGGATGAGCGACGAGGTTCGGCAGCGGTTCCTCGAGAGCCTGCCCACTGCGGATCGCGCCGCGGGACAGCGGGTCGTCGACAGTCGTCCGATGTTCGGCCGCGCCCTCGACGCGTACGCGGGCGGCGACTACACGACCGCAGCGCGCGGTCTGCTCGCCGGGCTGCGCGCCGCGCCCGCACTCGCCACCTCGCCTGTCCTCGGCCCGATGTTCGCCGGGATGCTGGCCAAGTGCCTCGTGGCGCGGGCGGCCCCCGAAGGCGTCCGCCGTCGCGTGCGCGAAGCGCGCCGGGCGCGGCGAGCCGAACGCTTCGGACCGAGGACAGCCTGATGCCCGCGGGCCCCGGCCACCGCCGTCTCGAGATCACGGCCATCCTTCGCTCGCCGGCGGTCTTCGCGGCCCTCGGCTTCGCCGTCGCGTGGACGATCCAGCATCCCTCCTTCTCCTCCATCGCGCTCGACGCGTTGATCGTGCTGCCCGCGGTCGTCTGCGCGATCCGCTGGCCGCTCGCAACGCTCGTCGTGATGGTGGTGCTGGTGCCGTTCTCACAGATGACGCAGGCCTGGCTGTGGTGGCACGAATGGTTCCCGGCCGACGCCGCCATCCACCTGGGCTACGCCAAGGAGCTCGTGGTCGGCGTCGCCCTCCTGCGCGCGTGGTCGCATCGACCACGGCCGCTCGAGCGCGTCGATTGGCTCGCGCTCGCCCTGCTCGCGCTGGTCGGGCTCTACGCATTGGCCCCGCTCGGACCGGCGCTCGGCGTCCGGTATGTCGCCGCTCGGGCGAACGTGGGTTTCGTCGCAGTCTTCCTTGCGGCTCGATGGCTGGGCGGCAGCGACGTGCTCCGACGCCGGGCCGAGATGCTCATCCCGGTCGTCGCGGGCGTCGTGGCGCTGCTCGGGATCTGGAATCGGTTCGGACCGGACGGGTGGCAGAGCTGGGTGGACAGCACGGGGATCCTCCAGTTCCGCAACGACGTGATGAACGCGCCGACGCTCGGGGCCGTCGAGCGCGTGCCGTTCGGCGGCGGTGAGGTGATCCGGGCCGGCTCGGTCCTGTTCTCGCCGAATGATCTCGGTTTCCTGCTCCTGGTCGTCGTCGCGCTGATCGGAAGCCGGGTCGTGCGACGCGTGAGCAAACCCTGGGAGGTGGCCATCGGTGTGCTCTGCACCTTCTGCATCTTCTGCACGTTCAGCCGAAGCGCGATGGCCATGTTCGTGCTGGTCGGGATCGTGTTGGCGGCCGCGTCGGGGCGGCTCAGCCGAGGGATCGGGGTCATCTACGGGACCGGCGTGGCGCTCCTTCTCGTGTTCGTCCTGCTCGGCAGCGGCGACCAGCTCGCGAGTGGCGCCAATGCCAGCGACCAACGGACGCAGGGGCACATCGAGGCAATCGACAAGGCCACCCGGGCGATCGTCGCCCACCCGCTCGGCTCCGGGTTGGGGACGACGGGCACGCTCACCGTGCGCTTCGCCAGCGACACCGGCTTCCAGACGGAGAACTTCTATCTGCACATCGGAGTCGAAGTGGGCGTGATCGGTGCAGTGGCCATGGTGGCGTTCATCGTCATGGTGCTGCGCATGTTGTGGCGGCGCTCGCGACAGGTCGGTGGCATTGCGGTCGGAGCGCTCGCCGCGCTCGCCGCGGTCGCGACCGGAGGGCTCGTGCTCGAGACCTTCAGCGAGCTCGCCACGGGCTGGACCCTGTGGCTCCTGGTCGGCATGGCCCTTCCGGCGACACCCGCCCCTTCAGTCGACGATGCGACCCCAGGTCGCGGCCAGGCCCACGGCTTCGGTCTCGACCGGGAACGCCTCCGCGGCGCGGCGCCGGCCGGCCTCGCCCAGTCGCCTGCGTCGTTCCGGCTCGGCCACTAGGCCGTCGATCGCCGCCGCCAGGTCCGCGGGCGATCGGGGCGGCACGAGCATCCCGCTCTCGGCGTCGACCACGATCTCGGGGATGCCACCGGCGCGGGTCGCCACCACGGCGGTGCCGTGCGCCATCGCCTCGAGCACGACGAGCCCGAACGGCTCCGCCCATGAGGCGGTGACGGCGATGTCGAGACCGGCCATCACGCTGGACACATCGGAGGTCGGTCCCGTCAGCGTGACCCGGTCGGCGATGCCGAGCGCAGCCGCCAGGCGCCTGAGCCGGTCGGCCTCACGCCCGAGGCTCCATCGCGACGCGTCGTCGACGAGCTCGCCGCCGACGATGAAGAAGCGAACCTCCGGGCGGGCGCGACCGATGACGGCCGCCGCCCGTAGGACGTCGTCCTGGCCCTTCCACTCGACGAGACGGCCCACGATGCCGACGGCGACGTCGGTCGAAGCCAGACCGACACTCGCTCGCCAAGCGGGGCCGTTTGCTTCTGCGCGGTATGCCGGTGCATCGAGACCGGAATGGACAACGTCGATCCGGTCCGGCGGCCAGGAGAAGAGGCTTGCGGCCCGCGTCGCGATGGCCTCTGACATGGCGACGACGCGTGTCGGTCGGACGAATCGCAGCGAGCGCTCGAACCCCGACCCTTCGGCGTACAGATCGCGGGCGTGAAAGGTCCACGGCTTGCGCGCGAGCAGCGCTGCCGGTTGGCAGTACAGCGCGGCTCGGATGTCGTTCGCATGAATGACATCCGCCTGGCGCGCGAGGTGGGCCAGACCGCGCACGGCCCGGAGGCCCGCGCCGACCTGGCGAATTCTTCCGACCCTGAAGACCGACGGCGCGAGACCGATGCCATCGAACGCCTCGGCTGTGTCGCCCGGCACGGGAACGACCAGCGCCGTCGCGCACTCCCACCCGTGAGCGGGAAGGTGCGCGAGCGCTCGTACGAGGCTGATCTCCCCGCCGGACATCAGCGGTGACGCGCCGACGATCAACGCCCGCCGGCCCGGCATCAGTCGTGCTCCAGCCAGCCGTCCGGCCAGGGGTGCTCGCGAATCGCCGCCGGAAGCCGCGCCGTGGGCACGTGCGCCGCGAGCGGGAACATCTCGGGCTCGAACGGATGCAGATCGCGCATCTCGGGCGTCCACTGGTCCCACACGCGCTCGAGCCACCCGTCGATGAACTGGTCCCGGTGACCGGAGCGGGCGAGCTTCGCCTCGATCCGCTCACGGGGGCCCACCCAGTCGCCGTGGTGGAACACCGCAACCTCGCGCGGCACTTGGGCGCCGATGAACGCGGTCTCCGCGCGTCCCGGCAGGAGCCGGAGATGCCGCAACTTGCGCACCGCTCGAGCGACGAACGACAGACGAGGGTGTCGCAGATGGTCGAACCAACGGCCAGGTCGCAGGAGGACCACGCGCCGGCTCCGCTCCGCGATCCGCCAGTTCCACGATCGCCAGTAGCTGTACGAACCCGCCCAATACGCCGGAGCAGGGTGTTCGCGAACGAACGCCTTCAGCCGGCGCACGTCGTCGGTGTCGTAGATCTCGTCGGCATCCACGATCCAGAACCAGTCGGGCGGCGGCATCACGGCCAGGCCCTGCTCGCGGTCATGAATCCGACCGGCGGGTGCAGGCGGGTGCGCGAACGCCATCGCCCGGTTGCGCAGCGCGGCCTCCGAGCCCTCGGTGCAGACGATCACATTGACCTTGCGGTCCGGATCCAGGGCGCGGGTGAGGACGGCTTCGACGGTGCCGTCCGGCTCGACGGGCCGGCCGTAGCGGTCGCGGTCGTGACTGGTGATCACTGTGGCCCCGGTGATGTGCGGGTACACCGATCTCAGCGACGCGGGGAACAACGTGAAGTCGTTCAGGACGAGATAGATCGCGTGGAAGCTCTCGCCCTCGGCCACGAGGTGCGACCCTATGCGACCGACATGGCGAACCTTCGACGATGACGAAGACGGCGGTGGCGCTCGTGAGTCACTCGTGGGGCAGCCGCGAGCCGACCGGCGTCCATCGCTACGGCCGCGGCTTGGCCCAAGCGCTCGCCCGCCGTCACGACACGGCCGTCACGTTGTGCGGTACCGGCGAGCCTGGAGGCCGGCGTCGGTCCGACGACTTCTCATGGGTCCCGAAGGGCGTCCCGATCTCGCCGGTGCGAGGGCCGAGGCGGGCCGTCCTGCTCGGGTGGTGGACGATCGGGCGGCCGCGGATCGACCGCGCCGCCGGCACCGCCGACCTCGTGCACGTCACGCAGGCCGTCTTTCCCGTTCCCTCCCGGCGTCCGGTCGTCTACACCGTGCACGACCTGTTCCCGCTGCAACATCCGGACTGGTACCCGCTGCAAGCAAGGATCGGGCACCGGCGCGCGCTGCGCGCGC
>JBEEFX010000024.1:0-9038 GCA_041166365.1 Acidimicrobiaceae bacterium
CCACCGGCTGGCCGGCGAATCGATCGGCGGCAGCGCGGTTGCCAGCGGTGTAGGCCGCCCACAGGCCGTTGGCCGCGGCCTCGGGAGTCGGGACCGCGGGCCGGATCGTCGTGGTCGTCGACAGCACCGACGGGGGAATCGTCGTGAACGTCGTGCGCGTGCCCGGCGCGATGGACGTCGATGTCGACACGGGCAGCACCGGCCGCGTCGAGGACACGATGCCCGGCGACGTGCGAGTGCTCGTCGTGTCGTCGCGCGTGACCGCCGCGGCGATGCCAGCGATCAGAACGGCGAGGGCGGCGACCAGCCCGAGCAACGGGGAAGGCCCCGAGGCCTGGGTCATGAAAGGCCCAGCGCCTCCAACGCGCGCGCCCGGACGCCCTTGTAGTCGACCTTGCCGTTCGGTGCGCGCTCGATGGAGTCGACCACCACCACGCGCTTCGGCGCCTTGTACGCCGCGAGCTTGCCCTTCACGTGTGCGATCACCTCGCCCTCGTCGATCGTGGCTCCCGGCGCCGGCTCGACGACCGCGGTGATCGCCTCGCCGAACTTGTCGTCGGGCACGCCGACGGCCACCGCGTCACGCACGTCGGGATGCAGCTTGAGCACTTCCTCGACTTCCTCGGGAAAGACCTTCTCGCCGCCCGTGTTGATGCACACCGATCCGCGGCCCAGCAGCGTGAGCGTGCCGTCAGCCTCGACGGTCGCGTAGTCGCCGGGGATGGAGTAACGGGCGCCGTCGATCTCGACGAACGTGCGGGCCGACTTCTCTTCGTCCTTGTAGTAGCCGACGGGTGTCACGCCCTTCACGGCCACCCGCCCGACGTCGCCGGAACCCGGCACGACATCACGACCGTCGTCGGTGAGCACGCGCGCGTTCTCGCCCAGCATGAACTTCGCGGTGGTCGACGTGCCGCCGGCGGTCGACACGGAGCTGCCCATCCCGAGCGCTTCAGAGGAGGAGAAGGCGTCGGCCAGCATCATGCCGCCGTGGTGGCGCAGCAGCCCCTGCTTCGTCTCCTCGCTCCACATCACGCCAGACGAGGTGATGAGACGGATCGTGCTGATGTCCCACTTGCCCGGCTGGTCGTCGAGCGCGCGCAACACCGGCTTCGCAAAGGCATCGCCGACCCAGGCAAGTGCGAACACCCCTTCGCGCTCGATCGTCTCGAGCAGCTCCTCGGCGGCGAACGACCGGTTCTCGAGGGTCACGATGCAACCGCCGGCCGTCATCGCCGAAAGAGACGTGAACATGCCGGTGCCGTGCATCAACGGCGCCGCGGGAATCACGATCGGCCCGGGCGCCACGCACAGCTCGCGCACCCTGCCGAGATCGGGTTCCGCGCCGTAGTTCACCCCGCTCGACGGGTTGAGCGTGACGAACAGGTCGTGCTGTCGCCACATCACGCCCTTCGGCATCCCGGTGGTGCCCCCGGTGTAGAGCAGGAGCAGGTCGTCGCCGTCTCGATCGTGCGGCGGCACCGTCCGCTCCGTGGCCGATGCGGCCGCCTCCTCGTACGGGATCGCCCATTCGGGGCACGTGTCGCTCCCGTCGTCGACCCACAGCCAGGTGCGCACCTTGCCGACGCGATCGCGGACGCGGTCGACGCGGTCGGTGAAGCATCCGTGGAACACCACCGCGACCGCGTCGGCGTTGTCCCACAGGTAGACCAGTTCGTCCTCGGCGTAGCGGTAGTTCGTGTTGACCGGCGCCAGGCCCGCCTTGAACGTGGCGAACGTCGTCTCCATGTACTCGGGCCCGTTGTAGAGGTAGTGGGCGAGCTTGTCCTGCCGCTTTGCCCCATTTTCGAGCAGTACCTTGGCGATGCCGTCGGCGCGGCGGTCGAACTCCCCCCAGGAGATGCGCCGGCTCCCCTGCACTTGGCACACCGCGTCGGGGACCTGCTCGGCCACCACTTCATAGACGTCGGCGAAGTTCCACCCCTTTGGCACGGGCGGGATCGTAACGAAGCCTCCGCGCGGCGGTGAGCAGCGATCGCCGCGAGCGACAAGTGGCTGTGACACGATCGCATCGCCCCGGGCTCTCCTGGGCAGTGGAGGTCTTGCGCGTCGTGCCGTCGTTGGACGAGCCCGCGGCGTTCAGCGAGTTCGTCACCGCGGTCGAACCGAGGCTGCGACGAGCGCTGGTCGCGGCGTACGGCACCGATCTCGGTCGCGATGCCGCGGCCGACGCGCTCGCGTGGGCGTGGCAGCACTGGGATCGCGTCCAGGCGATGACCAACCCCGCGGGCTATCTGTGGCGCGTCGGGCAGACGTCGATCCGCCGCACGACTCGCCGGCGGGTGCACGAGGTGGTCGACGGTCGCGAGTTCGAGCTCGAGCTCATCGACGATGGTCGCGGTGAACGCGCCGTCGAACCCGCACTGGCCGGCGCGCTCGACGCCCTCTCCCCGCAGCAACGCGCCGCTGTCGTGCTCGTCCACGGCCACGGCTACTCACTCAGCGAGGCGAGCGATGCCCTGGGCTGCTCGATCTCGACGATCCGCAATCACGTGGCTCGGGCGCTGCGGCGCCTGCATGCCGCTTTGGAGGTTGATGATGGCTGACATCGAAGAACCGCGCCCGGAGATCCAGCAGTTCCTGAGCCAACGGGCCGGCGCGCTCGACCGAGTCGCAGAGCCGATCGACGCCCACGAGGCCGCGCATCGCACGGTCGCGCACTCGCTCGAGCCGGCGCGGCGATGGATTCGCACGCCCGCCGCCGTGGCCAGCAGCGCGCGTCGCCGTCCTGCGCTCGCCGCCGCCGTCATCACCGCGTTGCTGATCGGCAGCCTCGGCGGATTCGCCGCCGGTCGCACCAGCGCACCCAAGCGAGCGAGTGTCGCGGCCGCTCACGGATCGCAGCAGGACAGGAACACCGATGCCACCTCGAGCGGAGGCTTCGCGTTCGCCACCGCTGGGATGGGGCCCGGGATGTACCCCGGCGCGCCCGTCATGACCCGGCTCTTCCTCCGGACCACGTCCGAGGGGGTCGCGCTGCGCGGCTATCTGCAGGAGATGGACTACGGCGGTGTGAAGCCCGGCCCGTCGTGCGATCCGAATCAGTGGTGCCCTCCGCCCGAGTGCAACCCGACGACGTTCTTCAGCGCCGAGCTGTCGAGCACCGAAGCCGTGGCGCAGAACGGCTCGCCAGTGTTCCCGCTCGATGCTCCTGCGGCATCGAGAGGCGAGCTGTCCTTCGGCCAGATGGAAGGTGCGCCGGTCAGCTCGTACCTGGTGCAGACCACCAGCGAGGTGGCCACCGTGCGCGGCACGTGGCCGGACGGCTTCGTCGACGAGATGGCACCGGCGAACGGGTGGGCGCTGGTTGCTCACAGCGGCGCCAGCTCGGCGAGCGCGGTCGAGGCCGTGCTGGCGGACGGTACGACGATGTCGCTGACGAACTCCCAGGGCGGCTACTCGTATCCCGCTTCCTGCCAGCCGCCCCCGCCTCCTCCGCCCGAGCTACCGCCGGCCGGGTCCGAGCAGCCCGCCGACGTCGCACGTGCGGCGCAAGACGTGAAGACGGCTTACGAGTACCTGTTCACGCATGGGAACGATCCCAGCAACAATGCGCTCTACCTCGAGGATGCCAAGAACTTGAAGACCGCGGGAGACCAAGCCAAGAGCAACTTCCCGCAAGCCTCCGACACCATCACCGTCGAGGTCGGAGAGATCCGCTTCTTGTCGGCCACCGAAGCTGCCTTGTTCTTCGAGCTCAAGTACGACGGCGGCGCGCTCTTCGGCCAGCAGATCGGCTACGCCAAGCTCATCGACGGCCACTGGATGATCGCGCGAGACACGATGTGCATGGTCTTCGGGTGGGCGGGCGCGCAATGTGATCCGCCGCCTGACCCGGCGCGTTCACACAGTGCGGGTACCGCTCCGCAGCCCGGCACCTACTCCGGACCCACGCCCACCACCGCGGCCGCGGCGTCCGACAACTAGCCGGAGCCCGATCGCGAGACCAAGGAGCACCGGCACCACGTCGGGCAGCGCGCCGCCGGTGCGCGCCAACGTCTCCGGCTCGAAGGTGCGGGACTCCCCGTTCGAGAACGTGATCGTTGCCGGCTGGTCGGTGGTGACGTGCACGTCGACGGCGTCGGTCAGGCAGGCACGTCCGAGATCGACGTGCAGCGACGACACGTTGGTCAATGTCAGCTCGAGCCGGTTCGCCGCTGCGCGATGGTCGAAGCCGGTGACGTGTACCTCGTTCGACTCCCACGGCACGGGATCGGGACCGGCACCGGGTACGTCGGAGGTGATGGGCTCGTCGACCCCGTTGCACCCGAGGGACACGGCGTCGACGGAGGCCGCGCCGTCGGCGGCCGGCACGATCGCCGAGACCCAGTAGGCCCGATCGGGCACCAGCCCGAGGTCGGGTTCGTAGAGCCCGCGGTCCGTCCGGAACGTGATGTGTGCGGGATCGTGCACGAGCGTGTCGGTTGCGGTCGCGTCGGACTCCTTCGTCCAGTCGTCGAACAGCGCGTAGGTGAGGTGCTCGGCCACCGGGTGCAGGTAGAAGATCGACGGGACGTGCAGGTCGCTCAGCCGTTGACGGAGCTCGACCGCGGTCTGGACGTGGACGAGCTCGTCCTCGCCGCTGTAGAGCGCGACCATCGGCACGTGACGGAGTGACCCCATCAGGTCGACGACGTTCACATCGGCGCCGCCGCCACTGCCGTTGGTGAAGAACGCCCCTCCGAGGGGCGTTCCGTTGAAGATGTCACCGGTGAAGCCGACCCAGTTCACCACGCCCGCGAACAGATCGGGATGCAGCGCCGCGAGTCGCATCGCGCCGAAGCCGCCCATCGAGTAGCCGCTCATCACGACGCGATCCGTGTCGACGGGGTAGTTGGCCTCGACGTCGGCGAGGACGTCGAACGCGTCGCGCTCGCTGTAGCTCGAGTACCACCCTTTCCAGCCGCGTCCGAGCGGTGTCGCGATGAGGCGGTTCTGATCCTCGCCGAAGCGCGCCATGAAGTTGCCGCTGGTGCCCGTCAGGTACAGCCGAGCGGAGTGGTTCTCGGCCAGCCCGTGCAACGCGAGTTGCACGCCGTGCGGTGCGGGCTGCGCGGGCTCGTAGAAGCCGTACGGCTGGTACTTGCCGATCCTCGTGAAGGCCTGGCTCACGCTCGCACCCGGACTACCCGGCGTGTAACCGGGGCCCGGCACGCCGTTGTCGTCGATGCCCTCGCCGGCGCCGAGGGTGTACTGACTGATGTAGACGCGCTGCCGCTTGCCGCCCGGGGGAACGTCGGCTCGTCGTGTGGTCGCGGCGTCGAAGTCGTTGAGCACGTCGACGGTGACGGACATGTCCGCGGGGAGGGTTCCGTCGGCGAGCACATCGGCTTGGTGGTCCTCCCACCACCACCCGGTCTCCTCGATGCCGCGGAACGCGACGTTCATCGGGGTGCCGTCGGGCTTGGCGACGACCGCCCAGATCCTCCAGGTCGTGCCCGGCGGCTTCGGGATGTCTCCCTCGATCAGATTCGTGTTCGGGTCGCCGGCCGCGAAGGCGTGCTCCTCGTCCCAGCCGGCCGACGAGATGTTGGCGTCGGGCCACGCTCCACCGCCGGCGGCGTTGCCATCCGTGTCGATGGCGATGGCGAGCTTCGCCGCGTTCGGCACCGTCATCGCGTTCAGCTCGGCGGACACGTGGAGCTGTGTGCCGTTCACGCGGATTCGCAGCGCCACGAGGTCGGTCTGATCGTGATCCTTCTGGCCACCGGCCGGCGGGAGGCCGCCGTACGCGTCGAGGTTGGGAATCGACTGGAACTGGAGGCCCTCGATGATCTGCGGCAGCGTGATTCCCGGGATCGCGGGACGCGCACCGAAGTTGTCGTAGACGTAGTCGCGGTAGACCAGCTCGCCGGCGCAGAGGTCGACGGTGCCGGCCACCCACGACCCCTGTCCGCACGTCGACGCGGCGTTCATGGGCGTTGTGCTTGCCGCGCGCGCCGCGTCGGGCACGGCGACGACCAGGACGGCCGAGAGCACGGCCGCCACGAGCATTCCCCTCAGCACGTCCAGCAAGGTACCGTCGCCGGCCGATGGACTTCGATTTGCCCGGGGAGGACGACTCCCGCCGCGCGGAGATACGCGGGTGGCTCGAGGAGCACCGGCGTCCGTCCGGTCGACAGCTCGCGGAGGCCGGTTACGTCGCTCCGCACTGGCCGAAGCCGTATGGCCTCGACGCGGATCCCATGCACCAGATCATCATCGACGACGAGCTGCGACGCGCCGGCGTGCGCCGTCCGGAGAACACGATCGGCATCGGCTGGGCCGGGCCCACGCTGTTGCACGCGGGCTCCGACGCGCAGAAGGACCGCTATCTCCTGCCGCTGCTCGCGGGGGAGGAGGTGTGGTGCCAGCTCTTCAGCGAGCCGGAGGCCGGCAGCGATCTTGCCGGGCTGCGGACGCGCGCCGAGCGCGACGGGGACGAGTACATCGTCAACGGGCAGAAGATCTGGACGTCAGGCGCGCACGTGTCCAAGTTCGGCATCCTCATCGCGCGGACGGATCCGAGCGCGACCAAGCACAAGGGCATCTCGTACTTCATCTGTCCGATGGACTCGCCCGGCATCGAGGTCCGCCCCATCGTCGAGATGACCGGCGTGCACATGTTCAACGAGGTGTTCTTCACCGACGTGCGCATTCCGGCCGAGAACCTCGTCGGCGACGAGAACGAGGGCTGGTCGCTGGCGAAGGTCACGCTCGGCAACGAGCGTGTGTCCCTGTCGAGCGGCGGCGCGCTGTGGGGGAGAGGGCCGACGGCGGGCGACCTGCTCGACATCGTGCGTTCTCACGGTGGCGTCGACGATCGCGTGATGCGCCAGGAGCTGGCGCAGCTCCACATCGAGGAGAAGGTGCTCGATCTCATCCGCCTGCGCACGGTGTCGGCCCGCATCCGGGGCGAACCGCCGGGCCCGGAAGCGTCGATCCGCAAGATCATGGCGGACGAGCACGGGCAGCGGATCATGCGAGTGGCGCGTGACCTGTGCGGTACGGCCGGAATGATCTCGACGTCGGGCCCCCTCGGCGCGCCCGCGGACATGTGGTACTACGGCTTCCTCTTCAGTCCTGCGCTCACGATCGGCGGCGGGACGGGCGAGGTCCAGCGCAACATCATCGGTGAGCGCGTGCTCGGCCTCCCGCACGACATGGATCTCAGTTAGCCCAGAAGTTCTGGGGCGTGTCAGCCGAGCTTGCAGGCGGGGGTACCGCCGGGCAGGCGGTGGCGGTTCTTGGCGACGACCGCGTACAGGAGGGCGGCGAGCCACGAGAACGGCGGCACGAGGATGAGCGCGCCGACGGGCTTCCAGACGCCACCGGCGGCCAGCAACGCCCTACCGATCGAACGATGGCCGCGGTGGGTCTTGCCGCGGTCGTCGACCCAATACGCCGCCGTGGTCACATCGCGCTCGGTGAGGCCCAGCGCGTCGAGATCGAGGCGTTGCCAAGGCTCGACGCGCGTACCGTCGGGTAACCGGTGCCGGATCCAGGTCGCCGAGCTCGTGCAGAAGCTGCAGTCGCCGTCGAAGATCAGCATCGGCCCGTTGGGGGTGGCCACCGGCACCCCACTACTGTGCCCCTTTCAATGGCCAAGAAGGAATCCACCGACAAGCTCCTGAAGCCGAAGGAACGCGTCGTCGCTACGGCGGACATGCCGGGCATCCCCGAGGGCACCACGGGCAAGGTCATCTTTCCCGAAGGTCTCACCTGGATTCGGTACTGGGTCCGGTTCGACAACGGCGTCGTGCGCGGCACGATCGACCGCAGCAAGCTCGCCCGGCCGGGCGAATGGGCGGAGCTCGTCCGTCGCCGGGAAAGCGGCGAGGACCTGTCGGTGACGGCCACGACGGCCGGCGACGACGGCGCGCCGGCCGCAGCAGTGGCAGAGGGTGAATCAGTGTTGGTCAACGGGGTCCCCGTTCCCGGGTTCCTCATCGAGCGCAGCAAGGCGCGTCGCGAGTTCTTGGGGGTCTGATGCAGATTTCGATGCCGATCAACTACGCCGGCGGCTTCGAAGCGTCGGCCCGTCAGGTCGTCGACCTCGAGAAGGCCGGTCTCGACATCGCATGGATCGCAGAGGCGTACGGCTTCGACGGGGTGAGCTACATGGGCTACCTCGCGGCCAAGACCGAACGCGTGCAGATCGGCTCGGGGATCCTTCCGATCTACACGCGGACGCCGACGTTGTTGGCGATGACCGCTGCGGGGGTCGACGCCCTCTCGGGTGGACGTTGCGTGCTGGGCCTCGGTGCATCCGGGCCGCAGGTGATCGAAGGCTTCCACGGCGTGGTCTACGACAAGCCACTGGCCCGAACACGCGAGATCGTGTCGATCTGCCGCGATGTGTGGGCTCGCGAAGCGCCGCTGACGAACGCGGGGCCGCTGTACCCGATCCCCGTTCCCGCCGGGCAGGGCACCGGCCTCGGGAAGCCGTTGAAGATCATCGGCCGCCCGGTGCGCTCGCGCATCCCCGTCTACATCGCGTCCCTCGGCGAGAAGAACGTCGAGCTCACCGCGGAGATCGCCGACGGATGGCTGCCGATCTTCTACGTGCCCGAGAAGGCCAACGATGTCTTCGGCAAGGCGCTCGCCGCGGGCAAGGCGAAGCGTCCGGCCGACCTCGGTCCCCTCGAGGTCGCGGCCGGCGGCGTCGTGTGCATCACCGACGACGAAGCGCAAGCCGCGTCGGTTCGCGATTTCGGCCGGGCGATGGCCGCGCTCTACATCGGCGGGATGGGTGCGAAGGGGAAGAACTTCTACAACGCGCTCGTGAGTCGGTACGGCTACGAGCAGGAGGCGGCGGAGATCCAGGACCTCTATCTCGCCGGCAACAAGCAGGAGGCGGCGGCCAAGGTGCCCGCCGAGTTGCTCGAGAAGACGTCGTTGTGCGGGCCCGAGGGCTACATCAAGGACCGCATCGCCGCCTACAAGGAGGCCGGCGTGACCGTTCTCCAGATCACGCCGTTCGCCGAGAACACGGCCGAGGTCGTCGAGAAGCTCAAGACCTGGACCACCTGACGACG
>JBEEFX010000025.1:0-30569 GCA_041166365.1 Acidimicrobiaceae bacterium
TTGTAGCGCTCATAGACGGCAACGATGCGTGGAGACGAGAAGCCGTGGATGGTCGTCACCACTGGTGTGCGCACGAGGTCGCTGTACGTGAGTGGGAGGAAGTCGAAGCTGTTGTGGATCACATCGAAGTCGTCGGCCCGCTCGAAGACTGCGGCGATGTGCAGGCACTCGGCCACTTTGGGATCGACGTCGGCATCGTCGGACCAACCCCGCGGAATGACGGACGACAGCGTCGCTCTCGTCTCGGAGTCGCCGGTGGCAAACAGGGTGACCTCGTGACCGCGTGCGACCAGACCCTCGGTCAACAGCGAGGCGAACAGCTCCCAGGGCCCGTAGTGCCGCGGTGGCACCCGCCAGGAGATCGGGGCAATCACCGCGACCCGTAGTGACATCGTGCGGCTCCTCGCTCGTCCCGGCCGAGGGTATCGGTCGATCCGACCGGTAGTCTGGGCGGACATCCCCTTGGGAGAGTCGCTTCACTTGGCTGGACGGTCGTCAGGCCCCCGCTGTCGCCCTGTGCAGGTTCGTCGCCTCGACTGAGCCATATCGAGGAGCAGTGCGTGCGCGCAGCTACAGACTTTTTCCCTTCCGTCGTCGCGCGCCCGGGCACGGCGCTCTCCTACGGGATCCTGAGCACGTACCCGCCGACGCCGTGCGGGCTGGCGACCTTCACCGCCGCGCTGGGCGAAGGACTCGTGGCGAACGGGGCGAGCGTGGGCGTCGTCCGCATCGCCGACGGCTCGAGCACGTCGAGTCCGAGGGTGCTCGGCGAGTTGGCCAACGGCGTGCCGGAGTCTGTGCTCGAGGCCACTGACACGCTCGGCAACTGCGATGTCGCGATCGTGCAGCACGAGTACGGGTTGTACGGCGGACCCGACGGCGACGAGGTGCTCGACGTCTTGCGCGGCCTCACCGTCCCGTCCATCGTGGTGGCGCACACCGTCCTGCTCGAGCCGAGCGATCATCAGCGATCGGTGCTCGAAGCGGTCGTCGACACCGCGAGTGCGGTGGTCGTCATGACCGAAGCCGCCCGCGATCGACTGCGCACCGGATTCGACGTGGACGCCTCGAAGGTGGCGATCATTCCCCACGGTGCCGCGGTGCCCACGCCGCTCGACGGTGTCGACCACTGGGGCCGACCGATGCTCTTGACATGGGGGCTGTTGGGCGCGGGCAAGGGAATCGAGTGGGCCATCGACGCGCTGGCCGAGCTGCGTGACGTTCGACCGCGGCCGCGATATGTCGTCGCCGGCCGCACGCACCCCAAGGTCCTCTCCCACGAGGGTGAGCGCTATCGCGACATGCTGATCCGACGGGCATGGTCGAAGGGCGTGGCGGCGTCCGTGACCTTCGATGCCAGCTACCGCGACGTGCCTTCGCTGACGGAGCTCATCCAACGGTCCTCCGTCGTCGTGCTCCCGTACGACTCCCGTGATCAGGTGACGTCGGGCGTGCTCGTCGACGCCATCGCCGCGGGACGGCCCGTCGTCGCCACCGCCTTCCCGCACGCCATCGAGCTGCTGTCGAGCGGCGCGGGCCTCGTCGTGCCCCACGGGAACTCGAAGGCACTCGCGTACGCGTTGCGCCGCGTGCTGACCGAGCCAGACCTTGCCGCTGAGATGGCCGAGGAGGCCGCCCGCATCGCCCCGGATCTGTCGTGGACCGCGGTTGCGCATCAGTACGGCAACCTCGCCGATCGGATTGTCTCGAATGTCGCGGCAGTGTCGGCGTGACCGCGCCCGTTCCGAGCTTCGCCCACGTCGCCCGCATGACGGACGAGCACGGCATGTTCGAGCATGCCGACCACACGACGCCGCGCCCGGAACACGGGTACTGCACCGACGACATGGCCCGGCTGCTCGTCGTCGTCTGCCGCGAGCCTCACCCGAGCCCGCTCGTGCTCGGCCTCGCGAAGACGGCGTTGCGGTTCGTCGTCGAGGCCCAGGGCGTCAGCGGCGACGCGCGCAATCGCATGAACCGGCGAGGCCATTGGCATGGACGGCGCAACGTCGACGACTGCTGGGGCCGGAGCCTGTGGGGGTTCGGTACCGCGGTCGCACGAGCTCCGCACGACTGGCTGCGCCAGGACGCGCTCATTCGATTCGAACGAGGCGCCAAACGGCGGTCGCCGTGGCCGAGAGCCATGGCCTTCGCCGCGCTCGGGGCCGACGAGGTGCTCGTCGCCCGGCCCGGGCATCGAGCCGCGCTCGCACTGCTCGCTGACGCCGTCGACAGCATCGGTCATCGTGGAACCGACCCGTCCTGGCCGTGGCCGGAGCCGCGTCTCTCGTACGCGAACGCGGTTTTCCCCGAGGTGATGCTCGCCGCTGGCACGGCGCTCAGCCGCCCGCCCCTTGTCCACGAGGGTCTCGAGCTCCTCGCGTGGCTGCTCGAGCACGAGACGATCGACGGACATCTCTCGGTTACGCCAGCGGGCGGCAGCGCGCCGGGCGACGAGCGGCCCGCCTTCGACCAGCAGGCCATCGAGGTCGCTGCTCTGGCCGACGCGTGTGCTCGCGCGCACACGATCACGAACGATCAGCGCTGGGCCGATGGTGTCGCCGCCTCGGTCGATTGGTTCCTCGGCGACAACGACGCACACGCCCCGATGTTCGATGCCTCGACCGGAGGTGGCTACGACGGGTTGTGCTTCGACGGCCCGAACCTGAATGAGGGCGCCGAGTCGACGCTCGCCCTCATCTCGACGCTCCAACACGCGCGCCACCTCGTTGCCGCGGTTGCATGACGACACCGCTCGCGGTTCGCACCGGGCTCCGTCTGCGGCCTGATCCGGCGCGGGTGATCGCCCGCCTCTTCGTCCCCGGTCAAGAGCTCCTCGCGGGAAGCGAATCGCGCGCCTCCGGGGTGGTTGATCGCATCCTCGCCCTCGACGACGAGGAGGTCGAGCGCGCATTGCAGGACGTCATGCGGCGGTTCGGTCGCCGCCACCGGTCGCTGGCCGACACGTTCGACCGACATGCGGCTCGCATCTCCAACCGGATCGTCGGCAATGTGGAGTTGTCCGACAGCCGGCGGCAGCTCCTGGGCGCGACGTTCACGCACGAGTTCTCTGTGGAAGCGGCGGCTCTGTGCAATCCCTCCGTCGTTCCCCACCCTGACCAGCGCGACGCGCCGCCAGGTGGCCTGCGCTTCGTGATGAGCGTGCGCGGCATCGGCGAAGGACATCGATCCTCGATCGGCTTCCGCACCGGCACCGTCAGCGCCACTGGTGCGGTGGCCATCGACACCGCTCAACCCTTCCCCGTCATCGACACCGTGACTCCCGGGCCGTTCGACCGCGACCTGTTCCGACTCCAACTGGACGCGCTCGGCGCCAATGGCGACAACGCCGCTTCGGTGCTGGACGCGCTCGACGTGAAGTTCACACAGCCTGACTTGGATCTCGCCCTCGACCGCCTCCGCTCGCAGCGCGACACGCGGCGCACGGCCGGTGACGCGATCGGGCATCTCCGCTCGATCGCCGACCGGAGTTACACCGCCACCTTTCCGACGACGACCGACCTGTCGGAGCGCATCCTCTGGCCCGCGGCCTCCGCCGAGTCGGGGGGTATGGAGGATGCCCGCTTCGTGCGATTCGTCGACGACGACGGTTCCAGCGTCTACTACGCGACGTACACGGCGTTCGACGGCACGGCGATCGCGCAACAACTCTTGGAGACCACGGACTTCACCACGTTCGTCGCGTCACCAATGGTGGGCGCGGCCGCGACCGACAAGGGTGTCGCTTTGTTCCCGCGACGCATCGGCGGAAAGTTCGCGGCCTTGTCGCGATTCGATCGGGAGACGAACGCCATCGCGTTCTCCGACGATGTTCGTCGTTGGGGCCGCGCGGTCACGTTCCAGCGGCCGTCGGAGACCTGGCAATCGATCCAGCTCGGCAACTGCGGTTCCCCCATCGAGACCGACGCGGGATGGATCGTTCTCACGCATGGAGTCGGACCGATGCGGACGTACAGCATCGGGGCGCTGCTCCTGGACCTGGACGATCCGACCACGATCCTCGGCGAGCTCCGAGGGCCGCTGCTGTTCCCGAACGACGACGAGCAGGATGGCTACGTCCCCAACGTCGTCTACAGCTGCGGCGCACTGCTGCACGGCGACACGTTGGTGCTCCCCTACGGCATCTCCGACAGCAGCATCGGGGTCGCCACCGTCTCGCTCCCCTCACTCATCGACGCCCTCCTCACGGATCGCCAGCCGTCTGCGGTTGGTGGTGAACTGACGCGATGACTCGCTGGGAGTACCTCATCGTTGCGCTGCCCGAGTTCCAGTCGCCCTCCGCCGCCACCGGCAAATCCGCCGCGGTCGAGGCGCTCAACCGCGAGGGTCAGTCGGGCTGGGAAGCCGTTGGAATGACCGTCATCGCAGGCGGAGTCATCGCGGTGCTCCTCAAACGTCCCGTTGCCTAGCGACCCGACCCCGGCCCGGCGCTGACGCGTGATGCCCACCGCGTCGAGTTTCAGCCGCGGTGGAATCGTCCAGCCAGGCGCGGATACTCGGCCGAGCACGTCGTGAGGGTCGCCATGTGCGACCGGCACAGATAGAGGTCGTCTCCGGAGATGCCGAACTCGAATGCGTGGCCACCGGGATAGGAGAAGTCCGCACACTTCTCGCCCCCCTCGGTCTGCGCCGTGTCGAAGATCACCGAACCGGTACCCGCCGCCGTCGCATTTCCCTTGGCGGTCGAGCCGTCGGCGGTGAAGCGGCACCCCATGTTCTCGGCGAAGGCGTGATAGCTGCCGCCGGTGATCGTGCCGTTGGAGTCGATGTCGATCGTGGCGCCGGATGACCCAGCGCTACCCGGTTGGCGGCCTCCCGGCGCGCCGGCATCAAGGCCCGCGGGATCGTCGAGCCCTTCGACCATCACGAAGTGTCCGGCGAAGCTCGCCAGAGGACCGTTGCCGCCTTGTGGGCCACCGGCGGCGGTCGTCGATGGTTTGTCGTCGCCACCCGAAAGCACGATCACACCGATCGCTGCCGCCAGCACGAGGAGGATCGCCGCCGCAGGGATCCCGAAACCCGAGAGACAGCCGCGGCCTGCTCGTGCTTGGTCCGCGATCTCGCTGAGTGACGGCGCGGCCGGAGGCTCCGGTGGGGCCGTCGGTGATGCAGGCGGGGGCCGCGGCGGATCCGGAGCGAGGATGTTGCCGACCTCCCCGATGGTGCGCCCGGCCTGCTCCTCCTCGCGCTCCGTGGCCGGCATCCAGCCGACGTTCACGTCCTCCGCGGGCGGGTCCGTACTGCCGACCGCGAGGTCTGCGACCTCCTCGGCGGTCTGCTTGGCCCGGGCGGTCCGGGCGGCTTGCTCCTTGTCGGCCCGATCCTCGTCGCGCGCCTTTTTCCGCTCGCGCTCGACGCGCTCGCGGGCCTCGTCGTCAGGCACGGCACCCCCCTCGCCTGTCGCCCCTCTGGCCAAGGGTACGACCACACGTCGACACCCGCTAGAGGGTCATACCGCTCGCGCCGAGGGTCGTCCGAAGCGATCGAGCCGACGCGCGAGGCTCGGCGCGGGCCGATTGAGGGAGTCGCCGTGAGGAAGCTCGTCTTCATGATGTCGGTGTCCCTCGACGGGTACTTCGAGGGGCCGAACCGCGAGCTCGATTGGCACATGGTCGACGACGAGCTGCACACGCACTTCAACGAGGTGCTCCGCGCGATGAGCGCGTTCCTCGACGGGCGCGTCAACTACGAGCTGATGGCCGAGTACTGGCCGAAGGCCGACGAGGATCCATCGGCTGCCGCGCCCGTCGCCGAGTTCGCCCGGATCTGGCGGGACATGCCGAAGCTCGTCTACTCGCGGACGCTCGAGCGCGCCGACTGGAACGCGACGATCGTTCGTGAGGTCGTGCCCGAAGACGTCATCGAGCTCAAGTCACGGGCGGGTGGCGACCTGGTAGTCGGTGGTGCCGACCTGGCCGAGACGTTCAGGCGACTCGACTTGATCGACGAGTACCGGCTCTACGTCCATCCCGTCGTGCTCGGAAGGGGCCGGCCGCTGTTCCCGCCATCGGACGTCCGGACCGACCTTCAGGTCGCGGAGACCCGAACGTTCGGCAACGGCGTCGTGCTGCTCCGTTACGAACGCCCGGGATCTGCGCCGTCGCGGAACGTGTGATCGGCGGTGAACAGATCCGGTGCGAGCTCGACCGGATGGGTGGATCACCGATGCACACGACGAGATCTCACGCGAAGCTTCGGGCGATGCTGCAACTCGCACCCCTGACCGCAACGATCGGCGCCGAGATCACCGGCTTGGAGCTGGCCGACGACCTCGACGAAGGGACGGTCGAGGAGATCAGGGAGGCCCTGCTCGAGTGGAAGGTGGTGTTCTTCCGCGACCAGCACGCACTCGACCGGGAGCGTCATGTCGACTTCGGCCGTCGTTTCGGGGATCTGGAAGTCCATCCGATCACGCCGGCGGACCAGGAGCACCCCGAGGTCTTCGTCATCCCTGCCGGCGGCAAGTTCCGCGCGCCCGACACCTGGCACTCCGACGTCACGTGGCGGCCGGAGCCGTCGATGGGCTCGATCCTTCGTGCCGTCGAGCTCCCGGACCTCGGTGGCGACACGTTGTGGGCCGACATGGCCAAGGCGTACGACTTGCTCGATGACGACACCAAGGAGCGCATCGACGGAGCGAAGGCGACGCACGACTACGCCTCGGCGTTCGGACGAAACCAGCCGCGTGACGTCCAGGAACGGATGCGGGCCGAACATCCGACGGTCGAGCACCCGATCGTCCGCACGCATCCAGAAACGGGACGCAGGACGTTGTACGTGAACGTCGCGTTCACGCGCTCGATCGTCGGGATGGACGAATCCGAGGGTCGCAGACTGCTCGATCGCCTCTTCCGGCAGTCGTCGATCGTCGACGTGCAGTGTCGGTTCCGTTGGCGACCAGGGTCGCTCGCGTTCTGGGACAGCCGCGCGACGCAGCACGTCGTGTCGAACGACTTCCTGCCGGCGAAGCGGGTGATGGAGCGAGTCACCATCGTCGGGGACAAGCCGTTCTGACCTCGGGCAGCGGTACCCGACGCGTCGATGCGAACGGGCGCCATCTCAGACGGCAAGCCCCCGAGCAGGACTCGTACGCTCGCGAAAGAATGATCGATATGGACCATTCGCCGGCTGGCCGCCATCGACTCGCGCTGCTCGCCGCAGCCACCGCCATCATCACCGCGCTCGCGGTTGTCGCGGCCGTGCCGGCCGCCGCCGCACCGTCGAACGACGACATCGGTTCGGCGACCGCCGTCACGGCCCTTCCATACGGCGACGCGGCCGTCACGGTCGACGCGACGACCGACCCTGACGACCCGAGCTGCTTCGGCACCGGTCCCACGGTCTGGTACGCGCTCACCTTGTCGGAGGCGACCCCCATCGTCGCCGACACTTTCGGCAGCGACTACGACACGACGCTGTCGGTCTACACCGGGTCGCCGGGGGCGCTCACCCAGATCGCCTGCAACGACGACCACTTCAACTCCCAGTCCCGTGTGGCCTTCAACGCTGCCGCCCGCGAGACGTACTACCTGCTCGTCGGCGCCGCCGGGGGCGGGCCTGGCGGCAACCTCGACCTCCGCATCGACCGCCCGCTCACGATCGATCTGGGCGACTCGGTCCAGGCACGGGTCACTCGGACCGGTGAGGTGACCCTGAGCGGAACGGTCAGCTGCTCGCAGCCGACGTTCGTGCGGCTGTTCGGCACGGTCGAGCAGCGCTCGCACGGGACGACCGTCACTGGTCACGGCTACGGCTACGTGGACTGCGACCGTACGGGGCGGTGGACTATGGGCATCGCCGCCGACCGCGGCTCCCTCAGACACGGCCCGGCGACGTTCCGGGTCATCGCCAACGCCGACGACGCCTTCGTCCTCGTAGAGGACGAAGCCGCCGGACGCGTCGTGCTCAAGGGCGGCGGGCGCTAACAGCGGCACAAGACTCGAACTTGTGACGTCGGCAGACCTGAGGTTGTTCTGGCCGTCGGGGTGTGGTGAGCCTTTGCCTGCCAGACCATCACGGCAGGAGTGGGCGCACACAGACTCGAACTGTGGACCTCTGCCGTGTGAACTCGGTCGGGGTGGTCGTCGACGGATGTTGGCGGACGGCCGTGGTTGCGATCGATGGTTTTTGGCGAGGGCGAACAACAGCGAATTTGAGCGGACGCGGGATGAACGCGGGATCGTTTACTGGTTCACGACTGGTTCGTGTCTAGTACACTAGACGCAAGTGACCGGTCGAGAGGTTCTGCGGATCGTGGAACGACGAGATTGCCAACGTCTTCGCCAGCGGGGATCGCACGTCATCGTGCGCTGCGCTGGCGGATGCCAGACGGTGATCCCCGTTCACCGCGGCGAGGATCTGCCGACCGGCACGCTCAGAGCGATCGAACGAGCGCTCGAACGTTGCCTCGGGAAGGGCTGGTTGAGGTGAGCCGACTCAAGAACTACGTGGCCGTCTACGAACACGATGCCGACGACGACGCCTGGCTCGTCCACATCAAGGACATCCCGAACTGCCACACCTACGGCCGCAGCCTGCGCCAAGCCGAGACTCGAATCCGTGATGCACTCGGCCTCTGGCTCGACCGAGACCCGGAAGAGCTGACGATCACGCCCGAGTTGCCTCCGAAGGTCGCGCTCGTCGCCAGCAAGGCGTCGCAGGCGAGGTACGACGCCGAGCGTGCGGGCACGAAAGCGCAGGAGGCAACGATCGATGCTGTGCGACGGCTAACTGACATGGGGCTCAGCCGTCGCGACGCAGCCGACCTGCTGGGCATCTCGCACCAACGAGTGCAGCAGCTGCTCGCCAGTTAGAGGTATCCAAGACCAGCTACGCCAGCGAGTATTCGGTCAACCCCGACCGGCGCAGCGGGATCTCCCGCTCGGACACGAACGCTTTGGCGCTGACGCCGATCCGCATGCCTGTCGTGATTCGTCCGCTTGCGTCTTGGATCTTCGCCGGTCGTGTCGCCTGCCGAAGCGCCTTCCAAGCGAGCGCGGTCTGTTCGAGCAGCACCTGATGAACCGCGGGCGGCACCTCGTTCTCGAACCACCTAACTGCGAGTCGCCCTGACTCGAAGTACGGCCTCGATGTGTCGTCTCGGAGGCGTGAGCGCAGAAGCTGGATCGCGGCAACCGACGACGGCCCAGTTGGTCGACCGACGACTGGCGCCGTCAGCACCGTCGGAGGCAATGACGCTCCCGCCGGAAGGGCGAGGAACGCTTGGGTGCCGCCACAGGCCATTGCCTCGACAACATCCGAGTGCAGGTGAACCTCGTGTAGCCCGACGGGACCGGGCTGACTGCATCGCCACTGCGCACCAGGTAGAGCCTCGACGATCGCGTCGCCGACGGCACGCTCGTCCTCGAGCAGGAGCCAGACAACGGTGACCCGCGATCGGGATCCGGCGAACGCCATGGACGGATCATGCACCACCCGATCGGCGGAGACGTCCGCTGACGCACGATGGCCTTGCTCGTCAGATGCCGAGCGTCCGGCGTCGTCCGGTCGCCTCGTTGCCAACTGGAGATGCCAGGCGACGCGGAGCGAAGACCTGCGCGCGACGAAAATGCATGAGGTTCCGCACCGCGGAACCTTGCAAGTGTGTCTGTTTCTGAGTGGGTGGTTGCCGGAGGATTGCCGGAGCGTGGGGTAAGCCGGTCGAGCGTGATTCGTTGTCGCGTTGGGCGTGGACGGCGGCCGGTAGTGGGTCGTGGACGTGTCCTGGGATCAGTTGGTCTTCGATTTCGGCGAAGAGGTCATCACCCGCCGCGGCATCCCGCGCTTGTTGCTCACGGTCAAGCAGGCCGGGCTCATCCTCAGCGTCGGACGGACAACCACCTACGAGTTGATCAACGCCGGCGAGCTTCAGGTGGTGCACATCGGCCGTAGCGCTCGTGTGCCGCTGCACTCGATCGAGGCGTACGTCGAGCGCCTCCGAGACGCGCATCGCCCGTACGATGGCTCTCTCACGTCATCGTGACTCGCAGCCAGCGCTGCCTCGAACCGTTCCATCGGGAGGCAGCAGACCGATGAGCATCCGAGCTCGCTCGACACGACGAGGGACCGTCTACGACGTCAGGCTCCGCGAGCCGCGTACCGGCCAAGAGATGAGCCGCACCTTCACGACGAGGCGCGATGCGGTCACCTGGGAGGCCGAGCAACGAGCGGCGAAGTCTCGCGGTAGCTGGATCAGCCCGCGGGTCGCCAACTCGCTGACGCTCAACGAACTGGCGAAGGAGTGGCTCGCGATGCCGGGCAAGCGCGGCTCGTCGATTGCTCGCGACGAGATCGCGCTCGAGCATCACATCCTGCCGACTCTTGGCGAGTGCACACTCGGGTCGCTGACAACGTCGGACGTGCAGCGGCTCGTCAACGACTGGTCTACGCATCTCGCTCCGTCGACAGTGCAACGAACGTTCAGCGTCCTGCGCGCGGTCCTCAACTTCGCCATCGATCGTGAGTTGATCGTGCGCTCCCCTTGTCGCAAGGTTCGGCTCCCATCAGCTCCTCGTCGGCATCGCGAGATGCCGACGACCGACCGTCTCGCCAAGCTCGCCGAAGCGGTCGGGCCCGACTACTCGCCAATGGTGTGGCTCGGTGCCGTCGCCGGCCTGCGTTGGGCCGAGGCCGCGGGTCTGCGCGTGAAGCACGTCGACTTCCTCCGCTCGACCGTCACCGTCGCCGAGCAATGGGCGCGTGGCCGAGGCGGCAAGGAGTCGACGTCCGAACCGAAGTCGAGCGCCGGCCGGCGCACGATGACGATGCCGAAGCCGCTGATGGACATGCTGACGGAGCACCTCACTCGCAAGAACCTGACGGGTGCTGATGCCGATGCGTTCGTGTTCACCGCGGCGAGCGGCGATCCGCTGCACTACACGAACTGGCGTCGTCGAGTCTGGGTGCCGGCGACCAAGAAGGCCGGGCTCGAGGGCCTCGGCTTCCATGATCTGCTACGAGCGAATGCCACTGCGCTCGTCGCCGAGGGCGTCGACGTGAAGACCGCTCAGCTGCGCCTCGGCCACGCCAACCCGAACACGACGCTCGCGATCTACGCGCAGGGAACGACCGAAGCCGACCGCTCAGCAGCGGACAAGCTCAGCAAGCGATTCTTTCCGGACACGATCAACGAGGAACGCGGGATGGACGCGGGATGAATCACGTTCGGGCAACCGTCGCGTCGTACGGGCAACTGGCTGACCAGGGCGAACGGAGTGGGCGCACACAGACTCGAACTGTGGACCTCTGCCGTGTGAAGGCAGCGCTCTAACCAACTGAGCTATGCGCCCCTGCGGGGTTGCGCAGGTTACCGCGGCGGTATTGCGCTCAACGACGGCGGTGTCGACCCGATCCCCTTGAAATCGACGGAACATTTCTGGATTTCGTGTTGCATCCAGTATCGAACAGGTGTACGATGCTCTCACGCCTCCCGGCGCTCGGAGCATGGCTCCCTTCACACCGCACACGCGACTCGAAGGTTTCTGATGCTTGCTCCCTCCGCCATCACTGATGCGCCGCTCACGCTCGCTGAGTTGCGACGCGTCGTGTGTCTCGCCGCAGCATCCTTCGACGCGCAGTTGCTTGATCGCGATGGCGCAGTTGCGGCACTGGAGGACTGGTCGACCGTCGTCCACGCCGCGGACGCTGCACTCGCCATGGCGGTTGCGCGCGTCGCGGAGTGCGGTCCCCCACCATCAGCGGGGGCGGCCAGCGCAGCTGACTTCGTGGCGAAGACGACCGGCACCACCACCGGCAAGGCCAAGGAGAAGATCAAGACGGGCGAAGGGCTGCGCGGGAACAACAACACGCGCGCCGAGGCGGTCGCCGGCAAGCTGTCCGGCGAGCAGACCGCGGCAATCACCGATGCCCTGACCGTGAACCCGGGCGCGGAGGCCAAACTGCTCGGCATCGCCGAGCAGGGGTCGCTGGGCGCGCTGCGCGACGAGTGTGCCAGGAGCAAGGTCGAGGGCCAAGACCTGGCCTCGATTGAGAAGCGCATCCATTCGCAGCGCTGCCTGCGCCGCTACCGCGACAGCGAGGGCGTCGAGCATCTGCACGCCGCCGGCACCAAGGCGACGATGGCGCGGATCGACCAGGCGCTCAAGCCGCTCGTCGACGAGATGTTCAACAAGGCGCGCACCGATGGTCTGCGCGAGCCGCTCGAGGCATACACGTACGACGCGCTCGTGGCGCTCGCCGAACGAAGCAGCCAACGGGTGCCGGGCACGGCGCACCCCGAGAAGGAGACGACCATCCGCAATCTCACGGTGCTGCGAATCGATCTCGAGGCGCTCACGCGCGGTCACACCGCGTCCGGGGAGACGTGCGAGATCGCTGGGCTCGGCCCGATCTCGGTGGACACTGCCCGGGAGATGTTGGGCGAGTCGATCGTGAAGCTGGTGATCACGAAGGGCGTCGACGTGCTGAACGTGACGCACCTCGGCCGCGGGCCCAACATCGCACAGAAGATCGCGTTGCTGTGGCAGCAGCCGGTGTGCCTGCGCGAGGGCTGCAATCGCTCCGCCCGTCTCGAGTACAACCACGCGTACGACGCCGAGTACCGCAGGACGAAACACACGCGCCTCGAGGAAACCGAGCCGCTGTGCGATCCCGATCACGACCTACAGACCTACGAGGACTGGGCGCTGGTTCCGGGAACCGGGAAGCGCCCGATGGTTCCTCCGGACGATCCCCGCCACCCGAAGAACCGACCGCGGACATGACCGCGGACGGGCGCACGCCGGGACGGTCAGTAGGTGCGGAGCTCCACTCGATTGCCCGCTGGATCGCGGATGTAGATGCCGCGGCCAGTACCGCGCGCCCCGAAGAGATCGGCGGGGCTCATCTCGACGTCGAATCGGCCCGACGTCGCCAAGTCGTCGAGGTCGACATCCTCGACGGTCAGCGCGACGTGGTCGACGTTCACGCCAGTGCGCTCGCCGGTGAACAGGTCGATCAGGGTCGAATCGCTCACCCGCAGCGATACGAAGAGCACCTCGCCTCGGCGCCACTCGTCGAGTCGCTCGGGTTGCAGCCCGAGCTCGTCGCGGTACCAGGCCACGAGCGCTTCGACGTCGGGCGTGACGAGCACGTAGTGGTCGACGGCCGTGATTCGCATCGGTCAGACCTCCAGGCAGTACACGGTGGTACCCGTCGACGGCTGCAAGCGCTCGGACCCGAGCGGACATTGCTGGTTGGTGTCCACCTCGGCGATCACGAGCCGGGCGCCGGGCGTGCCACACGGGGAGGGCGCGACGGTCGGTCCTGTCGCGACCGCCACGCATCGGGCGAGGTTGTTCGACGGCCGCGGTGTGCTCTTGTCGCCTCCGGTGGCGGCATACGCCGTGAACACGAAGATGGCGAACAGCACGAAGACGAGGATCATCCACGGGAGGCCACGGATGATCCGGGTGGTGGTGTCGATCTCCTCCAGCACCGAGGCATCGGGCCGATGATCGGAGGGCATCGTGCCGTCGCTGCGCGACGCGAACACCGTCTCCGGCATCCGCTCGATGTCGTACCGCCGCCGGCGGCGGGGGTTGCCCAGCACGCGCCAGGCTTCGTTGACTTCTTGCATCCGCCATTCGGCGTCGGCCCGCTCTGCGGCGCCCGCGTCGACGTGGCGGTCCGGATGCTCTTCGCGGGCACGGTCGAGGTACGCCCTGCGCAGGTCGTCGTCGCTAGCCCGAGGCGACACCCCGAGCACCTCGTAGTGCGACCGAGCCATCGATGCACGGTAGCGGCGCGCAATAGCCTCCGGCCCATGCCAGAGACCAGGCGTCGCTCGTGGTGGGGATGGGGCTGGGAGGACGAGGCCCTGTCGGCGGGCACCGTGCGCAAGCTCGGCCAGGCGATCGCCGGTCGGTTCGGTTGGGCCGACGTCGACGTGCGCGAAGCCGCCGACCTCGACCGACTCGAGCTGCGGGCGCCACGGATCAGTCCGCCGAGTGCGTTGGCCGAGCTGTGCTCGACGACGACGTTCGATCGCGCGTCGCACACCTATGGCAAGTCGTACCGCGACGTCGTGCGCGGCTTCCGCGGCGAGCTGGCCGCTCCGCCCGATGTCGTCGCGTTCCCACGCGACGAGGCCGACGTGGTCGCGCTGCTCGACTGGTGCGCCGGCGCCAACGTGGCAGCCATCCCCTACGGCGGTGGTTCCTCGGTCGTGGGCGGTGTGGAAGCCGGGCTGGTGAGCGACCGCTATGCCGCGGTTGCGTGCATCGATCTCACTCGCCTCGATCGGGTGCTCGAGGTCGACACGGTCTCGCGCGCGGCGCGGATCCAAGGCGGCGCGCTCGGCCCGGTCCTGGAGGAGCAGTTGCGGCCCCACGGTTACACGCTGCGCCACTTCCCGCAGTCTTTCGAGTTCTCGACGCTCGGGGGCTGGCTGGCCACGCGGTCCGGCGGCCATTACGCGAGCGTGTACACGCACATCGACGATCTCGTCGAGTCGATCCGCATGGTCACGCCCAGCGGCGTGACGGAGTCGCGCCGGCTGCCCGGCTCGGGCGCAGGGCCGTCGCCCGATCGTCTCGCCCTCGGTTCCGAAGGCACGCTCGGGGTGATCACCGAGGCGTGGATGCGCGTGCAGGATCGGGTGCGGTTCAAGTCGTCGGCGGGCGTGCGCTTCACCGACTACGCCGACGCGGTGAACGCAACCCGGGCAATCGCGCAATCGGGGTTGTTCCCGACCAACTGCCGGCTCCTCGATGCCGGTGAGGCGATGATCTCGGCGGGTGTCGGCGACGGGACCAACCTGTTGGTGCTCGGGTTCGAGTCGGCCGATCACCCGGTCGACACGTGGATCGCCCGAGCCGTGGAACTGTGCCAGGACCACGGAGGCCGCGTACCAGACGGAATCCAGACGAGCGGTCCGGCCGACGAACAACCCGCGGGGAGGGACAGCGCGGCAGGAGCATGGCGCAACTCCTTCTTGCGAGCGCCGTACGGGCGCGACGCGCTCGTGTCGATGGCGGCCATCGTCGAGACCTTCGAGACCGCATGCACGTGGTCCCAGTTCCCGGAGCTCCATGCCAACGTGACCACAACGGTGGAGAAAGCGTTGGCCGAGATCTGCGGCGGTGGATGGGTCACGTGCCGGTTCACGCACGTGTACCCCGACGGTCCGGCTCCGTACTTCTCGGTGACCGCGCCCGGACGCCGGGGTTCCGAGCTCGAGATGTGGGCGGAGATCAAAGCGGCCGCATCGGAGGCGCTGCTCGCGCACGGCGGCACGATCACCCACCACCATGCCGTCGGTCGCGATCACCGGCCGTGGTACGACCAACAGCGGCCCGAACCATTCGCACGCGCCCTGGTGGCGGCCAAGCACGCTCTCGACCCCGCCGGCGTGCTCAACCCGGGGGTGTTGATCGATCCCGCCTGACATCGCTGACTTTCATGATCAGCTCGCCGGTGCTGCCGCCCGTTACGCCGGGGGCTCAGTAGCCAAGGCTCGTGTCGACCAGGCCGAGCACCGGTTCGCCGGCGTCCCAGCGGCGGATGTTCTCGGCGACGCGCGCGGCGAGGAGCGGGACCGCCATCTCCGGTGTGTTGCCGACATGGGGCGTGATGATGCAGTTCGGCAGCGACCAGAGCGGGTGCGAGTCGGGCAGCGGCTCCGGATCGGTCACGTCCAGCGCCGCGCCACCGATCGCGCCGGCCTTCAAGGCATCCACGAGATCGTCCGTGACGATGTGGCGCCCGCGCGCGACGTTGACGATCCAGCCATGAGCGCTCATGCGTGCCAGTTGTGCGCGGGCGATGATGCCGGTGGTCTCGGGTGTGAGCGCGAGCGCGAGCACGACTCCGACAGCGCCGTCGAGCGCGTCATCCAACTGGCTCACGTCGACCACCCGAGCCGCGCCCACCAGTCCGTCCGCGCTCGCGTGCCTCCGCACGACCGTGACGTCGGCGCCGAAGGGCTCGAGCAGCCGCAGCAACGACGCGGTGATGCCACCGCCGCCGAGGATCACGACCTTCGCTCCAAGGAGGTTGGTTCCCTGCGGCGGCCGCCAGGTCGACGCCCGTCCGTACGTGCCGAGGCCGCGCAGGCCCGCGAGCAAGAGCGTGAGCGCGTGTTCGGCCACGGGCTCGGCGTAGACGCCCTTGGCGCACGTCCAGGTCAGCTCTTGGTTGTGCGCGATCACGTCGGCGAACGGCTCGACACCGGCGTACGGCAGTTGCACCCATCGAATGCTGTTGCTTCCCTGACGGTCCGCACGGAGAAGCTCGTCGAGCTCGCCGACGTTGTGCGGGTCGGCCCACACCAGCACGCTCGCGTTCGCGTCTGCATCGGGGCTGACGACAGTGCCGCCACCGGCGCGTATCGCGTCGGCGATCCAGGGACGCAGCCCTTCCGGCGCCAACGCCACCCGCACCCCGGTTGCCGAACTCGTGGCGCTCATGGCGCTGCAAGTTAGCCAGCCGGCAACCGGCCGCCGCCCGCAGGCCACCGGCCACCTCGCTGAACCGATCGGGGGCATGATGACCACGTGCCTGAATTCGACGACAGCGATCTGCAGACGAAGGCGAAACGTCATCTCTGGCTGCACTTCGCCCGCATGGGCGCGTATGCGGATCCTGGCGGTGGCTCGGTACCGATCTTCGTTCGAGGCGAGGGCGTGCACCTCTTCGACGACAAGGGCAAGCGGTACCTCGACGGGTTGTCGGGATTGTTCACCGTGCAGGTGGGCCACGGGCGCGCGGACATCGCTGCGGCGGGCGCACGGCAGGGCGAGCAGCTCGCCTACTACCCGATCTGGTCGGCCGCGCACCCGGCGGCGATCGAGCTCGCGGCGCGCCTCGCCGCGCTCGCGCCGGGAGATCTGAACCGCGTCTTCTTCACGAGCGGCGGGTCCGAGGCGGTCGAATCGGCGTGGAAGCTGGCGCGGGCGTACTTCCGCGCCGTCGGCCAACCACTCCGTCACAAGGTGATCGCGCGGACGCTCGCCTATCACGGCACGACCATGGGTGCGCTGTCGATCACGGGTCTCCCCGCGATCAAGGCGCCGTTCGAACCCCTCGTGCCCGGGACACAGCACGTGGCCAACACCAACCGGTTCCGATCGGCGTTCGCCGAGGAGGTGACTGCGGACGACGACCGCTTCTCGGCCGCCTGCGCGGAGGTCATCGAGCAGGCCATCGTCGGCGCCGGGCCGGAGACCGTGGCCGCCGTGTACCTCGAGCCGGTGCAGAACACCGGCGGGTGCCTTCCGCCGCCGCCGGGCTACTTCGCCCGCGTGCGCGAGATCTGCGATCGGTACGGCGTGTTGCTGGTGTCGGACGAGGTCATCTGCGCATTCGGGCGGCTGGGCACGATGTTCGCCGCGGAGAAGTACGAGTTCCTGCCGGACATGCTCACGTTTGCCAAGGGAGTGACGTCGGGCTACTCGCCGCTCGGTGGTGTCATCGTCCGGGACTTCCTGGCCGAGCCGTTCGTCGGGCCGTCGGCGGGTGTCGCGAGCTTTCCGCACGGCATCACCTTCGGGGGCCACCCGGTCAGTTGCGCGGTCGCATCGGCGAACCTCGACGTGTTCGAGCGCGAGGACCTCCTGAGTCACGTGCAAGCCAACGCGGGCGAGCTCCGCCGCCACCTCGAGTCGCTGCGCGATCTGCCGATCGTCGGCGACGTCCGCGGCGACGGCTACTTCCTCGCCATCGAGCTCGTGAAGGATCCGGAGGATCATTCGGTGCGCTTCACGCCCGCCGAGCGCGAACGGCTGATCCGCGGGACGGTCGCGCCTCGATTGTTCGAAGCGGGGCTCATCTGTCGCGCGGACGACCGCGTCGATCCCGTGGTGCAACTCGCGCCCGTCCTCACGTCCGGCCCGGAGGAGTTCGCCGAGATCGAGCTGATCCTGCGCAGCGTGCTGACTCAGGCCCAGAAGGAGGTCCAGTGACCGCGCTGACGGTCGGCGTTCCGACGGAGACCAAGAACAGCGAGTACCGCGTCGCCATCACTCCCGACGGCGTACGCGAGCTCGTGCATCACGAGGTGCCCGTGTTGGTACAGGCCGGCGCCGGAGCCGGCGCGGCGATCTCCGACGCCGAATACCAGGAGGCCGGGGCCGAGGTGGTCGACGACGCGCCCGCGGTCTGGGGGCGCGCCGATGTCGTGTGCAAGGTGAAGGAGCCGCAGGACTCCGAGTTCGGATACCTCTCGCAGCGGGGCAGTGACCTCATCCTCGTCACGTACCTCCATCTCGCCGCGTACCCGGAGGTGGCCAAAGCGCTGCTCGCCGCCAAGACCACGGCGGTCGCGTACGAGACCGTGCAGACCGAGACGAGCGCGCTGCCGTTGCTGGCCCCGATGAGTGAGGTCGCCGGCCGGCTCGCGACCCAGATCGGCGCGCACTATCTCCAGAAGGAGAACCTCGGGCGGGGTGTGCTGCTCGGCGGCGCGCCGGGTGTGCGGCCCGGACGCGTCGTGGTGCTCGGCGCCGGCAACGTCGGCTGGAACGCGGCCTGGATCGCCGCGGGCATGGAAGCCGAAGTCGTGCTGCTCGACAAGAACCTCGACCGTCTCCGCTGGGTCGACCAGATCCACAAGGGCCGCATCATGACGCTGGCGTCGAATCGGGGCGCCGTCGAGCGGGCCGTGGCCGACGCGGACCTGTTGATCGGTGCCGTGCTGGTGCCGGGCGGGCGGGCGCCGACCGTCGTCACCGAGTCGATGGTCGAAGGCATGAAAGCCGGGTCGGTCGTCGTCGACGTGGCGATCGACCAAGGCGGGTGCATCGAAGGCATCCACGAGACGACGCACACCGACCCGATCTACGTGAAGCATGACGTGATCCACTACGCCGTCGGCAACATCCCGGGCGCCGTCCCCCACACGTCGACGTACGCGCTCACCAACGCGACGCTCCCCTACCTGCTCGAGCTGGCGACGAAGGGGTTGGACCGCGCCATCCAGGACGATGTGCCGCTGAGCCACGGGCTGAACACCCGAAACGGCGAGATCACGCATCCCGCCGTCGCTGAGGCACTCGGGCTCGGCTGACCAGACCCAACCAGACCCAACCAGACCCAACCAGGTTCACGCGAGCAAACGCGCGGCGAGCTGTTCCAGGCCGGCGACGCGGCTGCCCTTCACGAGCACCGCGTCACCGTCACCGAGCCCTTCGAGGGCGTCCAACGCGCGGGTGGCGGCATCGACATCCGCGACGACCTCGATGCCGTACGCGTCGGTGGCGACCGCGATCACGTGGATGCCGAGCGCCTCCGCCAACGCCGCGATGCGCCGATGCTCCGCCGGGCCGTCGGGACCGAGCTCGGCCATGACACCGAGCACCGCGACGCGCCGGCGAGCCGGCAGAGCCGCGAGCGATCGGAGCGCGGCCTCCATCGACGTCGGGTTGGCGTTGTACGCGTCGTTCAGCACGAGCGCCCCGCTCGTGGCGCGCTGCAGATCCATGCGCCACGGCGAGAGTTTTGCCTTCGCCAGGCCGAGGGCGACGTCGGCGACGGCAACCCCGCACGCCATCGCCGCGGTCGCCGCCGCGAGCGCATTCATCACTTGATGCGCTCCGCGCACTTCGAGGCGGACATCTGCGCCCCCCCACGGCGAGTGCAGGTGGAACGACGGCCGCAACTCGGCGTCGAGCGCGATGTTCGAGGCCGTCACGTCGATACCGGTCCGGGCGACGCCGAAGGTGACGACGCGCGCACTCGTACGGGCCGCCATCGCGTCGACCAGCGGATGATCGCCGTTGAGCACCGCGGTCCCGTTCGGCGGGAGTGCCTCGACGAGCTCACCCTTCGCCGCGGCAACGTCCTCGACCGTGCCGAACATCTCCGCGTGCGCCAGCGCCACGGTGGTCACGACCCCGACGGTGGGTCGGGCGATCTCGCACAACCGCGCGATGTGGCCACGCCCGCGGGCGCCCATCTCGACGACCACCGCCTCCACGTCGTCTGGGCTGTTGGCCAGCGTGAGTGGCACTCCCAACTCGTTGTTGAACGACCGCGGGCTCGCCTGCACCACGAAGCGCGTGGCCAGCGCGCCCGCGGTCAGATCCTTCACGGTGGTCTTGCCGACCGAACCGGTGATGCCGATCACGTGGTCGTCGCCGTCGCCGGCCAGACGGGAACGCGCGTGCCGGCCCAACGCGATGAGCGCCCGCCCGGTGTCATCCACTGTGATCGCTGACCCGTGCGGCGGTCCTCCCACTGCCGGCAGCTGGGTCAGGTACGCCGTCGCACCGGCGGCCAGCGCGGCCTCGACGAACTCGTGGCCGTCGCGCTCGGCGACGATCGGAACGAAGAGCTCGCCGCCCGCGATGACGCGCGAGTCGATGACGACACCGTCGATCGCGGCGTCGTCGCCGATCAGCTCGCCGGCGACCGCACGCGCGACCTCGGTGGCGGTGAAGCGCATGGTCCGAGTCTGACAGTTCCGGTCTTACAGTTGCGGGGTGGCCGTCTCCGCCAATCCATCGGGAAACCCGGACCGCATCCGTCTCGTCGTCTTGTTCGGCGGGCGGTCCGCGGAGCACGAGGTCTCGTGCACCTCCGCGTTGCACGTGCTCCGGGCGGTGGACAGCGATCGCTACCACGTGGTGCCGATCGGCATCACGCGCGAGGGTCGCTGGGTCGAGGCCGCCGACGCGGTGGCCGCGCTCGGCGTCGGGGCCACTGCGCTGCCGTCCCCTGACGACGGCGACTCCGCCGAAGTCGACCCGCTGCCGATGATCCTGCCCTCCGAGCACGACGCGAGCACCGTGGTCGTGCTCCCGCTGCTGCACGGCCCGATGGGCGAGGACGGCACCGTCCAGGGATTGCTCGAGCTCGCGGGCGTTCCCTACATCGGCGCCGGCGTGCTCGGCTCCGCGTTGTGCATGGACAAGTCCGCGTCACGGGACATGCTCGCCCGCTTCGGGTTGCCGCAGCCCCGCTGGCTGAGCGCACGCCAACACGAGTTGGATGCTTCCTTCCTGCGCCGCGTCGTCGACGAGCTCGGTCTGCCGGCGTTCGTGAAGCCCGCGAACCTCGGCTCGTCCGTCGGGGTCACGAAGGCACACGACGGTGAGGAGTTGCTCGCCGCGATCAACGAAGCCTTGCGGTACGACGACCACCTCCTCGTGGAAGAGGCGATCGTCGGCCGCGAGATCGAAGTGGCGGTGCTCGGGAACACGATGCCGAGGGCGTCGGTGCCGGGCGAGATCGTTCCCGGACGGGAGTTCTACGACTTCGACGACAAGTACGTCGACGGGCTCGCGGAGTTGCGCATCCCCGCTCCGATGAGCGAGAGCACGCGGGACGAGGTGCGCGTCCTCGCCATCAAGGCATACCAGGCGCTGCGCGTCGACGGCATGGCGCGCGTGGACTTCTTCCTCGAGGAGAACCGCGGGTTCCTCGTCAACGAGGTGAACACCATTCCGGGGTTCACGCCGATCTCGATGTACCCGAAGCTGTGGGAAGCATCGGGCCTCCCGTACCCCGCGCTCATCGACGAGCTGGTGCGTCTCGCCCTCGAGCGCCACGAGCGCCGCTCGCGCTTCGAGACCAAGCGGTAGCCCGCTAGACAACCAACGCGTCGCGGAGCAGCGAGAGCAGGTCGTTGCGGCGACGCACGAGCGAGCGCAGCGTCTGCTCCTGGCCCAGCGCGCCGAGTACCTCGACTTCGGTCGCCACGCCCATCACCATCGAGTACGCGGCGATGAGCACGAGACCCGGGTCGCGAGGCCGAAGCCGGCCCGCCACCATCTCTTCGTCGAGGAAGCCCATCGCCCGCTTCACCAGCGGGTCGAGCCGGGCGACGAGCTGCACAGACGCGGGCGGTCCGAGCCGCGACACCTCGCGCAGGAACCCCAGCAGCGCCGGACGGCGCGCCGCGAGGCGGAACACCTTGCGGACGACGGCCTCGACGCGTCCCCAGCCCGCGCCGGCCCGGCCGAGCGTGCGCTCGAGCTCCACGATCAGCTCGTCCGCACTGGCGTCGATGACCCCTTCGAGGAGGACATCCTTGGTCGGGAAGTAGTACAGGATCGTCTGCTTGCGGACGCCGAGGTCGGCCGCGATCGCGTCGAGTGACGTCGCCTCGAAGCCTCTGGTGCCGAACGACGCGAGCGCGGCGTCGAGCACACGCTCCCGGGTTCCCACCGGGCAAGCGTACGAGGACCGGCGAGCGAGGGCCCGGAGCACGGAGCACGGAGCACCCAGGGCAGGGCAGGGCCGGCCCGGGGCCGCGTCGAAAATTGCTGTATGTCGAAAGCAGTCCGTCGCACGTTCCTGCCCGGTGTCCTTGTGGCCATCCTCCTGCTCACGGCCTCGGCCCCATCGGCCGACGCCTCGTCGTCGCTGGCAGGTGGGCACCCCATCGCCACGATTGCGGCGCAGACGTCGTCGAACTGGGCCGGGTACAACCAGGGCATCCTCGAGCCGGGGAAGGCCGGCGGGTTCAACCAGGTGTCAGGCCAGTGGGTGGTCACCGCGGCCACGCAGCACAAGGCGGGACGCGCTGAGCATTCCGCCACCTGGCTCGGCATCGGTGGCGGCTGCCTGAACACCAGCTGCCTCGCGGGAGACGCCACCTTGATCCAGGCGGGGAGCAGCCAGGACGTCGCCGCCAACGGCAAGACCTCGTACTCGGTCTGGTACGAGCTGATCCCGGGCCCGTCGATCACGATCCCGAACCTGCCCGTGAAGCCGGGGGACACGGTGTTCGTCGGCATCCGCCAGCTCGCCCCGTACAGCGACCTCTGGGTCATCAACGTCAAGGTCAACGGGCGGGGCTTCTCGACGACGCTTCCCTACTCCTCGACGCACGCAACGGTCGAGTGGATCGTCGAGACGCCCTTGGTCATCGGCACCGGGGGCACGGGGGTGGCCGCCATGCCGAACCTCACCACCACCCAGTTCGCCGGTCTCAAGGTCAACAACGCGCCGGCCAGATTGACGCCTGCCGAGCAGATCAACCTCGTCTCCGGGGGTCAGCGGCTGGCCACCCCGTCGGCCCCGCACGGCGCGGGATTCAACGTCTGCACGTACACCACCATCTGCGGATGACCTAGCGAGGCTGTCTACCAAATGGTAGACAGACCGGGATGACCGGGATTCGGGACTCCCTGGCGGGCAAACGCATCGCCATCACCGGGACGACGGGCTTCCTCGGCACCGCCCTGCTCGAGCGGCTGCTCCGGACCGTCCCGGACTGCGAGCTGGTGCTGCTCCTGCGCCCCGGCCGCCGCTCGACCGTCGCGCAACGGGCGGCGCGCGAGATCTTCCGAAACGACGCCTTCGACCGCCTACGACAGGAAACACCGGGGTTCGACGAGATGCTCGCCCGGCGGGTGACGGTGATCGCCGGTGACGTCGGTCGGGACGGCCTCGGGCTGGCCGAGGAGGATGGCAGTCGCGCCGCGCTGGCCGGATGCGACATCGTCCTCCACTCCGCCGCGACGGTCGCGTTCGACTCCCCCCTCGACGGCGCCGTCGAGGTGAACCTGCTCGGGCCGACACGCCTCGTCCAGACCTTGCAGTCCCTCGGCTCGTCGGCCCACCTCGTCTCGGTGTCGACCTGTTATGTCGCGGGGAACCGGCGCGGGGCCGCGCCCGAGCAGTTGCTCAGCGAGAGCCCGTTCTTCCTCGACATCGACTGGCGGGCGGAGGTCGATGCCGCCCGGCGCGCTCGCGCGGACACCGAAGCAGAGAGTCGCACGCCCGAACGCCTCGCCCGCTTCGCCAAGGAAGCCCGGCGCGAGCTCGGTGCCGCGGGCACCCCCTTGCTGTCGGAGAAGACCGAGCAGCGGCGCACTCAGTGGGTGAAGGCGCGGATGGTCCAAGCGGGCCGCGCTCGCGCGACCTCGCTCGGATGGCCCGACGCGTACGCGTACACGAAGGCGCTCGGCGAACGCGCGCTCGTCGAGTCCCGCGGCAACATCCCGGTGTCGATCGTGCGCCCCTCGATCATCGAGTCGGCGCTGGCCGAACCCAAGCCCGGCTGGATCCGCGGCTTCCGCATGGCCGAGCCGGTGATCATCTCGTACGCGCGCGGGCTGCTGAAAGAGTTCCCCGGCGTGCCCGAGGGCATCGTTGACGTCATCCCCGTCGACCTCGTGGTCGGCGCGGTGTGCGCGGTCGCGGCCCGTGGCCCGGACGCCTCCGGGCAGGTGGAGGTCACGCAGGTCGCGTCCGGCTCCGCCAACCCGCTGCGCTACCGCCGGCTCGTCGATCTCGTGCGCTCGTGGTTCCTCGAGCACCCGCTCTACGACACCAAGGGGCAGCCGATCGTCGTGCCCGACTGGACGTTCCCCGGTCGGGGCCGTGTGCAAGGGCAGCTGACGCGAGCGAAGCGCACACTGGAACGGGCGGAGGCGGTGCTCCAGTCGCTGCCATTGCGCGGCTCGCAGGCCGACCTCAGCGCCCGGCTTGAGGAGAAGCGCGAGGAGGCGGACCGCGCGCTGTCGTATGTCGAGCTGTACGGCGCGTACGCGGAATGCGAAGCGGTCTACGGCGTCGACCGGTTGCTCGCGCTGTCGGACTCGTTGGACGACAGCGACCGCCGGACCTTCTGCTTCGATCCGCGGGTCATCGACTGGACCACGTACGTCCACGACATCCATCTGCCTTCGGTAGTCACGCACGCACGCGTGCGCACGACCGCGGGACGCACCACGCCGGGCGGGTCCGAGAGCCGTGAGGTGCGACTGCGGCGACAGGTTCTCGCGCCCGAGCGTCACCTGGCCGCTTTCGATCTCGAGAACACGCTGATCGCGTCGAACGTCGTCGCCTCGTACGCGTGGCTCGCGACCCGCCGCCTGCCAACCGACGAACGGCTGCGCTTCATCGCCCGCACGCTCGCGGAGGCGCCGCGCCTGCTGGCCATGGACCGGCGTGACCGCGGCGACTTCCTGCGCCACTTCTACCGCCGCTACGAAGACGCGCCGATCGAGCAACTCGAGGTCGACTCGAACGAGATGTTCAGCGACCTCATCCTCACCAAGTCCTTTCCGGCGGCCATGCGCCGGGTGCGCGAGCACCGCGCGCTCGGCCACCGCACCCTGCTGATCACCGGAGCACTCGACTTCGTGGTGAAGCCGCTCCGTCCGCTGTTCGACGACATCGTCTGCGCGTCGCTGTCCGGCACCGCGTCGTCGGATGGGCGACGCCGGTATGCGGGCGAGCTCACCGACGTACCACCGACTGGCGAGTCCCGGGCGCAGCTGCTGTTCGACTATGCCGCCGCCGAGGACCTCTCCCTCGCCGAGTCGGTCGCGTACGCCGACTCCGCGTCGGATCTGCCGATGCTCGAAGCCGTCGGCTTCCCGGTGGCGGTGAACCCCGAGACACGCCTGGCGGCGATCGCCCGCAAGCGGGGTTGGCTCGTCGAGCACTTCAGCAAGGCGCCCGGCGGGCCGCGCAAGCTGCTGCCCATCCCGCGGGCGCAGTACGTCCAACGGGCCGGCTCGCGGTGAAGGCGCTGTTGTTCGAGCGCCAGGTGGCCAAGTTCGCCGCGGCCGCGGTGGCGGGACGGCTCGTCCCCGGCAAGGGCGCGACCGTCGGCCCGATCTCGCTGCAGGACATCGACGAGCCCGAGGCACCCGGCGCCGGTTGGCAGCGCGTTCGTCCCCGGCTGTCCGGGATCTGCGGCAGCGACCTCGCCACCATCGACGGTCACTCGTCGCATTACTTCGAGCCGATCGTGTCGTTCCCGTTCGTACCGGGACACGAGGTCGTCGGCGAGCTCGACGACGGCCGCCGCGTGGTGCTCGTCCCGATTCTCACGTGCGCGGTACGCGGCATCGATCCCGTGTGCAGTCAATGCGGTGCCGGTCATCCGAATCGGTGCGAGCGCATCGCATTCGGTCACCTGGAGCCCGGTCTGCAGACCGGCTTCTGCGAGTCCACCGGCGGCGGTTGGTCGACCAGCTTCGTCGCGCACGAGTCACAGCTCGTGGCGGTTCCCGATGCGCTCACCGACGAGGAAGCCGTCCTCATCGAGCCCACCGCGTGCGCGGTCCATGCCGCCCGCACCGTCCTGCCCGGCGGGTCGGACACGGCCGTGATCATCGGAGCGGGAACGCTGGGCCTGCTCACGATCGCCGCGCTGCGCGCCGTGGGGCACACCGGTTCGATCCTCGTGGCGGCCAAGCACCCGGCGCAGCGCCATCTCGCTACGGAGCTCGGCGCGACACAGGTCGTCGCCCCGAGCGAGCTCAACCGCACCGTACGCGTCCGCGCCGGTGCGATGGTGGTCGGCGATCAGCTCACCACCGGTGCGAGCGTCGTCGTCGATTGCGTCGGCAGCGATGACTCGCTGGCCCAGGCGCTCTCGATCGTCGCACCGGGCGGCGAGGTGGTGCTGCTCGGCATGCCGGGGGGGCGCACCAGCGTCGACCTCACGCCGCTGTGGCACCGCGAGACGTCGTTGCGCGGGTGCTACGCGTACACCCGGGACGACTTCGCGACCGCGACCGCGCTCGTCGCCGACACCGGCCGCGGACGCGGCCTCGGCCACTTGGTGAGCGCGACCTACCCGCTCGCTCGCTACCGCGACGCCATCGAGCACGCGGCGAACGCCGGTGCGCGCGGCGCCGTGAAGATCGCGTTCGACCTCCGCCACGACAAGGAAAGAAGCCGGTAATGCCTCGTCCTGGATTCGTGCTCGACGTCGACCGCTCGACACCGCCCCTCCTCTTTTGGGCGGGCGAGGGCTTCCGCCTCGAGCGGTTGCCGGCCGACCGCACTCGCGTCATCTACCCGCCGGAGCCGCTCGATCCGCTGCCCCATCCCGAAGCGGCGATCCGCCAGGCGTTGCTGAACCCGCTCGGCGATTCGAAGCCGCTGCCCGAGCTGCTGTTCGCGGGGATGAGGCTCACCATCGCGTTCGACGACATCTCCTTGCCGCTGCCGCCCATGCAGCGACCCGATGTGCGCCAGCGGGTGATCGAGGCCGTGCTCGACATGGCCGCCGAGGCCGGGGTCGACGACGTGCACCTGATCGCCGCGCTCGCGCTGCACCGGCGCATGACGGAGGCCGAGCTGCGACATGCCGTCGGTGATCGGGTGTACGACGCGTTCGCGCCGTCAGGGCATCTCTACAACATGGACGCCGAGGACACCGAGAACATGGCGTACCTCGGCAGCACCGACCAGGGCGAAGAGGTCGAGATCGTCAAGCGAGCGGCCGAGTCCGACCTGCTCGTCTATGTGAACATCAACCTCGTCGCCATGGACGGCGGATGGAAGTCGACCGCCACCGGCCTCGCGTCGTACCGGTCGTTGCGCCACCACCACAACGTCAAGACGTTGCAGCACTCGCGCTCGCTGATGGACCGGCACAACAGCGCGTTGCACACCAGCAACTGGCGAATGGGCAAGGTCATCACCGACGCCGGCGTCAAGATCTTCCAGATCGAGACAACGCTCAACACCGATACGTTCCCGCCGCCGTTCGACTTCCTCATGAAGCGCGAGTGGGAGTGGTCGGCCAAGGACCGCGCCGTGTTCCTCGGCTCGAGCAAGAGCCTGGCGAGAACCCCCAACCGGCTGGCCCGCCAGATCTTCCACTCGATCAAGGCGCCTCATGCGATGACCAGCGTGCAGGCCGGGGAGGTCGACGCCGTGCACGAGGAGACGATTCGCAACGTGCACCGCCAACAGCTCGTCGAGGTCGAAGGTCAGACCGACATCCTCACGATGGGCCTGCCGTACATCTGCCCCTACAACGTGAACTCGATCATGAACCCGATCCTGGTGATGTGCCTCGGGCTCGGGTACTTCTTCAACCTGTACCGCAACAAGCCCCTCGTGCGCGAGGGCGGCGTGCTCATCATGAGCCACCCGACGCCGTGGGAGTTCCACCCGGTGCACCACCCGAGCTACATCGACTTCTTCGAGCAGGTGCTCGCCGAGACCACCGACCCCATCCGGATCGAAGCCGAGTTCGAAAAGAGCTACGCCGAGGACGAGTGGTACCGCCACCTCTACCGGACGAGCTACGCCTACCACGGGGTGCATCCGTTCTACATGTGGTACTGGGGCGCGCACGCGTTGGAGCACCTCGGCCGCGTGATCATCGTCGGCGGCGAGCCCCGCGCGGTGCGACGGCTCGGCTTCATGGCGGCCTCGACGATGAACGACGCATTGGAGATGGCCTCTGACGTCGTCGGACGCGAACCGACGATCACCCACTTGCACGCGCCGCCCCTGCTCCTCGCGGACGTGAAATGACGCTGAAGTTGCGGATGCCCCGGCTCGCCTTCCCGTTCACCGCGGCCCCGACGCCGGCCAGCGTCGAACCGCTGCGACCGAAGCTGCGCACCGGCATCGACTACGAGACCGACTGGGCACGATCGTTCGGTGCCCGTCTGGCCCGGCTCGCGCTGCTCGAAGGCGTGATCGGCCCAACGATGCGCGTGCTCGCCACCCCCGAGCGTCGCGGTCTCGACTACCTGCGCGATCTCGAGCAACCGGAGCACACCCAGCCGGTGATCTTCGCGGCCAACCATCACAGCCACGTCGACACGCCCCTGCTGTTGAGCTCGATTCCCGAGCCCTGGCGGCACAAGATGTTCGTCGGGGCGGCTGCGGACTACTTCTTCAAGACGCGTATCACGTCGACGGCTTCCGCTCTGGCACTCAACGCGATCCCGATCGAGCGCACCCGGGTTTCACGGCGATCCGCGGATGATGCGGCCGAGTTGATCGACGACGGCTGGAGCATGCTGATCTTCCCCGAGGGCGGCCGGTCACCCGACGGCTGGGGCCAGCCCTTCCGTGGCGGTGCCGCATATCTCGCGCTGCGGTGCGACGTTCCGGTCGTGCCGGTCCACCTCGAAGGCACCGGCCGGATCATGCGCAAGGGCAGCAAGCGGCTCGCGCGCTCGGCCACCCGCATCACCTTCGGTCCACCACTGTGGCCCGACCGCGCCGCCGGCGACGACTCTCGGCGCATGGCCGCCCGCATCGAACGCGCCGTCGCCGTCCTCGCCGACGAGAGCACCACCGACTGGTACACGGCGCGCCTGCACGCCCACCGCGACGCCACTCCCGCGCTTTCCGGGCCGGAAGCGCCGTCGCAGTGGCGCCGGGCCTGGGCGCTGGGTGATCGCGGTCCGAAGCACCGCCGCGCCACCAGTCGCCGCTGGCCCGACCTGACCTGACTCGGGTCAGGCGGGAATCGTGAAGTAGAGCGCGGCTCCGCCGGCGGTGCCGTCTCCGGCCCACATCCGACCGCCGTGTGCCTGTACGACGCGGTGGCAGATCGCCAAACCGATGCCCGAGCCCGGGCGGTCCGTCGACTGCGCGAGCCGCGAGAACATCGTGAAGATGACCTCGCGGTGTTCGCGCGGAACGCCGATGCCGTTGTCCGACATGCACACCCACCACTCGCGTCGCCGCTGTTCGGACGTGATGTCGATGACCGGATCGACGCCAGGACGGCGGAACTTCAGCGAGTTGCTCAACAGGTTCTCGAACAGTTGCCGGAGCAGGGTGGTGTCTCCCAGTACCGACGGCAGCGCGCCCACGCGCACCACCGCCCGCGCGTCCGTCACTGCGCTGCCCCAGTCGGCGACCAGTTGCGTGACGATTGCACCGAGGTCGACCCAATCCCGGTGGTGATCGTTGCGGCCGACCCGTGAGAACGTGAGGAGGTCGTCGATCAACTGCTCCATCCGCGCGGCGCCGCGCAACGCAGCGCTGACGTACATGCGGGCGTCGTCGTCGAGCGCCTCCGCCTTCGTCTTCTGCAACAGCTCGAGGAAACCGGTCACGACCAGGAGCGGCGACTTCAGGTCGTGGGAGGCGACGTAGGCGAACTCCTCCAACTCGCGATTCGACCGAGCGAGCTCCGCGTTGTCGCGTTCCAAGCGTCCACGGATCTCAGCGTTGGTCATCGGGTTCTTCATCGCTTCGTCACCCGCTCGCCGCTCCGCTTGCCCCAGGAGGACCGGCGCGGAGAAATGTACGAAATCCGCATACAGACGACCATGGCCCGAACGGGCGGTTTGGCATCGCCCGTTCGGGCCAGACAGCGGTTACTCGACGAGCCGCAGCCCGTCGGGAGCGATCGACCGCTCGACATGGGCCAGGTCCACGACGAACTCCGTTCGGTCCGCGGGGAAGATGTGCTCGCTCATCAGCACGGCTCGACCGGTCGCGTCGCTCGTGACGCGGGTGCACGACAAGACCGGCGAGCCGATGGGCACCCCGAGCAACTCCGCGTCTGCCTTCGTGGCGGCGGCGGCGCCGATTGTCTGCGTCGCGCCGCCGAGCTCGATGTCGAGCAACTCGTAGAACGACGACCGCTCGACATCCTCGAGCGACAGCCGGCGTCCCAGCGGCTCGGCGCACCAGACCGTCACCCTGGCGAACGGCTCGCCGTCCGCCAGGTTGATCCGGCGCACTTCCAGCACGCGGCGCGTCTCGAGCACGCGGCGAACCCGTTCCGGCGCAGTGACGAAGCCGAAGTCGAGGACCTGTCGGGTGGACGCGATCCCGGCCTCCTCCAACTGAGCCTCGATCGTGCCGAGTCGACCGAGCGTCTGGCGCAGCGGGTCCAGTGCCGGCTGCCAGCCGAGGCCCTGCCGGGACGTCAGCAG
>JBEEFX010000026.1:0-3525 GCA_041166365.1 Acidimicrobiaceae bacterium
CGCTGTCGATCCGGCGCGCGAGATCGATCGCTTCGTTCGCGAGCGCCTCGGCCTGTTCGAGCTCACCGGATGAATGCAGCAGCTCGCCCTCGCGCAAGAGCAGATTGCCGTACTCGACGCACTCGCAGTCGTCGGTGAACGCTCGTCGCGCTCGACGCAACCACGCGCTGGCGATCGACGGCTGCGACTTGAAGCAGTGATGCTCGAACAGCCAGACCGCGCACTGCGCCGCCCGCCGACCGTCGCGCTTCGCCTGGTAGGCGTGATACGCGGCGCTTCGGGCCTCGATGCACGCGTCGATGCGGCTCAGCCACCACGCGGCCTCGGCCAGCGCGTCGAGCGCGTCCGCGTCGAGCTCGACGTCACCGGCTGAGGTCAGCAGTTCATATGCGGTCGCCCAGTCGTGACGGGCCAGCGCCTCGAACGCGAGGGCGGGCCCGTCCGTCACGGCCGGCGGCCGGTGAATGCCGCGAGCGCATCGAGCCGGTCGCCCGTTCCTGGCGACGCGACCTCCGGGCCGAACACCCCCGGCCGGCGAAGGTCGTCCGTGATCGCCTGCCGGGCGAACTCGTCCGCGGCTCGCACGACCTCATCCGGCACCCCGGGCGTCTGACCGGTGGCGCCCGACAGGTCCCAGATGTGCACCAGTAGGTCCAGTGCGGCCAGACGGGCGAACACCTCGCCGGGCATCGGCCCGAACGGTGACTCGATCGTGCGGTCGAGGGCGCCTGCGCTCCGCGCCGCCGCGTCGAAGTCGGTCAACGCCTCGCGCAGCGTCTCGGCCGGGTGGTCCCCCAGCGCTCGCTCACGAACCGGTCGTGCTTCGAATGCTGCCGCGAATGCTCGAGCACCGCCGTTGACGTGATCGAGCAGATCCCGAACGACCCACCCCTCGCATGGTGTTGCGAGACCGAGGAACGCTTCGTCCTCGCGGACAAGCCGCAAGAACGCAGGAATGACCACCTCGAGCTGCTCCAGCGGTCCCACCATCACTGCTTCCTCCGTTTCGACAGGTCCACCAGCATCGCGGACGGCGAGGTGGGCCGCCTCGCCGTCCCTTCCCAGCTCGATCAGACGCCCGACGCGATCCGCGCTCATCGTGAGACGGCGACGGGCTGCGCCAGCAGTTCCTTGACTCCCTCGGTGGTGACGGGCTCGCCGCCGATGGTGAACTGGCCACTGCGCATGTCGTCGATGATCACCCACGTCAACGGGCGGGCGGGCTCGCCGACCACGGCGCAGAACGAATCGGTGAATCGAGTGGCGAGTTCCTGCTTCTGGTCGGCGGACAACACGTTCTCCATGACCTTCACATTGATGAGCGGCATTCCATTCTCCTCCTGTGCATGACCGCCTCGATGACGGCTCCTGCATCGTGCGCCGCGGGACGGGTGAGCGCATCGGACGGATGCCCCACCCCTGAATGGCCCGCTATGGGTGATTCACCCCACCGCACCGCGGGACCAACGAGCGTCGTCAGAGGGCTGCGAGCCGTCGCTCGAGCAGGCGCCGCTCGGCGTCGTCGTGCACCAGCTCCAGCGCGCGACCGTACGCGGCACGCGCCTCGGCCGTCCGGCCGAGTCGCCGCAGCAGCTCGCCTCGTGTGGCGTGGAGGTAGCGGTAGTAGTCGAGGTCGAGGCGATCGACGATGTCGAGCGCGGCCTCGGGACCGTCCGACTCGGCCACCGCGACGGCCCGGTTCAGCTCCACGACCGGCGAGCCCGTGATCCGGGACAGCTCGCCGTAGAGCGCGGCGATCTGCGGCCAGTCCTGCGGGTCGTCAGCATGCAGGGACGCGATCGCCGCCTGAACGACGTAGGCACCACGGCCGTGCAGCCCGAGCGCGCGATCGAGCGCGGCCCTTCCGTCGGCGATCTCGGCGGCATCCCAGAGCGACGTGTCCTGCTCGGAGAGCAGCACGACGTCTCCGCTCCGGAACCGCGCCTCACGTCGCGCATCGAGCAGCAGCATCATGGCGAGCAGGCCGTGGACCTCGGGTTCATCTGGCATCAGCTCCGCCAGCGCGCTTCCGAGTACGAGCGCCTCGGCCGAGAGCTCACCGCGACCTCCGTAGCCCTCGTTGAAGATCAGATAGACGACCGCGAGCACGGCGGCGAGCCGGTCGGGCAAGAGGTGAGCCGGTGGCACCCGGAACGGGATGCCGGCGGCCTTGACCTTGCGCTTCGCCCGCACCAACCGCTGCGCCATCGTCGCGTCCGGTACGAGGAACGCGCGCGCGATCTCGCCGGTGCTCAGGCCCTCGAGCGTGCGCAGCGTCAGCGCCACCTGGGCTTCGGGAGCCAGCGCCGGATGACAGCACGTGAAGATGAGCTCGAGGCGCTCGTCGGGAAACGTCGTCGCGATCATCGGATCCACGGCAGATGCCGGCACCTGGAGTAGATGGGTCTTCGTAGCCAGCGTGCGATCACGACGGACGCGGTTGATGGATCGGTTGCGCGCCGTCGTGATCAACCACGCGCCGGGGTTCGCAGGAATGCCGTCACGCGGCCACCGCTCGGTTGCGATCGCAAAGGCCTCTTGCACGGCTTCCTCGGCGAGATCGAAGTCGCCGAGGAAGCCGTACAGCGCGGCGAGCACGCGGCCCCACTGGTCGCGGAAGATCTGCTCGAGAACTGCTACCACTCCACGATCGGGCGTACCTCGATCGCGCCGCCGAGCCGTGCCGCAGGAATCCGCGCGGCCAGCTCGATCGCGGCGTCGAGGTCATCGGCGTCGAACAACAGGTAGCCGCCGATCGATTCTTTGATCTCGACGAACGGTCCGTCGGTGATCAAGGGCTTGCCGTTCTGCACCCGAACGGTCGTGGCCGTCTCGGGCGCGTCGAGGCCGAGGCCGGGAGTGACGCCAGGCGTCTGGTTGAGCGCCTGGTAGTCGGCGTAGACCGCCTTCTGCTCGTCCTCGGAAAGCGTCGCCCAGGCCTCGGGCGATCGGGGCGTCGGGGAATCGCCCTGATGGATCAGCAGCATGTACTTCACGTCGTCCTCCTTAACGGGATGGTCGCCAAGGAGACAAACGGAGAGGACCGAAATCGACACGCCGCCCGAGAAATGTCAGAACTTCCCCGACCCGTCGTCAAGAGGTCGCTGAAGTCCCTGCCTGCTGCTGCGCCGTCAGCCGGGCGCGAACGGTGGGGGGCCGAGCACGGTCGTCGCGCCGGTCTCCTGGGCCACTCCGCGGATTCGGTCGAAGTCGACGGGGCCCGGTCCGTCGTTCGTCGCCGGCTCGCTCGCGTTCCAGTAGAAGGGCTGGGAACTACCCGGAGTCTGGAACGACAGCAGTCGCGCCGACTCGGACGTGACGGTGAACGCGTGCGGCACACCGCGCGGCGCCATGGAGACGCCCCCGGCCGCAACCTTGCGTTCCTGCCCGTCGATGTTCACCAAGATCTCGCCCTCGAGCACGTAGACCACCTCATCGGTGTCGGGATGGCAGTGCCAGGGAGTCATCTTTCCCTGAGCCATGAGGTCCTCGAAGAGGAAGAACGCCCCACCGCTCTCCTCAGCG
>JBEEFX010000027.1:0-10815 GCA_041166365.1 Acidimicrobiaceae bacterium
TACGACGGTTCGGGGTCGGGGAACGTGTTCACCGGCAACAACTGCGACACGTCGAACAACGGCGCCTGCTGAGACTTGGGTGACAGCGCGGCCGTCATGACGGCGGCCGCGCTGTACCCCGACCGGCGGCAGCGTTCGCGACTCCGCCCCATCGTCTAGGTGGCGTCGGTGCCTCTGGGGAACCTCAGCGACCGAAGTGCGGGCTGAGCTTCCCCAGAGCAGACGAGGTCAGAGTCTGGGGAAACTCGACGACCAAACTGGTCGCTCAGACTCCAATGTGGGCACAGGCGCTCCGCCATGATGCGGGGGTGAATCGCGTGTCGGTCGTTGGAAACGCCGGCTCCGGCAAGACGGGGCTCGCCCAACGAATTGCCGCAGCTCTCGGCGTCCCCCACATCGAGCTTGACGCCATTCACCATCTCCCCGGTTGGGAACCCATCGACCCGGAGGAGTTCGTGACTCGAGTCAGCGCGATCGCAGCGACCGACGGATGGGTCATCGACGGCAACTATCGAACCGTCGTCGTGGATGGGCCAGTGTGGCAACGTGCCGACACGGTGGTGTGGCTCGATCTTCCGCGGCGCACGGTCATGCGGCAGGTGACGGCTCGCACTCTCCGGCGGATCCTTCGTCGTGAGGAACTCTGGAACGGCAACCGCGAGCCATTGCGGAACCTTTGGGCGTGGGACCCGTACAAGTCCATCATCCGGTGGGCGTGGACCCAACATGCGAAGTACCAGGACCGATTCGACTCGGCCATGGCGTCACCATTGTTCGGCCACATCGACTTCGTGCGACTGAGAAGCCACGACGAGGCCGAACGCTGGCTTCAGCGCGTCGCGCCACCGTCCTGACGACAAATTCGGTGTCGATCGGTACGAGCTGGGGTCGGACGTTCGACGGCGCCTCGTGGAGGAGATTCAACCGTTCTACGCGTCAGGTGGGCGCGTCGACGTAGGTCCAGTCCGGCTGCTTCCGGTAGTACGCGTCGTCGTAGACGACGCTCGATCCTTTGAGGTCGACGATCCTCGGTAGCGGGATCACGCGCGGCCGCGGACAGGCGCCGCCGTCGATGTGCTCAGCGAACTCGTCTGGAAAGGCAAGCAGGACGCTCTCGACGACATCGCGTTCCTGCACCGCGAGATAACAACGATTGCCGTCGGTCACCCGCCCCAGCCAGCCCTGGATGGCGGCAACGGTCGTGTTCTCGCCGGCACCGCCCTCGATCTCCGTCAGTCGATCGGTGATCTCGCCGGAGCCAAGTTTGCACGGCGAACACTGCCCGCACGACTCGACGTAGAGGAACCGCGAAAACAAGCGGGCGACTTCGACCATGCAGGCGCTGTCGTCGTACACGATGAAGCCCGCCGCCCCCATCCCACTGCCGATCGCCTGGAAGCCCTCGTAGCTGAGGGGAGTCTCGAGTTGGTCTCCGGTCACGACCCGATTCGACACGCCCGAGAACACCGCCTTCACCTGGCGTCCCGGCGCGACGCCGCCGCCGACGTACTCGATGACGGCACTGAGCGGTGTCCCGAGTTCGATCTCCTCGACCGAAGGCGCGACGACGTCGCCGACGACGGTGCACACTTGCGTGCCGGGTGATTGCGCGGTCCCCATCGTGCGAAACCACTCCGCGCCCTGCGCCAAGATGTGCGGCACGTTCGACAACGTCTCGACGTTGTTCACCAACGTGGGATTCGCGTCGTCCATCGATCCGCCCGGCGCCCCCGCCTCCCATCCCGACTCGGGAACCGATGCGAACAGCCCTACCTCGAACGGCGGCAGTAGCCGGGGCAGCGGCGCACGGCCCTCGATGACCTCGAGTAGCGCCTTCTCTTCGCCGAACAAGTACTCCTCAGGCCCGCTCACGATCTGCACGGCACAGTCGCGGCAGATGCCTGCATCTTGCAACTCGCGGATAGCCCGAGTGAGTGCGTCGATCTCCTCCCGGAAGCTGGCCTTGCACGCGATGTATGCGTCGACCGCGTCCACCGCGTACGCCGCGACGATCAGGCCCTCGACGAGCTGGTAGGGGTTGCGACGCATCAGCGTCCGATCCTTGAAGGCTCCGGGCTCGCCTTCGGCGCCATTACACACGACGTAGTGCCGGCCGCCGTTCTGATTCGCGATCGTCGCCCACTTCCGTCCGGTCGGGAATCCGGCGCCGCCGCGGCCGCGCAAGCCCGACTGACGGATCTCCTCGATCGTGGCTTCCCGGCCGATCGAGACGGCGCGCTCGATACCGCGCGAACCCCCATGTTGTTCGATGTACTGCTCGACGGACGTGACCGGTTCGGCCGGCAGGAGAAAGGTCGTCACGGGGTCAGTGTCGTCTGCGACTGTCATCGTTCACATGGATCGCGGCTTCCTGCGCAGAGAGGGGCGCAGAGGAACTTGCCGGTGCGAAGCCGAGGCGCTCGACGACGTCTTGCGGATCGTCGATGCCCATGCGAACGGCACCCTGTCGCTACGACGACTCGAACTCGAGCACGCGTCGCGTCATCCCGACCCGTGAATGCACGTTCAACTTGCGGAAGATCTGGCGGAGATGAAAGTCGATCGTGTGACGCGAGAGGAACATGCGCTCACCCGCCTGCACGTTCGTCAAACCCTCGGCGACCACCAACGCCACTTGCTGCTCGGTGCGGGTCAAGCTCTGCCAGCCTTCGACCGGCCGGTTCCGGCCGGGATGACGCGCGACCGCGCCGATCGTGGCGTCCTGAGCGTTTGGCCTGACCACCTCGAGCATTTCGAGACTCATCGGATGCCCCCTCCGGGTTCGCCTGCACTCATCACCCTGACGGACGAGGGCCCCGGTTTCCACGTCCCCGAGGTCGGATCACCACCAGCGAGACCGGGCGCGTCGCTAGTGGTGGCCTACCGCGATCGAAGGTTGCTCGACGTGTGGGACAGATTCTGCGCCTGGAATTCGGCCTTGGGGACTATCTCGGGACAATCCGTATCACTACTGTCACGGCGGGCGAACGTCGGCGGGAGGACTGGAGAGCGCGCCATGGCCGGAACCAGCTCCCGCAGTCTGGGGATGCCAGGGGTGAGCGTCGAGCCAGGCGATCACCTTTGCGCCTTCTACACGGGCCAGCAGGAACGCGACGACGTGATGCTGCCGTATCTACGAGCCGGACTGCACGCCGGGGACAAGTGCCTCGGCATCGTCGACTCGAACGAGCCGGCCTCGGTGATGAACGACGTCGGTGACGGCATCGACGTGGACGCGTGTGTCGAGTCCCACCAGCTGGAGTTGTGGAAGTCGACCGACTCGTACCTCCGTGACGGCAAGTTCACAATCGATCGGATGATCGAGTTCTGGGAGGAGACGGTCGGCCCGGCGGTCCGCGTCGACGGGTTCGACTTCGTGCGCGTCTTCGGCGAGATGACATGGTCGTTGCGCGACATGCCGGGCGTCGAATACCTCGCTGAGTACGAATCCGAAGTCAATCGTTTCGTTCCGAAGTACCCGCAGGTGATCGTGTGCCTCTACGACCTCCGCGATTTCGGTGGCGGACTGCTCATGGAACTGCTCAAGACGCACCCAAAGGTGTTGCTCGGAGGTCTCGTCTTCGAGAATCCGCACTACCTGTCACCCGACGAGTATCGCTCTGTCAGATCGTGAGCATCACCCCGTCGCCGGAACATCTGAATACGGACATCGCGCTTCGCGATCAGTTGTCGAGTTTGCAGGGCCTGCTCGTGCTGTCGATGGTGATGACCGACAGTACCGACGACCACCACATCGTCCATCTGGCGGCTACCACGGTGGGCTCACTCGGTGACGTTCGGATGTGCGGCATCCACCTGCTGGACGGAGGCTGGCAGGAAGCAACAGGCCCGTGCCAACGCAGCGAGATTCGCGCCGACATCGAAGCGCAGTTCGTCGTGCTCAACAGTACGGGAGGCGCACTGGCGATTCAGGGCGAGCGCTGGGGATGGGCCTATCCGCTTCGCAGCCCGCAGGGCCATTTCGGCTCATTGGTCGTCTGCGCGGACGCCGAGCCCGACGCGCACGCGCAGTTCTTGCTCCGCGTGCTCGCACAACAAACCGGCATCGCGCTGGCAAATGCGCGGCTCCACGGGCGCGAGCGCTCGAGCGCGGAAGAGCTGCGCGCCGCGAACACCGCGCTCGCAGAAACGGTGTCCGCCCTCGAACGCAGCACCGCGATTCACGACCGCCTCACCCGAGTTGCTCTCGCAGGCGAAGGCCAGCAAGGCATCGCCCAGGCCGTCCACGAGCTCACTGACCACGCGATAGCGGTCGAGGACCGATACGGCAACCTGCTCGCGTGGGTTGGGCCAGAGCGACCCGACTCGTATCCGAAGCAGTCGGTGGCCGACCGTGCTGCGGTTCTCGAGCGCGCCCGCGCCGACGGTCAGCCGATCGCTGACGCTGGCCGGCTGTATGCGATCGCCAGCGCGGGCATCGACGTGCTCGGCGCGCTTGTACTCATCGATCCGGAAGGGACCGCGGGCCCCCACACACGAGTCGCGATGGAACATGGCGCCACGGTGCTGGCCATGGAGTTGGCGCGGCTGCACAGTCTCGCCGAGAGTGAGTTGCGTCTCGGCGGCGACCTGGTCGAACAACTGCTGGCCGGCACGCTTGACGACACCGCCGCGCACGCCCGGGCGCACGCGCTCGGCTACGACCTGGAACGTCCGCATCGCGTCGTGGCCGTTGGATCCATCGACGCGACGGCAGACCACGATGCCTTCTTCCACGCCGTACGACGTGCCGCCAGCGGCGCCGGGGTCGGAACGTTGCTCGCCGCGGGGACCGGAACTGTGGTCGTGCTGTCCGATGCCGACCAGGATTGGAACAAGTTCCGCGAGGCGATCGACGGCGAGGCGGCGTCCGGCGCGTGCCGCGTTGGCGTTGGCGGCCTCTGCTCGCGGCCGGCCGAGTATCCACGATCCTTCGAGGAAGCGCGCCTGGCGGTGCACTTGCAGGAAGCTGTCGGCTCGCATGCGACGGCCACGACGTACGAGGAGCTGGGTGTGTACCAGTTGCTCGCGGAGGTGGCGCATGCCAACGGGGTGGAGCAGTTCGCACTTCGCTGGCTCGGGCCGTTGCTCGAGTACGACGATCGCCGCAACGCCGAGCTGGTCGACAGCCTCAGCCTCTACCTCGAATGCGGACGAAGCCTCGACGTCGCCGCCAAGGCGCTGTCAGTGCACCGCAGCACCCTGAAGTACCGCCTGCAACGAATCGGCGAGATCTCTGGTCACGATCTCGGCGATCCCGATACGAGCTTCAACATGCAGCTGGCGATTCGGGCCTGGCACACGCTGACCGCATTGCGCTCCGCGAACCGCTAACCACGCGTTCACGTGATGTCGCGCCCGCGGCGCGGCGCGACATTGATCACATGGCTGACAGGAGCGTAAACGCCCTCGTGGCCGCTCTCGAGCAGCACCGCGCGGTCACGGCCAGCTTCCTCGACGGGCTCGACTCGCTCGTCGAGCGCGGCGGCTCGGGGGCCGAGCACCTCCTCGGCCCCTTCAGCAGCCTGCTGCGCGAAGAGGACCAAGCGCTCGAGCCGCTCGTGGATCAACTCGCTCGTCACTGAAGCGCCCAACCTAGGGAGGCAACCATGGCCAAGGCAGTTGGAATCGACCTGGGCACGACGAACTCCGTCATCGCCGCCGTCGAGGGCGGACAGCCGACGGTCATCCCGAACGCCGAAGGATCACGGACCACGCCGTCGGTCGTCGCGTTCACCGAGAACGGGGAGCGGCTCGTCGGGCAGGTGGCCCGCCGCCAGGCCATCCTGAATCCGAAGGGCACGATCTATTCCGCGAAGCGATTCATCGGCCGCAAGTTCGAAGAGGTCGAGAGCGAAGTGAAGGCCGTCTCCTTCGACGTCGTGCCCGGACCGAACGGCGAGGCGCGCTTCAACGTGCGGGACAAGTTGCATGCCCCCGAGGAGATCTCCGCGTTGGTGTTGCGCAAGCTCACCGAGGATGCGGCGAAGTTCCTGGGCGAGAAGGTCACCGAGGCAGTGATCACGGTTCCCGCGTACTTCAACGACGCGCAACGCCAAGCGACGAAGGATGCCGGCAAGATCGCCGGACTCGAAGTGCTGCGCATCATCAACGAGCCGACCGCGGCCGCGTTGGCGTACGGCCTCGACAAGAAGACGAACGAAACCGTCCTCGTCTTCGACCTTGGCGGCGGCACGTTCGACGTCAGCATCCTCGACGTGGGTGATGGCGTCGTGGAAGTGCGCGCCACCTCCGGCGATACGCATCTCGGCGGCGATGACTTCGATCTGCGCATCGTCGACTACCTCGCCGGTGAGTTCCAGCGCGACAACGGCATCGAGCTCCGCAACGACCCCCAAGCGCTGCAACGGCTCTTCGAGGCGGCGGAGAAGGCGAAGATCGAGTTGTCGTCGGTCACGCAGACGCAGGTCAATCTGCCGTTCATCACGGCCGATGCGAACGGCCCCAAGCATCTCGTCGTCACGATCATGCGGTCGAAGTTCGATGAGCTCACCGCCGACCTCGTCGAGCGCACGCTCGGCCCGGTGCAGCAGGCGATGGCCGACGCAAAGGTCACCGCCGACGACATCGACGAAGTGATCCTCGTCGGCGGGTCGACCCGCATTCCCGCGGTGCAGGCGCTCGTCCGTCGATTGACCGGCGGCAAGGAACCCAACATGACGGTGAACCCGGACGAGGTCGTGGCCGTCGGCGCCGCGATCCAGGCCGGCATCATCAAGGGCGAGGTCAAGGACGTGTTGCTCCTGGACGTCACGCCGCTCTCGCTGGGCGTCGAGACGATGGGCGGCCTGATGACCAAGGTCATCGAGCGCAACACGACCATCCCGGCGCGTCGCACCGAGGTGTTCAGCACTGCGGAGGACAACCAATCCGCCGTCGACATCGTCGTACTGCAAGGCGAGCGCGAACGCGCCTCCGACAACCGCGTGCTCGGGCACTTCAAGCTCGAAGGCATCCGTCCCGCGCCTCGCGGCGAGCCACAGATCGAGGTCACGTTCGAGATCGACGCGAACGGCATCCTCCATGTGTCCGCCAAGGACAAGGACACCGGCGCCGAGCAGAGCATCACGATCAGCGACACCACCAACCTCGACCGGTCCGAGGTCGAGCGGATGATCGCCGACGCGGAACGCAATCGTGCAGACGACGCCCGACTGCGACAGGAGGTCGACGCCCGCAACGAGCTCGACGCGGTCGCGTACCAGGTCGAGCGCCGCCTCACGGAGTTGGGCGACAACGCACCGGCACATGAGCGGGCACGGGCCGAGATGCTCGTGGCCGACGCCCGCGAGGCGGTGAAGGAGCAAGCGCCGCTCGACCGAGTGCGGTCGCTCACCACGGAGCTCCAGCAAGTGTTCCACGGCCTCGGAGCTGCGGCGAGCAGCGTGTCGGGCGGCCAACCACAAGGCAGCGAACAAGGCGATCAGGCCGCTGGCGATGACGACGTCATCGACGCCGACTTCACCGTCAGCTGAGCGACGAACGGGGCAACCGTGAGGCAAGACGAAGCCGTCGACGAGCCGGATTCGCACGCGCCGGCCGACGAATCGACCGAAATGGACGAACGCGCCGCGGCACTCGAAGATCACCTGCGACGCGCGCTGGCGGATCTCGACAACCTGCGCAAGCGTTTCGATCGAGAGGTGGCGAGGGAGCGAGCCACCGAGCGAGCCCGAGCCGCGGCCCTGTGGCTCCCGATCGTCGACGACCTCGAGCGTGCCCTCGAGCACGCGGGCGCGGACGCGGGCTCGATTGTCGAGGGAATCAGCACGGTTCGCGACCAGGCGCTGAGAATCCTCGAGCAACTCGGCTTCCGCCGTTTCGACGACCTCGGCGAGCTCTTCGATCCATTGCGTGATGAAGCCGTGAGTGCCATCGATGTCGACGCGCCGCCCGGCACCGTGGTCGCCACCGTCCGCCCCGGCTACGGCACGGACGAGGTGATCCTCCGACCGGCTTCGGTTGTCGTGTCTCGGGGTTCGGGCTGACCGATGGCCGCGCGGCGCGACTTCTACGAGATCTTGGGCGTGCCGCGCGACGCACCCGCGGACGAGATCCAACGCGCCTACCGCAAGCTCGCCCGCACATACCACCCCGACATGAACAAGGACCCCTCCGCTGAAGGGACGTTCAAGGAGATCGCCGAGGCCTACGACGTGCTTTCCGACCCGACCACGCGCAAGAAGTACGACGCCTTCGGACACGACTTCCGCAACGTGCCCGACGACGTCGATCCGGAGACGTACCGGCGAGCCCGTGCCGGTGGCGCGCGCCGTCAGGCGGGCGGACCCGGCGACGCCGACTTCGAGTTCAGCGGCGCCGACTTCGGCAATGTCGACATCGAGGACTTGTTCGGCGACTTCTTCGGCCGAAGCGCGCGAGGGGGTCGGCGCGGCTGGGGACCGATCGCCGGGGCCGACCAGGAGGCCGAGCTCGAGATCACGGTCGAGGAGGCGTACCGCGGCGGCAAGCGGTCGTTCACCATCTCCGGACCGAGCGGACCGCGCACCATCGAGGTGAACATCCCGGCTGGTGTCGTCGACGGTCAGCGCATCCGGCTGGGCGGCCAGGGCGGGCAGGGAACGTCGGGTGCCTCCGCTGGCGATCTCTACCTCGTCGTGCGCATCGCCGGTCACCCGCGCTACCGCGTCGACGGACGCAACATCAACGTCGAACTTCGACTCACACCGTGGGAAGCGGCGCTCGGCGCGTCGGTGGCGGTGGACACACCCGGCGGCGAAGCCAAGGTGCGAGTGCGGCCCGGCACGTCGAGCGGAAAGCGCCTTCGCCTCAAAGGTCGTGGCATGCCGAACCCTCGCGGAACGCCCGGCGATCTCTATGCCGAGGTGCGAATCATGGTGCCGGAGTCGCTCACTGAGGACGAGCGCCGGCTCTTCGAGGAGCTGGCACGCGTGTCGAACTTCGATCCGAGGAGTGGACGATGACCACCGCGCTCGTTGTTGCGTCGCACGGGTTCACCGTCGACGCGTTTTCGCGGGCGAGCGGACTTCATCCCGACCTCGTCAATCGGCTCGTCGCACTCGGAGCGCTTGACGCCAGAAGGACCGCGGCCGGTGAGCTGAGGCTGCCCCCCTCTCAGCTCGCCGCCGCGGCCCGCATCCAACGGCTACGCGCCGGGTTCGGCTTGAACTACGCGGCGATTGCACTCGTGATGGACCTGCTCGACCAAATCGAACAACTGCGAGGAGAACGGCAGTGGACGCGGATCGCCTGACCCAGAAATCTCAGGAAGCGTTGCACGACGCGCAGACGATCGCGCTGCGCTTTGGCCACACCGAAGTCGACGGCGAGCACCTGCTGCTGGCGTTGCTGCGGCAAGCCGACGGTCTCGTGCCGCGACTGCTGATGCAGGCCGACGTCGACGCCGACGCGCTCGCGGCGGCGGTCGAGGAAGATCTGTCGCGTCGACCGCGTGTGAGCGGACCGGGCGCGGCGCCCGGTCAGGTGTTTCTCACGCAGCGCCTGTCGCGTCTGTTCGACACTGCGGAACAAGCGGCCAAGCGGCTGAAGGACGAGTACGTCTCCGTCGAGCACCTCGTGATCGCGCTGCTGAACGAGGGCCCGAGCACGGCGGCCGGTCGCCGGTTCCGCGAGTTCGGTCTGGTGAAGGACAGGTTCCTCTCCGCGCTGACCGAGATCCGTGGAAACCAGCGCGTCAGGTCCGCCATGCCCGAGGTCGCATACGAGGCCCTTACCAAGTACGGACGCGATCTCGTCGCGGAAGCCGCATCGGGACGTATGGATCCCGTGATCGGCCGCGACAACGAGATCCGACGAACGGTGCAAATCTTGTCGCGGAAGTCGAAAAACAACCCGGTGCTCATCGGCGACCCCGGCGTCGGCAAGACCGCGATCGTCGAGGGCCTGGCCCAACGCATCAACAACGGCGACGTGCCCGAGGGGCTGAAGGAAAAGACGATCTTCATGCTCGACATGGGGCTGCTGGTGGCCGGTGCGAAGTATCGCGGCGAGTTCGAGGAGCGCCTCCAGGCCGTGCTCACCGAGGTGAAGGCGGCCGAGGGTCGCATCCTCCTCTTTGTCGACGAGATGCACACCGTCGTCGGCGCGGGTGCCGCCGAAGGGGCGATGGACGCTGGCAACATGCTCAAGCCGATGCTCGCTCGCGGTGAGCTGCACATGATCGGTGCCACCACGCTCGACGAATATCGCAAGCACGTCGAGAAGGACGCGGCGTTGGAGCGTCGGTTCCAGCCGGTGGTGATCGATGAACCATCGGTCGAGGACGCCATCTCGATCCTGCGCGGGCTGCGCGAACGGTTCGAGGTCTTCCACGGTGTCGCGATCCAGGACAACGCGTTGGTCGCAGCCGTCGTGTTGAGCCACCGGTACATCTCCGACCGATTCCTGCCGGACAAGGCGATCGATCTCGTCGACGAGGCATGCGCAATGCTCCGCACCGAGATCGACTCGATGCCGGCCGAGCTCGATGAGCTCACACGCCGAGTGATGCGGCTCGAGATCGAAGAGGCGGCGCTGTCCAAGGAGAAGGACAAGTCCAGCAAGGCGCGCCTCGAAGAACTGCGTAAGGAGCTCGCCGACGTGCGGGCCGAGGCCGACGCGCTGCGCGCGCAGTGGGATGCCGAACGTCAAGCGCTCAAGAAGGTGCAGTCGCTGCGCGAGGAGATCGAGCGGCTCCGCCACGAGGCCGAGCAAGCCGAGCGGGCGTATGACCTGAATCGCGCGGCACAGCTGCGCCACGGCGAGCTGCCCGAGCTCGAGCGGCGCCTGCAGGCCGAAGAGGAGCGTCTCGCG
>JBEEFX010000028.1:0-9433 GCA_041166365.1 Acidimicrobiaceae bacterium
CGATCGAGTTGGACGCCGCGGCCAAGATCGCATCGATGGTCGGCGCGATCGAGCACCGTGTCGTCGACGTCGACCTGCGCGCGTTCGGTGGGTCGGCGTTGACGGACGCCATCGACGTGCCGAAGGGCGGTGTCGACTCGTCCACGATCCCGGTCACGTACGTGCCGGCGCGCAACACGATCTTTCTCTCGTTCGCGCTCGCCTGGGCCGAGGTGCTCGGCGTGGGGGACATCTTCATCGGGGTCAACGCGCTGGATTACAGCGGCTACCCCGACTGCCGCCCCGAATACCTAGCGGCATACGAGGCCATGGCCCGCCTGGCGACGAAGGCCGGCGTCGAGTCGCAACAGGAGCTGCACGTTCACGCGCCGCTCATCGACATGACAAAGGCGGAGATCATCCGCACGGGTAGTGAGCTCGGCGTCGACTATTCCGTCACGGTCAGCTGCTACGACCCGACCGCCGACGGCGGCGCGTGCGGTCGGTGTGACTCGTGTCGGCTGCGGCAGAAGGGCTTCGCCGGCGCAGGGATCGACGACCCGACGAGGTACGCCTGATGGGGTACGTCGTCAAGGAAGTGTTCGCCACGCTGCAAGGCGAAGGTGCGAACGCCGGTCGTGCCGCGGTGTTCTGCCGGTTCGCGGGCTGCAACCTGTGGTCCGGCCGCGAGGAGCATCGCGCCGGCGCGGTGTGCCGTTTCTGCGACACCGATTTCGTCGGCACGGACGGCCCGGGCGGCGGCCACTTCGCCCAAGCGGACGTACTCGCCGATCACGTTGCGGCGCTCGCGGGCGCCACTCGGTTCGTCGTGTGCACCGGCGGCGAACCGTTGCTGCAGCTCGACGCGCCCTTGATCGACGAGCTGCACGCCCGAGGGTTCGAGATCGCCATCGAGACCAACGGCACGCTGCCGGTGCCGGACGGCGTCGACTGGGTGTGCATGAGCCCGAAGGCCGAGTCGGAGGTGGTGGTCACCAGCGGCCACGAGCTGAAGCTCGTCTACCGACAAGCGGGCGGCGAGCCCGAGCGCTACGAGCACCTCGACTTCACCCACTTCTTCCTGCAACCCATGGATGGCCCCGACCGCGCCGCGCACACCGCCGCGGCGATCGACTACTGCCTCGCTCATCCCCGTTGGCGATTGAGCGTCCAGACGCACAAGTACCTGGGCATCCCGTGATCTCGGTGTTCAAGGAGTTCACATTCGAGGCCGCGCACCGGCTGCCGAACGTCGCGCCCGACCACAAGTGCGCCCGACTGCATGGTCACTCGTTCCACGTCACTGTGTGGGTCGACGGTGATCCCGGCCCCGAGTCCGGCTGGGTCATGGACTTCGCCGACGTCGAGCGCGTTTTCGCACCACTGCGCGAACAGCTGGACCATCGCTACCTCAACGAGGTTCCCGGACTCGACAACCCAACGAGCGAGCACGTGGCCATGTGGATCTGGGAACGGTTGTCGCTCACCCTTGCGGGCCTCAGCAAGGTGGGCGTACGCGAGACGTGCACTGCCGGCGTGGAGTACTCAGGATAGAGCGGGGAGTTCGGCCGTCGCCTCCGTCACGATGCCGCCGCGCGCGTGCTGCGTGATGGTCACCCGCACCCGCAGCGGCTCGACCGAGCGTTGCACCTCGTCAGCGATCTCGGCCGCCAGTTGCTCGACGAACGCACCCTTGTCGCGGAACGACCACAGGTAGAGCTTCAGCGACTTGGACTCGATGCACAGCAGGTTCGGCGCGTAGTCGATCTCGATGGTGTTGAAGTCCGGCTGGCCGGTGAGCGGGCACAGGGACGTGAGCTCGTCGGAGGTGAAGCGCACTCGAGTGCACGTCGGCGGAGCGGCAAACGTCTCGAGCGTTGGCGGCATCACGGGACCCTAGGCGGGGACGAACGGTCCAGGCTGATCGTCCGGTCGACGCGCACGGCATCGAGCAGCCGGCGGTCGTGGGTGACGAGCAACAACGTGCCGTCGAAGGACTCGATCGCCTGCTCGAGTTGCTCGATCGCCTGGAGGTCGAGATGGTTGGTGGGCTCGTCGAGCACGAGGCAGTTGGTGCCGCGAGCCATGAGCACCGCCAGCACCGCCCGCGTCCGCTCACCGGGGGAGAGCGAGGCGGTGGTGCGGCGCACGTGTTCAGCGCTGAGGCCGAACTTGGCGAGCAGCGATCGTGCGTCCTGCTGTTTAGCCAGCCCGCTCGCTCGCACGAACGCGTCCAGCGCGGGTTCGCTCGTGTCGAGGCTGGCTCGGGCCTGGTCGATCTCGCCGACGACGACGCCGGGGCCCAACCACTGCGCGCCGGCGGTCAGCGGGAGCCGTCCGAGCAACGCATTCAGCAACGTGGTCTTGCCGCTGCCGTTCGGTCCGAGGATGGCGACGCGCTCGGCCCAGCCGATCTCCACGTCGATGGGTCCGAGCGTGAACTCGCCGCGCTGCACCACTGCGTCGGTGAGACGAGCCACGACCGCGCCGGAGCGCGGCGCCGAAGCGATCGACAGTTGCAGCTGCCAACTTTCGAACGGCTTCTCCACCACCTCGAGCCGGTCGAGCGCCTTCTCGGTGACCCGCACCTTCGCGGCTTGCTTCTCCGTGCGGTTCAGCCGGAAGTCGCGCTGCGCCTTGTCGTTGTCCTTCGGGTACTTCTTCGCCTTGTTGACCCCCTGCACGGCCCATTGCCGTTGCGACCGGGCGCGTTCCTCGAGGGTTCCTCGCTTGCTTTGAAAGACCGCGAACGCCTCTTCGGCGTGTCGCCGCGCGGTCTCCCGCTCGTCGAGATAGGCCAGCCACCCGCCCGCGAACACGCGCGCCTGATGGCTCTGGGGGTCGAGCTCGAGCACGCTCGTGATGGTGCGCTCGAGGAACGCCCGGTCGTGCGACACGATCATCGCGGCACCGGGCAGAGCGGTGAGGAAGCTCTCGAGCCGGTCGAGTCCGTCGAAGTCGAGATCGTTCGTCGGCTCGTCGAGCAGGAACACGTCGAACTGCGCCAAGAGGATCGCGCCGAGCGACGCGCGCGCTGCCTGTCCGCCCGACAGGGTGGTCATGTCCTGGTCGAGGAGCGGGTCGCCGAGACCCAACCCGGCCCACACGGGTCCGATGCGGGCGTCGAGGTCGGCGCCGCCGAGCGCGAGCCAGCGGGCGAGCGCGGTGTCGTAGCGATCGTGGTCGATGGCGATCGTCTCGGTGGCCACCTCCAACTCCACAGACGCCGCCGTCACCCCGGTGCGCCGCGCGAGGAAGGAACGCACGGTCTCACCCGCTCGCCGTTCGGGCTCCTGCGGGAGGTAGCCGACCGTCGCACTCGGAGGCGCAATCGCGATCGAGCCTCGGTCGGGTAGCTGCAACCCGGCGAGCACGCGCAGCAACGTGGTCTTGCCGGTGCCGTTCGGTCCGATTACGCCAACGCGGTCGCGCGCCGCGAGCCCGACGTCGACCGCATCGAGAACGAGTTGGTCGCCGAAGGACAGGGTGAGATCGCGCGCAAGCAGGGTGGCAGTCATGGCTCAGGGTGCAAATCCAGTGCATAGCAACACAAAACTGTGTCGCGGTGCACTGGATTTCGAGAGGCGCGCGGGTCAGAGGGTGATGCGGACGACGGTGCCGCCACCGGGGCGATCGTCGATGGTCATCTCGCCGCCCATGGCCGCCACCAGCGTGCGGGCCATCGGCAATCCGAGGCCCAACCCGGGGATGTCGGTCGTGGCTCGTCCCCGGGTGAACAGCTCGAACACCGACTCCTTCACGTCGTCGGCGATGCCCGGACCGCGATCGAGGATCTCGATGACGCCGGTCTCGGTGATGAGGATTGTCGCTTCGTCGCCGTACTTCGCCGCGTTGTCGACGAGAAAGCCGAGCGCTCGGCGCGTGAGCTCCGCATCGATGGTCATCACCAGATCCTCGGGAGCTTCGATCCGCACGGCCGACGGATCGGTGGCCGCCAACGCCACGTCGTTCAGCAGCTTCGTCATCTTCGTCGGCGCCGGCTGCGACTGGATCACACCCGTTTCGAGCCGAGCGAGCGTGATCAGCTCCTCGATGAGGCGCGCGAGGCGGGCGCTCGCCGTGCGGCAGCGCGAGAGCATGTCCTGCCGCGCGGCGGCGTCGAGCTGGTCGCCGTGGTCGAGCATCGTCATCACGAACCCGTCGATGATCGTGATCGGCGTGTGCAGCTCGTGCGACACGCGCGAGATGAAGTCGCTCTTGAGCCGCTCGAGCTCCATCACGAGTGCGTAGCGCCGCGCGCTCTCGATCACGCCGGCGACCTGGGCCGCGAGGCCTTCGAGCAGCGTCGCGTCGTCCAAGTCGAACGCGTCGATCGCGACCGAATCGATCTGTAGCGCTCCGATCACCTCACCGAGGCACACCAACGGCACGGCGAGGTAGCTGCGCGTGTCCACGTTGCTGCCCGCCGCCCGCAGGGCGATGCTGACGCGCTCGTCGTCCTTGATGTCGCCGGACCACAGCGCTCGCCCGGTCGTGATCACCCGGCCGGAGATGCCTTCGCCGGCGCGAACGCGCAGTGCCGCCATCTCCTCGGTCACCGGAGGATCCGCCGCCGCGATGTACACGCCGCGCTCGTCGAGCAGCTGCACGGTGCCGCCCTTGAAGTCGACGAGCTTGCGCATCGCCGTGAGCACCGACGTGAGCACTTCGTCGATGTCGAGGTCCGGCCCGAGCGTCGCCGCCACGCGCGCGAGCAGGCCTTGCGCCTCGAGAATGCGCGCGAGTCTGGCCTCGGCGTTGCTTTCACCCACCCCCACGGTCCCCACTTCACCACGTTTGACCGCCCGGGCCAGAACTGGCCAGACTTCGGTAGGTTCTTGACCGAGCGGTCAAGAGACCACCCGTTCGCTCGAAACGCAAGGAGCCCGTCCATGGCCACCACCGCTGTCATCGTCGACGCCGTCCGCACCGCCGGCGGCAAGCGCAACGGAAAGCTCTCGGGCTGGCATCCCACCGACCTCGCGGCCGAGGTGCTGAAGGCGCTACAGGAGCGCAACGACCTCGATCCGGCGCTCGTCGACGACGTCATCATGGGTTGCGTCATGCAGGTGGGCAGCCAAGGGCTGAACATCGGCCGCAACGCCGTGCTCGGCGCCGGTTGGCCGGAAACCGTTCCCGGCACCACGATCGATCGGCAGTGCGGCTCGTCGCAGCAGTCGGTGCACTTCGCGGCGCAAGGCGTGATCGCCGGTGCGTACGACATCGTGATCGCCGCGGGCGTGGAGGTCATGTCGACCACGCCGATGGGGGCATCCATCACGCCCGGATCCGTGCCGTTCGGCCCCGCCGTCTTCAGCCGTTACGAGCCGCAGGGCGGGCTCGTCCCGCAGGGCATCTCGGCCGAGCTCATCGCCGACAAGTGGGGCCTCTCCCGTGAAGACCTCGACGCGTTCGGTGCGCAATCGCAGCAACGCGCCGCCGTCGCTCGGGACGAGGGCCGCTTCGACAACGAGATCATCCCGCTGAAGGGCAAGCTGTGGGATCGCGAGAAGAGCGAGGTGGTGCAACTCGACGAGATCGTGAAGTCCGACGAGGGCATTCGCGACGGCACGACCGCCGAGACGCTGGCCAACTTGAAGCCCGCCTTCAAGCCCGACGGCAAGGTCACCGCCGGCAACTCGTCGCAGATCACCGACGGCGCGTCGGCCGTGCTGATCATGAGCGAAGAGAAGGCGAAGGCGCTCGGCCTGCGGCCCCGGGCAAGGTTGGTGTCGTTCGCGCTTGCCGGCGCCGACCCGATCATGATGCTGACCGCCCCGATCCCCGCCACGGCGAAGGTGCTCGAGAAGGCCAACCTCACGATGGCCGACATCGACGTCACCGAGATCAACGAGGCGTTCGCCTCGGTCGTGCTGGCGTGGGAGAAGGAGCACCACCCGGACATGAGCAAGGTGAACCCGAACGGCGGCGCCATCGCCCTCGGCCACCCGCTCGGCTGCTCCGGCGCCAAGCTCATGGCCACGCTGCTCAATGAGCTCGAGCGCACCGGCGGCCGCTACGGCCTCCAGACGATGTGCGAGGGCGGCGGCATGGCCAACGCCACCATCATCGAGCGCCTCGGCTAACGCGTTCTGGCGTCCCCTGGTCCCGGATATGGGATTTCTGGACGCCAGAATGACGGGGACATGATCGTCCTCAAGCTCGCCGTCGCCGTCGCGGCCGCCGCGCTCATCTGGCGCATCGGCACGAGGATGCTGGGTGGGCTGGTGCGACCGATCCCCGAGCCACCGCCGCCCGGGGAGCTGCGCAAGGTCAAGCTGCTGTACCGCTGCTCGATCTGCGGCACCGAGCTGCGGATGACGGCGGCGAACGAGGACGTTCCGGAGCCGCCCCGCCACTGTCAGGACGAGATGGACCTCATGGCGAATCTTTTGGACGACTGACACCCGTCCACAGCATGTGGATCAACCTGGGGAGAACCACACCGCTGTAACTCTGGCGCGACCGACCGGTTACACAGCGTTCATCTGGACTACGCCTCAGTGATACTGCGTGGCCGTGACGATGCCGGCGAGGATCGCGCCGAGACCCCCGAGCAGGACCCAGTTGCTCGTCTCCCAGACGGTGCCGGTGTAGTTCACGAGGATCACGAGCGTGCCGATCCCGAGGAAGATGAACATGAGGACCGGCACCCAGATCGGGCTGATCTTCACGTCACGCGGGATGGGGGGCGTGTAGCGCGCGCTGGGCGTCGGCTCGGCGTCCCGTTGGGCCCGGACCGGGCCGCCCTTGGGCGTCGTCCGTCCGCCTTGCACCCGCCGTTTCGTGGGCTTCGCCATCGAGGCCGAACTTACTAGAGCCCTCGCGCAACTCCGGTCGCGGATGCCTTCCGGAGCAGAGCGGATGGCTTCCGGAGCAGCAACGCGTCGCGTCAGATCGCGACGGACAATGCCACGTGCGCGTCGAGGGACTCGGCGAGCGCGGCGTCAGCGGCCATGTAGAGCTCGTCGACGGAGCCGGCGTGTTCGGGAAACGATGCCAGCCCCCCGGCCAGCTCGATGTCGACGCCGGCGCCGCCCGGCAGATTGATCGTGGCCGGGCTGGCCGCCAGTGCAGCCGCGAGCACCGGCTCGAAGACGCCGGCCGACGGGCCCGACACGAGCACGGCCAGCTCGTTGGCGTCCGTGCGGCCGAGCACGGCGCCGTCCGGCAGGTGGGCGCGCGCCACGTCGATGAGCTGGCGAACGACGAACGTGACACCGTCGCTCCCCGCGGCGGACTGGATGGTGGCGAGCGTCCGCAGCTTGATCAACGCGAACGACACCGAGTGTCCAGTCGGCGCCGCGTTGATCTCGTCGCTGAGCCTGGCCGTGAGATACGCCTGCGTCATCAGGCCGAGCGCCTCGTCGCGCCCGCCCTCCGAAACGGTCCGGGCCGCCTCGATGCGCTCGGCCACGAGCCCGGCGAGCGTGTTGACGTTGAACGGCTTGGCGACGAACCCGTCGAGCCCGGTCGCGGTCCCCTGGGTCTTTGCCTTGGCGGTCGCGTCGCCCGTCACCACGATCACCGGCACGAAGGCGAAGCGCTCCTGGGCACGGATGAGCCGATAGGCCTCGTGGCCGGAGAAACCCCGCAAGCCGTAGTCGAGCAGGATGAGGTCGGGCCGGTGCTCGTCGATCGCATCGACGACCTCGGTCGGGCTTGCCGGGTCGAGGTGCACGAGGTCGTAGCCGCTGGCTCGGAAGTAGGCGCGCAGGAACTCGGCGATGTCGTCCTCGTCCTCGACCGCGAGGATCCGCGTCGAAGCCGCCAGTCGGTGGGACAGAGAACCCGGGCGACCCTGATCAGACACCCGAGTACCCTCCCGGACGTCTTATGCGGCCCCGCGTCCTGGTCATCGACAACTACGACTCGTTCGTCTACAACCTCGTCCAGTACCTGGGCGAGTTGGGATCCGAACCCATCGTGCATCGGCACGACGCGCTCTCACTTGACGAGATCTTCGCGCTGGACCCCGATGCGATCCTCATCTCGCCCGGCCCGGGCACTCCCGACGACGCCGGCCTGTCCAACGACGTGATCCGCGCGTTCGCCGGAAGGCGACCGGTGCTCGGCGTGTGTCTCGGCCATCAGTGCATGGGCCAGGTCTTCGGCGGACAGGTCGTGCGCGCTCCCCAGGTGATGCACGGCAAGACGTCCATCATCCACCATGACGGTCGCGGGATCTTCGAAGGCCTGCCGAACCCCTTCGAGGCGACGCGCTATCACTCGCTCATCGTCGAGCGGTCGTCGGTGCCTGCCGAGCTCGAGATCAGCGCCGAGACCGAGGACGGCATCGTGATGGGCTTGCGCCACCGAGAGCACGCCGTCGAGGGCGTGCAGTTCCATCCGGAGTCGATCCTCACGGCGTCGGGGCACGACCTGCTGCGCAACTTCCTCGCGCTGACGCAGGTCGTCTCCTAGGAGCACACCGGAGCGTCGTAGTCGTACTTGACGGTCGAGCCCTTGTCGACCTTCGTGTCCTTCGCCGGGTTCTGGCTGGTGACTTCGCCTCCCGCCGGCGCGGAAGCGCTGACGTGACAGGTCGCCTGCGGCACGAGGCCGGCGTTCGTGATGGCGTTGTCGGCGGCCGCCTTGGTGAGCCCGGTCACGGACGGGACGCTCACCTGCGGCTTGCCTGACGACACGACGATCGTGACCTTCGACCCCTTGTCGACCTGCGTGCCCGCCGGGGGATCGGTGCGGATGACCTCGTCCTTCGGAACGGTCTCCGACGCCTCGGTCACGGTCTTGGAGCCGTCGAGCCCGGCCTGGCCGAGGACGCTGGCCGCTTCGGCGACCGACTTGCCGGCCACGTCGGGCACGGCCACCTTCGGCTTCCCGGTCGAGATCGTCAGCTTGATGACGGCGTCCTTCTTGACGTCCTGCCCCTCGCCCGGGTCCTGACTGATGACCTCGTTGACCTGCACATTCGGGTCGTCGGACGTGCCCTCGTCGAAGGTGATCGAGGTGAAGCCCTGATCCTTCAGGAACTTCTCCGCCTCGTCCTTCAGCTGCCCGACGACCTTCGGCATCTTCACGGTGTCAGCGCCCGCGCTGACGTGCAGCGTCGCCTTGCCGCGAGCGCCCTTGTCGACCTTGACGGTCGTGCCTTCGGCCGGATCGACGCTCACGACGATGCCCTCGGGCACCGTGTCGTTCTTCTCCTGGACGGCGGTGACGTCGAAGCCCGCCGTCTGGAGCGTCTTCGTGGCCTCCGTCTCGGGCTTCCCGACGACGCCGCCCTGCGGGACGGTGATGTCGATCGTCTCGCCTCCGCTTCCGCCACCCGAGATGACCTTCGCGAGCGCGAACAGCAAACCGCCGAGGATCAGGAGCAGGAGGACCAGCACGACGAGGAACGCACCGCTCCGTCGTGGCTCGGCGTATCCCGCGGCGTACTCGCTGACGGGGACGGCCGTGGTGCCCTCGACCCCTCGCACGGCCTGCGTCG
>JBEEFX010000029.1:0-7347 GCA_041166365.1 Acidimicrobiaceae bacterium
CTGAGCGGCGCGATCACCAGGTGAGCGGGCTCGTAGTAGTCGGCCTCCCAGGGCGCGTCGGCGTGACCCGGCTGATCGGGCGCCGACCACGCTCCGGGCCATCCGCCGGTCGCGAGAGCGTCACGCCACGCGGCGCCGCCCCGCGAGTCGCCGAGACGGTGCAGCACCAGCAGCGGTGTCACGGCTCCACCTCCTCGATGAACCGACGCACGTGCTCGACGACTGCATCCGGCTGCTCGAGATGGACATAGTGGCCCGCGCCCGCGATCTCGTGGTGCCGGCCATCGCCGATGGCGGCGATGCGTTCGATGCGCTCATCCGGCGCGAGGTCGTTCCACGTGTCCGGCTCGCTCCCCGTGAGCACGAGCACCGGGCACCTCACCATGCGGTACTCGGCGAGCAACATCGCCTGGCTGAACGGGCCACCGAGACCGATGTTGAACATCGGGTCGAACTTCCACTCGAAGCCTCCGTCGCGCCCCGGACGCGAGCCGTGCAGCACGAGATGTTCGGCCCACTCCTCACTCATGCGCACATTGATCTTCCGTCGCCGTTCGGCCATGTCCTCGCGGGACGGGTACTGCCGAGATCCTCGTGCCCACACGCGTTCCATCGACGCGAATGCGATGGTCGTCGTGTCGACAGGATCGCGATCCTCGAACGCCGCCGCGGGCGGGCCCAGACCGTCGATGCTCACGACCCACTTCACGTCGTCGGGGAACGCCGCCGCGGCGCACAAGGACTGGCCACCTCCGAACGAGTGGCCGATGAAGCGCACGGGCGCACCGAGATGACGCGCCAGCATCCCGAGGTCGAGGTTCATCGCGAGCCAGGCATTGCCGGACCACAGCGGCCCGCTGTCACCGTGCCCGCGCATGTCGACGGCGACGGCGTGGTAGCCGAGCGCCGCGATGCGGGGCGCCACCTCGTCGAACATCCGGCCGTGGTCGAAGGCCCCGTGGACCATGATCACGGCCGGGTCCGACGGATCACCCCAACACCAGAGGCGCAAGCGCGTGCGATTGAGCTCGACGAACGTCGCTCGATCTGGCTGATGTCCGGGCATGGGCCCTCAGGAACAAAGGTCGATCTACGACGGCGCCGCAGGCGCCTTGGAGCAGATCACAAATACTGACCCGTGGCGACTCGCTCGATCGAGCGACCGCCGGTGACGGCTTCGTCGTCTTCCTTCTTGATGAGCGTGCGCACGTAGACGATGCGTTCGCCCTTCTTGCCGGAGATCTTCGCCCAGTCGTCGGGGTTCGTCGTGTTCGGGAGGTCTTCGTGCTCCTTGAACTCCTGCGCGATCGACGCGATGAGATCGCTCGTGCGGATGCCGGGAGGCTGACCCGAGATCTGCCGCTTGATCGCCAGCTTCTTCGCGCGGCGCACGATGTTCTCGATCATGGCGCCCGACGAGAAGTCCTTGAAGAACATGATCTCCTTGTCACCGTTCTGATAGGTGACCTCGAGGAATCGGTTCTTCTCGTCGTCGGAGTACATCGTCTCGACGGTGCGTTCGATCATCGACTGCACGGCCTTGGAGGCGTCGCCGCCCCCGAGATCGCGCACCTCGTCGCTGTCGAGCGGCAGGTCGGTCGTGAGGTAGCGACCGAAGATCTGCGCGGCCGCGCGCTCGTCGGGCCGCTCGATCTTGATCTTCACGTCGAGGCGGCCGGGTCGCAGGATGGCGGGATCGATGAGGTCTTCGCGGTTCGACGCACCGATGACGATCACGTTCTTCAACGTCTCGACACCGTCGATCTCCGCGAGCAGCTGCGGAACGATGGTCGATTCCATGTCGGAGCTGATGCCGGTGCCGCGCGTACGGAACATCGAATCCATCTCGTCGAAGAAGACGATGACCGGCCAGCCTTCCTCCGACTTCTCACGCGCCCGCTGGAACACCAGACGGATCTGGCGCTCGGTCTCGCCGACGTACTTGTTGAGCAGCTCGGGGCCCTTGATGTTCAGGAAGTAGCTCCGGGCCGCTTTGTCGCCCGAGACTTCCGCGACCTTCTTCGCGAGTGAGTTCGCGACCGCCTTGGCGATGAGTGTCTTGCCGCAACCCGGAGGCCCGTACAGCAGGATGCCCTTGGGCGCCGGCAGCTTGTACTCCTTGAACAGCTCGTGGTGCACGAACGGCAACTCGACCGCGTCGGCGATCTGCTCGATCTGACTGTCGAGACCGCCCACGTCGTCGTACGAGATGTCGGGCACCTCTTCGAGCACGAGCTCCTCGACCTCGGGCCGAGGCAGCTTCTCCAACAGGAGGCCGGACCGCACGTCCATCAGCAACGTGTCACCCGATCGGATCTTCTCCCCGATGAGGCTGTCGGCGAGCTCCGCGACCCGTTCCTCGTCGGCGCGACCGACGATCAGCGCGCGGGTGCCGTCGTCGAGGAGCTCCTTGAGGGTGACCACCTCGCCCGTCAGCTCACCCGAACGTGCGAGCACGACGTTGAGCGACTCGTTGAGGACGACCTCGGCGCCGCGTGCGAGCTCTTCGTCCTCGAGCTCGGGATGCAGCGACACCCGCATCTTGCGACCGCCGGAGTAGACGTCGACCGTGCCGTCGTCGTTGCGACCGAGGAGCGTGCCGTACGCGGACGGCGGGCGGGTGAGCTTGTCGACTTCCTCGCGCAGCGCCGCGATGTGCTCGCGCGCTTCCCGCAGCGTGTACGTGAGCTTCTCGTTCTGAGAGACCGCCTGCGCCAGCTGGCCCTTCGTCTCGAGGAGACGCTCCTCCAGGGTGCGCACCCGCTTGGGCGCATCCTGCAATCGGCGCCGTAGCGAGATGACTTCCTCCTCGAGCGCCTTCGACTGCTCGCGGAGCTGTGCCATCTCGGCCTCGTAGGCGCCGAGTCGCCGCTCGTACTCGGGCTCGTTGACGGGGACCACCTCCTGAAGTTGGGGGCCGCGGGGACGATACATCGTGGGTCTCCGAAACTGCGCGCTCCCCACATAGTGTGCCGAAGTTCCACCGGTCGATTCCGGGTTTATCGGGCTCCCCGAGTTAGAGTGGTTGCGGGCCCGGCAGTAGTGTCACGCGCCGGCCGACGTTCCCGAGCAAAGCGGCGTACTTTCCGAGAGAGGAAGCCACAGCATCATGAAGGTCTGGATCGACCAGGATCTCTGCACCGGCGACGGCCTCTGTGAAGAGATCGCTCCCGACGTGTTCACGCTTCTCGACGACGGCCTCGCGTACGTGAAGGAGGGCGACACGATCTACGCCACCGCCAAGGGCAACGCCCAAGGTGCCGAAGGTCTCGCCGTCGTCCCCGCCGGTCAAGAAGAAGCCGTCATCGAATCCGCCGAGGAATGCCCCGGCGAGTGCATCTTCATCGAAGTCGACTAGGACTTCGACCCGAGACGCAAGGTCACTCGATGCAGGGGCCGGTGCTCACTGCTTCGGTGCCCGCGGTGTCGAGCACTGGCTTCACCTCGTCGAGCGTGAGGGCGTACGCCACGTCCGGCTGATCGGGAGCGATCGCGAACGCGACCCCCTCGACGTTGCCAGCCGGGTCCACCAACGGCCCGCCGGAATCACCCGGCGCGAGGTCGCTGCTCAACACGAAGATGTGACGCGTCGTGCGGTGCTGGTCGTAGATGTCGAAGCCGCGGGCGTTCGTGTCGTCGCCGACCTTGAAGGGGTTCAGCTTGAGCGAACCGCCGAACGGGTGCCCGAACACCGCGCCGACTCCCCCGACGCTGAACGAGCCGCCGCCCAGCGGTAGTGCGGGCCGATCGATGTCCGGCACCCGCAGGATGGCGACGTCGCGATCCGGGTCGAACGCCACCACGGTCGCGTCGAGCTCTTTCCCATCCGGATGACGGAACACCGTCGGATGCTTGCTCCCGGCCACGACGTGCGCGTTCGTCACGATCAGGCCGTCGCCGATGACCGCACCGCTGCCGTCCTGGATGCGCGAGCACGCGGGAGCCTCCACCTTCACCGTCGAGCGCGCGATCTGGTTCGCCTGCTCCTCGGACAATCCGCTCTCGGCGGGCGGAGGGCCCAGTGCCGGCGCGGGACCGAAGCCCTCGAACACGCGAGGACCGAGCACACGGCGCAGCGCCTGCGTCGTGTCCGGTGCTTCGGGAAAGTGGTCGTGGATGAACGCGGCGATCTGGGAGTCGCGCGTCTGCTCCGCCGGCCATGAGGGCGTCTGGGAGAGCGTTGGCAGCAGGAACCAGAAGGCAACGAGCACACCGATCGTGCCGGCGGCCGCTCCGCCGACGCGATCGGCCGTCACGATCGGCTGGCTACGAATGACCGTTCGCAGGCGCGCGCCGATGACCAAGCCGACGACCTGGCCGATGATCGCGCCGGAGAACAGGAGAACCATGCCGAACAGCAACAGCTTCTGCGGATCCTCCTCCGAGCTGCCGAGCGCAGGCAGGAAGCGCGTCGCGATGTAGATGCCGAGACCCATTCCGATCCACGACGCCGCCCTCGCCACGAAACCGAGCCGCCAACCGCCGACGCCCGCGGCGATGGCCAACGCGATGACGATCAGATCAAGGGTGTCCACGCTCGGCCGTGCTTACCCCGCGAGCAGACGCGCAGCCGTGAGAAAACCTGTGTGCGCCACCATCCGATGATCGGGCCGCACCGACTGCCCTTCGATGTGCCACGACCGGTGAAGGACCTCGATCGTCTCCGCCATCGTGAAGCGGCTGCCCTCGAGCGTCTCGCGGAGGTGCACGGCTTGCAGGATCGTCGGGGTGTACGACACGAAGATGCCGCCGGGGCGCAGCGCGCGCTCCGCGTGCTTCACCACCTGCCACGGCTCCGGCAGATCGAGCACGACCCGATCGAGGTCGGTCTCCTGGATCCCGTCGTAGCAGTTGCGCAACTCGACTCGATAGCGCTCCGAGAAGTCGTCACCCAGGAAGCTGCGGACGTTGGCCGTGGCACGGTCCGCGAACTCTTCGCGCAACTCGTAGCCGACGATGTCCGCTCCGGCCCGCAGCATCGCCATCGACAGCGCCCCGGAGCCGACGCCGGACTCGAGCACGCGCACGCCAGGGTGGATGTCGGCGAGGAGAAGCAGCGGGCCGAGGTCTTTCGGATAGATGACTTGCGCGCCTCTCGGCATCTTCAACACGAAGTCCGACAGCGTCGGCCGAAAGGCCGTGAAGCGCGACCCTCGCGACGATCGGAAGGTCGAGCCTTCGTCGGAGCCGATGAGCTCCGCGTGCGTGATCACGCCGGTGTGCGAATGGAACTCACCTCCCTCGGTGAGGGTGATGAGATACCGCCGCTCCTTGCCGTCGATCAGCAGCACCTTGTCGCCTGCCGCGAACTTCGAGGTCATCAACGCTCCCGGAGCACGACCGGTTCGTGTCCGCTGGAGCGGTCGACGAGCTTGCAGAACGCACAGACGTCGCCGCTGGTCGGCGCCCCGCACTTCGAGCACGGCCCGAGGTCGTCCTGCTCGGCCTCGGCGTCGGGCAGGAACCGTTCGGACGCTCGCTTGAGGAAGCCGAAATAGAAGTCGTGCTTCGACCCCGGTGACTGAGCCTCGATCGCGTTGAGTGCTTCCTTGTAGCCGAGGTGCTTGTTGCCGGCCGCCATCGGACACTCCTCCACGATGTAGTCGATGCCGGCCAGGACGCAGTACGCCGCCATCTCGCGTTCGCCGAGCCGCACGAGCGGCTTCACCTTTCGCGGGAAGCCGTTTCGCTCCGGCAGTACCGGCAGTTGCCGCCCGAGGTAGTCGGTCTGCCAGCGCAACACGTTGCCGAAGAGCACGGCGGCTTCGTCGTCGAGGTTGTGTCCGGTGGCCACCACGTCGTAGCCGTGCTCTCGGGCGGCCTCGTCGAAGAGATGGCGCTTCGAAAGACCGCAGGCGCTACAAGGGACGCGCGTCGTGGCCTTGGCCGCGGTCGGCACGTCGAAGCCGAAGTCTGAGCGGAGGCTGGTCTCGTGCAACTTCCAGCCCCGCTCCGCAGCGAAGTCACGGGCAAACCGCGTGGACTCGTCTGAGTACGCACCGATGCCGAGCCCGATGACGAACCCGTCGGCGTCGTAGCCGAGCTCACGGAGCAGATGCCAACAAGCGAGGGAGTCCTTGCCACCGCTGACCGCGACGAGGACGCGCTGCCCGGGCTGCAGCATGTCGAACTCGTGGATGGCCTTGGCCACCTGGTCGCGGCACATGCGCATGAAGTGGTCGCGGCAGTAGTTCGCGTTCTGGCGGCGCACGTCGATGACGGCCGGACCGCGACACACGCGGCACTTCATGCCATGCCGCCGGAGATCACCGGGCGGATCTCGATGGTCTGCATGTCGTCGAGCATGGCGTCACCCGGTACCAGTTCGTCACCTTGGATCACGAGCACCGATTCGCGATTGAGGTCGAGACGGTTGAGCAACGCGATGACGCTGATCGGTCCGGCGACCTCGAGCTCTCGGCGCGGGTTGCGGAGCACGACCTTCACGGAGACAGACTACGAGTCGGCCGCGGGCTCCCCGAAGTCGGTGATCACGACGGTCTCGCCGGGCTTCAGCTCGAAGCGCTCGACGACGGGCTTCGGCTTCATCACCTTGTGCACCGTCTGTGCAGTGACGATGACCGCCCAGATGGACAGCCAGCGGCGGTTGCCGCCGAGCACCCCCTGGCGCAGACCCTTCCCGCGCAGGGCCCCTACGAGGCGACCGATCAAAGACGCCGGACCTCGACGACCGTCGAACGCTTCTTGCCGCGACGACGACCGAGGAAGTAGGCGACACCCACGACGGCGACGGCCGCCACGGCCCCGACGACGAGTGCGTAGGACTTCGCCGAGTCGCCGGCGGACGAAACCTCGCCTTGGAGCTCGCGGAACTTCGTCTCGAGATCACGTCGCGTGATCTCCTTCGGCAAGGCGTTCATGCGTTGCTCCTCTTCACCTTGATTCGACTGACCGCCAGCGCGATCAGCGCGCCCAACAGCACCAGCGCGACCAGGTAGGGCACCCAGTTCAAGTTGCCATCGAGGTGCCCACCGTTGTGGGTCTGTAGCCCACGTAGTCCGGCGAGCGTGAGCAGGATGATGCCGACCCCACCGAGCAACGCGGCTCCGACGCCGAACGCGACGAAACGGCCGAGGCCTTTGAGCGGTTCGACCGTCTCCTGCTTCGCGTACGAGACCGTCATCTCCCACAGCTCGGTCAGGACCTGCGGTATCGACTTCTCCTCTTGCGGCACGGATCCCTCGCTATCCCATCTGGAGCCGAGCGGCAAGGTAGTCGCTCTCCTCGGTGAGCAGCATGTCCAACCGCCGCAGGCGTTCGTCGGGGCCCTCGGCCTCGAGCAGTCGCTGCTGGTCCGCCGGGCCGATCGGGGCGACCGCGGCAACC
>JBEEFX010000030.1:0-6254 GCA_041166365.1 Acidimicrobiaceae bacterium
AGTCCCGCTCCCGCTGGTAGCTCGCGGTCGATGCCCGAGCGCCCCGGCACGGACGCGAAGAACCCCCGCCAGAAGGGGCAGGGGTTCCGCGAAGTGCCTGGTTGTGGTGGGCGAGGGGGGACTTGAACCCCCACGTCCTTTCGGACACAGGAACCTGAATCCTGCGCGTCTGCCAATTCCGCCACTCGCCCGAGTGACAAGGGAGGCAACGTTAGCGGTCCGCGTAAGGTGTCGGCCCGTGGGTCTGTCCGGATTCGAACGACGCCTCGAACGAATGGTGGAGGGCGTGTTCGCCCGCGCCTTTCGCAGCGGCCTGCGGCCTGTCGAGATCGGCCGGCGGCTCGTGCGCGAGATCGACGACAACCGGTCCGTGGACGTCCGGGGCCGCACGGTCATCCCGAACCACTTCAGCGTCCAGATCAGCGGCGACGACAACGAGCGCTTCGCGGAGATCCACGACACCCTGATCCGCGAGCTGTGCGACGCCGCCCGCGAGCACGCCCGGGACGAGGGCTACACGTTCCTCGGCCCGGTCGAGGTCGAGATGGTGGTCGACGACCGCATGCACACCGGGGCATTCCAGATCGAAGGACGGATGCGGGAGGGCACCGGCGGCAGCGGTGCGGGCAGCCTCGTGCTTCCGACGGGTGAACGCGTCCCCCTCGGGGAACAGGTGATCACCGTGGGACGGATGCCGGAGTCGAACATCGTGCTCGCCGACCCCAACGTGAGCCGCAATCACGCCGAGATCCGCCCCAAGGGCAATGGCTACGTCGTCGTCGACCTCGACTCGACCAACGGGAGCCGGATCAACGGCGTCCGGGTCAAGGAGCAGGAGCTGGTCGACGGCGACGAACTGGCCTTCGGCAACACCCGAATGCGCTTCGAGGCGAGCTGAGTGGCGCTGAATGAGTGAGCAGCTGCTCAACATCCTCAAGCTCTGCCTGCTGGCGCTGGTCTATCTCTTCCTCGTGCGAGTCCTGCGAGCCGTTTGGGCGGAGGTCTCGGTCCCGGCTCAGGTCGACGGTGGCCGGCGTCCACGGCGAGGGCGGGCGCCGTCGCCCGCGGTCGCCACGCCGGCGGCGCCCTCGAAGGGCCGGAAGTTCCGCGGCACGCCCACGGAGCTCGTGGCGGTCGAGCCGGCCGATCAGGCGGGGCGGCGCTACCCGCTCGGCGACGAGATCACCGTCGGTCGAGCGGCGGGCTGTCAGGTCACGGTCGACGACACCTATGTCTCGCAGCTGCACGCGCGCGTCTTCACGCGCGACGGGCAGCTCTTCGTCGAGGATCTCGGCTCGACGAACGGCACCTACCTGAACCGCGTGAAGGTGGCCGGCCCGATGGTGATGCAGAAGGGCGACAGGCTGCAGGTCGGCAACACGGTCCTCGAGGTGCGCTGACGGTGATCGTGCTGCGGTGGGGCGAGGCGACCGACGTGGGCCGCGTGCGCACCAACAACGAGGACGCGCTCTTCACCTCTGACCGCTTGCTCGCGGTGGCGGACGGCATGGGCGGACATCAGGGCGGCGAGGTGGCCAGCGACACCGCGCTGCGCACGCTGGACGACTCGTTCGTCGACCTGACCCCGGACGGGCTGCTCGAAGCGGCGCGCGACGCGAACGACGCGGTGCTCGAGCGGGCGGCCGGCGATCCGGAGCTCCGCGGCATGGGAACCACCCTCGTCGCGATCGCGCCGGTCGGGGACAGCACGTCGATCGCATGGATCAACGTCGGCGACTCCCGCCTCTACCTCCTGCGCGACGGCGAGCTCACCCAGATCTCCGAGGACCACAGCCTGGTGCAGGAAGCCGTGCGCGCTGGTGAGCTGTCGCCGGAAGAGGCACACACCCATCCGCAGCGCAACATCGTCACGCGCGCGCTGGGCATCGATCCCGATGTCGTGATCGACGGCGACCAAGTCAACGCCTTCGCCGGGGACCGCTACCTGCTGTGCAGCGATGGTCTCTACGAGTTCGTCGACGACAACCGCATCGCATCGACGTTGCGACGCATCGAAGACCCGACCGAAACCAGCCGTGAGCTCGTACGGCTCGCCAACGAAGGTGGCGGGCGCGACAACATCACCGTGGTCGTGGTCGACGTCGTCGATGACGACGACCAAGCTGCAACAGCGGCGCGAGCGATCGACGGCGGTACCGTCGAAGGGCACGCGTTGTCGTCGTCGAAGGCGGCGGTGGAAGCCAAGCCCGAACCGAAGGTGAAGGCGCCAAAGCCGCGGCTGCTCACCTGGCGCCTCGTCCTGTTCCTCGTGCTGTTCGTGGTGATCCTGATCGGCGCCGCCGCCGCCGTCGGTTACTACGCGCGCAACACCTACTACGTCGGGCTCCAGGGCGAGTCGGTGGTGATCTACAAGGGCAAGCCGGGCGGCGTGCTGTGGTTCAAGCCGACCGTCGAGGAGCAGACCGGCCTGAACCGCACGCAGGTACCACCGGCGCAGATCGACCGCGTCACGAAGGGCCAAGAGGAGAGCTCGCTGCAAGCCGCCCGTGACTACGTGCGCGACGCCCTCACGACGACGACGACCACCTCGACGACGACCACCACCACCACCACGCTTCCCCCACCGACCACCGGATGATCGCCATCATGCGCCGGCGCACGGAGCTGGGCCTCATCGTGCTCGGCTCGGTGATCATCGCCGGCGCGTACACGTTGGCCACACTCGGGCGGACGTCGTCGATCCCCGCCAACATCGGCCCGTTCCTCGGCGTGGTGCTTGGACTGTTCGTGGCCGCGCACATCGCCACCCGCCGTTACGCCCCGGGGGCGGACGGGCTGCTGTTGCCGATCGCCGCGCTGCTCAACGGCATCGGCTACGTGTTCATCGCCCGGCTCGACGAGACCAGCAACCATCCCCAAGGGCTCGCGGCCGCGCAAGCCGGTTGGACCGTGATCGGCATCGGGGCGTTCATCCTCACGCTGCTGTTCGTGACGCGGGTGCGCGACCTGCAGCGCTACCGCTACACGTTCCTGCTCATCGGCCTCGCGCTGCTCATGGCCCCACTCATGCCCGGGATCGGGCGCGAGATCAACGGTGCGCGCATCTGGGCCTACCTCGGGCCGATCAGCTTCCAGCCGGGCGAGTTCGCCAAGGTGGTGCTCGCCATCTTCTTCGCGTCGTATCTCGTGGAGAAGCGCGAGCTGCTCGGCATGGCGACATTCCCGCGCTTCCGTCCGCTGCTGCCCGACCCCAAGCACCTCGGGCCGGTGCTGCTCGCGTGGGGCTTCTCCGTCGTGATCATGACGGCGGAGAAGGACCTCGGCTCCTCGCTCCTGTTCTTCGCGCTGTTCATGCTGATGACCTGGATCGCGACGGAACGCACGGCGTACGTGGGCGTCGGCGGCTTGCTCTTCGTAGGCGGCTCGTTGCTGGCGTACAAGGGCTTCGGCCACGTTCACGACCGCGTGCAGGACTGGCTCGACCCCTGGCAGCACGCCAGCACCTCGGGCTTTCAAGTCATCCAGAGCTGGTTCGCGATGGCGTGGGGCGGCGTGGCCGGCACCGGGCTCGGGCTCGGCAACCCGAACCAGATCCCCGTGGCGTCGACCGACTTCATCTTCGCGGCGATCGGCGAGGAGCTCGGTCTGCTCGGCTCGGCCGCCGTCATCTTCTGTTACGTGCTGCTCGTCGGCTGCGGCCTACGCATCGCCGTGCGCGCCGACGCACCGTTCGAGAAGCTGCTCGCCACCGGCATCACGATCCTGCTCGGCGTGCAGTCGTTCATCATCATGGCGGGCGTCACGCGCTTGCTTCCGTTGACGGGTGTCGCGCTTCCATTCGTCTCCTACGGCGGATCGTCGCTCGTGGCGAACTACGTGCTGCTCGCGTTGCTGGCTCGCATCTCCGACGACACCGCTCGACGCGCCGGTGAGGTGCAGGAAAGAGCGATGGCGGCGTGAACAAGCAGCTTCGCCGCCTCGGAGCCGGGCTCCTCGCGTGCTATCTCGGGCTCTTCGCGATGGTGAATTGGGTGCAGGTCTTTCACGCGCAAGCGCTCAACGAGCATCCGAACAACACCCGCAAGATCGTGCGCGACTTCAACCGGCCGCGCGGGCAGATCATCGCCGCCGACGGCCCGGTGTTGGCGAAGACGGTTCCGTCGGCACCGGGCGATCAGTTCGCCTTCCAGCGGACGTATCCCGAAGGCGATCTCTTCGGCCACATCACCGGCTACTTCAACTTCAACTTCGGCGCGACCGGAGTCGAGTCGACGTACAACGATCAGCTCAGCGGCGCGACCGTGTCGCAGGAGTACGAGACGTTGCGCGACCTGTTCGTCGACCGGCAGCACACCGGCGATGTGACACTGACGCTGCGCAAGGACGTGCAGCAACTCGCGCGCGACGCGCTCGGCGAGCAGAAGGGATCGATCGTCGTACTCGATCCCCGCGACGGATCGATCCTCGGGATGTGGAGCTTCCCGTCGTACGACCCGAACCCGCTCGCCAGTCACAACCCCACCGACGCGCAGAACGTGAGGACGCTGCTCGAGGCGAACGGTGACCGTCCGCTGCGCGGCCGCACGTGGCAGGAACGGTTCTTCCCGGGTTCCACCTTCAAGGTCGTCACCGGCTCGATCGGCGTCGAGACCGGTGCGGTCACGCCGGATCAGCCCGTGTTCCCGGTGGAGACCGAGTACAAGCCGCCCGACGGCAACCCGATCCAGAACTTCGGCGGCGAGTCGTGCGGCGGCGCGCTCTTCGACATCCTCCGCGTGTCGTGCAACTCCGCGTTCGCGACCATGGGCGCAGAGGTCATCGGCCAGGACAACATGCAGGCTGGGGTCAAGCGCTTCGGGTTCAACACGAAGCCGCCGATCGACCTGCCCGCGGCGGCGACGTCGGTCTTCCCCGACACCCAGCGGTCGAAGGCGTTCCTCGGTCAGGCATCGATCGGCCAGTTCGACACCGCGGCGTCACCGCTCCAGATGGCGCTCGTGGCGTCCGCGGTCGCCAACAACGGGATCATCATGACGCCGCACGTGATGAAGGAGATCCACGACGACAACGGCAAGCTGATCAAGACGTTCAACCCGTCGCAGTGGCTCCAGGCGATCACCCCGCAGACGGCCGCGACCATGCGCCAGGCGATGATCGGCGTGGTGCAGTCGGGAACCGGCACCGCGGCCCGCATCAACGGCGTCGAGGTCGGCGGCAAGACCGGCACGGCTCAGCTGGGGTCGGATCCGCCGACGTCCAACGCGTGGTTCATCTGCTTCGCCGGGCCTCCCGGACTGCCCTCGACCGTCGCGGTCGCGGTGCTGGTCGAGGCGGAGCCGGGCGTCAGCGAAGGCACCGGCGGCCGGATCGCCGCGCCGATCGCCAAGCAGCTGGTCGAGAAGGTGCTGACGATCCAAGCGGGCGGCTGACCGGCCTCCCGAATGGGGGTAACCCCTGCGGCGCCGGGCGCGTCGTACGCTTCGACACGCCCATGTCGCAGGAAACGGTGTTCAACGGTCGCTATGAGTTGCATCGCCGCATCGCGCGCGGCGGTATGGCGGACGTCTTCCTCGCGCGCGACCAACTGCTGGACCGCCCGGTGGCCGTCAAGGTGCTGTTCCCCGAGTTCGCCACCGACCCCAGCTTCGTCGAGCGCTTCCGCCGGGAGGCCCAGAGCGCCGCCAACCTGAACCACCCCAACATCGTCTCGGTCTACGACTGGGGGCAGGAGCAAGGCACGTACTTCATCGTCATGGAGTACATCGAGGGCCGCAGCCTCGCCGACATCCTGCGGACGGAAGGTCCCTTGCACCCGCAGCGCGCCGCGGAGGTCGCGTCCGACATCGCGGCGGCGCTCGGCTTCGCCCACCGCAACGGTGTCGTCCACCGTGATGTGAAGCCCGGCAACGTGCTGATCTCGCCCAGCGGGCAGGTCAAGGTGGCGGACTTCGGCATCGCTCGCGCCCTCGGCGCGGACCCGGAGTCCAACCTCACGCAGGCGGGCTCGGTCATGGGCACGGCCACGTACTTCGCCCCGGAGCAGGCGCAAGGTCTGCCGCTCGACCCGCGCAGCGATCTGTACTCGCTCGGCGTCGTGCTCTATGAGATGGTCACGGGCCGGCCACCGTTCAGCGGCGAGAGCCCGGTGGCGATCGCGTACAAGCACGTGCAAGAGCAGCCGGCGCCGCCCCGCCACCTGAACACGAACGTGCCCAGCGATCTCGAAGCGGTGATCCTCAAGCTGCTGTCGAAGAACCCGCAGGCGCGCTATCCCTCCGCCGAGGATCTGCGCG
>JBEEFX010000031.1:0-5623 GCA_041166365.1 Acidimicrobiaceae bacterium
CACGTTGGCCTCGCTGAATCGCCGCTCGACGACCCGGGCCTGCGCGGGCGTGTCACCCCACTGCCGCCACTCCATCGCCTGCTTCACCCCGAAGTGCTCGCTTTTCCATGCCCCGGCTTCGTCCGGATCGAATCCGTTGATCCGCCACGCCTTCGCGCTCGCGGGCTCGAACTTCGCGGCGAACCACGGCAGGGCGTCGTCCATGTCCCAGCCGGCGCCCCGCCACCGATCAGATGCGGCCGTCGTGAATCCTTCGGCGACGTACGCCAGTGCACGATCGGCGTCGACGCCCAAGGACATCCACGCCATGGCCTGCGGCGCGAGGTGCGGGGCGCGTTCGGCGAGGGCAACAAGGTCGTCGTGCCCGGTCTGGTGCCGGAACGAGGCCTCTTCCACCAACGACACCAGCGCAGAGTCCTCGAGGCCCGCCTTGCGCAGCCGTGACGCCGTGCGGGGGTCGACGTCCATCGAACGCAACAGATAGGCATGGTCGGCGTCGAAGCCCCGGTCGATCCAGCTCTTGGCCTCGTCGGCGTCGATGCCGCGCAGGACCCAGGGCCGACGCGAGTGGACGACCGGCTCGTCCGGGCCCGCGATGACGCTCGACGGAACCGGCGTTGCCTCGACGGGGCGAGCGACGATCTTGCGGGGGGCGTAGATGTAGGCGCGCGCCAGCGCCGCGACGGCGACGCCGATCATCACGATCCCAGCTACAACCACGTCGTCCCTTCTACCGTGCCCGCTGCCTCTAGCCCTGTATCGGCCACTCACCGTGAGATGTTGAGGCGTGCGTCATGGTGCCCGAGTGAGCGCGCGCTGACAAGCTCTGTCCATGGAGATCAGCGAGATCTGGCGGTTCCCGGTGAAGTCGATGTTGGGGGAGCGCGCGCAGAGCGCTCTCGTCACGCCATCGGGATTGGCGGGCGATCGCGCGTACGCCGTGATCGATCGGTCGGACGGCAAGGTGGCGAGCGCCAAGAACCCGAGGAAGTGGCGGGCGCTCCTGAGCTGTCAGGCCGAGCTCTTCGAGGATCCGGTCGCCGACGGGAAGCCGCCTCCCGTGCGCATCACGCTGCCCGACGGGTCGGTGACGACGAGTGAGGACCACGACGTGCACGACATCCTGTCCCGCTTCGTCGGTCGGGAGGTGACGTTGGCCGACACCGCGCCGCAGGGCTCCACCTTCGAGGAGACGTGGCCCGACATCGAGGGAATGGCTCCCGGCGAGTTCATCGACAGCACGCGCGTGCGGTCGGACGAGGGAGAGGCCGTCAGCGATCTGGCCCTCGGGCTCGCGGCGGCACCCGGGAGCTTCTTCGATCTCGCGCCGATGCATGTCGTGACCTCGTCGAGCCTCGCCGAGCTGGCCCGGCTCCAGCCGGGGAGTCAGTTCGTCCCGCAACGGTTCAGGCCCAACTTCGTCATCGACACACCGGCCGGCGGCTTCCTCGAGAACGGATGGGTCGGCGCGACGTTGCGCTTCGGGCAAGAAGCGAGCCTGAGCGTGATGATGCCGACGATGCGGTGCGTGATGACCACGCTCGCGCAGGGCGATCTACCGGACGACCGCGCCGTCCTGAGGGCCGCGACGGATCACAACCGCGTCGAGATCAACGGGCTGGGTCATTGGGCCTGTGTCGGCGCGTACGCATCGGTGGTGACCGCGGGCGCGGTGCGCGTCGGCGATGAGGTGACCGTCAGCCAGTGAGCGTTCGGGCCGGAGTTGCACGAGGTCCACGCACTAGCCCGGCCGAACCACCCAGAAATGGCCCTGATGGCCCTTCACCCGCGGCCCAGATGCGCCGACAGAACTGGCAATGGTTGGGGCCGCTCGTGTGCGCTTTCGGTCGGCCGGCGGGCAGGCGGGCGCGCTGTTCGTCCTCGCCGGAACCGTCGGCCTGATCAACGTCAGCCTCCCCGGACCCACCAGTTACAACCGCCCCTTGGTGTCCGCCATCAACGCGGTCGCCGTTCTCGCGGGTCTGCTCGCTTGGTTCGCGCCGTGGTCGCGGTGGTCGCCGCGAACCACCCTGGTGCTCGTTCCGGTCGGCCTCGGCCTCGTGTGCATCTCGGACGCGTACGGAGGCACCCCCGCGGCGGTGTACGGCGTGTACTTCGTCGTCGTCTTCGCGTGGGTCGGCATGTGGCATCCGCCGAGCACCTCGATTCGGCTCGCCGTTCCCGCCTGCGTGGTCTACCTGCTGCCCATCCTCACCGCGAAAGTGTCGAACGAAGACTTCATCCGATCCGTTGGGGTCGTCATCCCGGTGTGCGTGATCCTCGGTGAGGTCATGGCCGCGACCGTGGAGAAGATGCGTCAGGCCCACGACGCGCAGGAACGTGCCACCGCCGCGCTGGCCGCGGCAATGGTGACGGACGAGCTCACCGGTCTCGGCAATCGTCGCAAGGGCGACCAGCTGCTCGAGTCGCTGCGCCACGGCGACGCGTTGCTGCTGATCGACCTCGACCGCTTCAAGGTCGTCAACGACACGTTCGGTCACGCCGAAGGCGACCGGTTGTTGACTCATCTCGGCCAATTCCTTCGGGGCGCGCTCCACGACAACGCCGAGGTCTTCCGCTACGGCGGCGACGAGTTGGTCATCATCCAGCGCGCCGACACACACGCACCGATCGACGTGGCCGAGCAAGTGCTGCACGGCTGGCGCCTGCTGAACCCGACCACGACGCTCAGCATCGGCATCGCCGTGCATCAAGCGGACCACTCGCTCGCCCAGACCTTCGGCGAAGCGGACAGCGCGCTCTACGAAGCCAAGCGCGCCGGTCGCGACCGCGTGCATCTGCACCAAGTCGCGCCGACACCGCCGAGGCCCGACCTGCGAATGGTGCAATCCGCCTAAGGCAGGAACGCCAACTGATCGACGATTGCCCTGCCGAGGGCTTCGTCGCCGGTGATCGCCACATCGTCGGGTACGTCCGACCGACCGCCGACGAGCGCGGCGAACGTTGCCGGCGCGATCCTCAACGTGACGGTTTCGTCGGCGGGTCCGCGGTCTGCGACCCTGGCGCGACCGTCGACGACTTCGATCACCGCGCGGTGGCAATCGCCGACGATGATGGCGACGCTCGCGCCCTCCGGCGCCGCCGCGCGTTTGCCGACGATGATCGGAAGGAAGCCGGCGAAGAACGCGACGGCTTCCTCGGCCGCCGGGCCTTCGACGTTGCCCGGGCGACCGAGGGCGCGGCGCATGTCCTGTTCGTGCGCCCACGTGTCCATCACGCGCAGCCGCAACATGTCGGCGAGCGTGCCCGGTCCCGCAGGCGTGATGATCTCGCGTGCCAGATCCTCCACGGTCAGCGCTTGTAGTTGCGCGAGGCGGGCAGCGGTCACCTCGCGGAACTCGTCGAGCACCTCGCTTCCGGACCGGCTGCGTCGATGGTCGACGCCGATCTCGTTGCTCTCGCCCATCGAGTTCTTCGTGTGCGACACGTCGGACGGCGTGTGCTCGGGCGCCGGTCGGCCCAAAGCGCGGGCCTCGTAGTCCACGAGATGCGCGAGGTTGTCCTGCACCGTCCACCCGGGACATCCGGTCGGTGTGGCCCATTCGTCGGCGGACAGGTCAGAACACAGCCCATCGATCGAGCGCCATGTCCGCTCGAGGTTGTCGATCGACGGTGAAACGGCTTGGCCCATCGCTCGACAATAGATAGGACGTCACAATGGCATTTCAATCACACGAGCTGGCCACGCAGGCGGACACGTTGCGGGCTTTGCATCACGCCGAGTTGCCGCTTGTACTCCCAAATGCTTGGGACGTGCCGAGCGCGCGGGCGGTCGAAGCCGCCGGCTTCCCCGCAGTCGCCACGACCAGCGGGGGAATCGCGGCGATGCTGGGCTATCCGGACGGCGAGGCGATGCCTGCCGATGCGATGTTCGCCGCGGTGGAGCGCATCGCCTCGGCCGTGAACGTCCCGGTCACGGCCGACGTCGAAGGTGGCTACGGATTGCCGGCTGCTGATCTCGTCGACCGCCTGCTCGCGGCTGGCGCGGTGGGCCTGAACCTCGAGGACACGGACCACCGAAGCCACGCGCCGCTCGTCGCCATCGATGCCCAAGCGCGGCGTATCGCCGGAGTGAAGGCGGCGGGACGCGCCGCTGGGGTCGACGTCGTGATGAACGCCCGAGTCGACGTGTACGTGCGCCAGGTGGAGCCGACGCTCGAGTCCGCTTTGGAACGGGGGAGGGCGTACGTCGAGGCAGGCGCGGACTGCGTGTTCCCGATCCTCGTCCGCGACGAGGAGCACATCGCGGGGCTCGTGGCCGCGCTCGGCACGGTCAACGTGTACTGGCGCGACGGGTGGCCGTCCCTCGCCCGCTTGGCCGAACTCGGTGTTCGGCGCATCTCGTTCGGATCGGGTATCCATCGCGAGGCCGTCGCTCGGGTCGCCGAGGTCGTGGGCCGGATCAGGTCGGGCGTCGCCGGTCCGTGAGGCAGGGCGTTGCTAGTCTGCCGGTGGGCGAGAACTGTCCACACGGCGAGAGGGAGTGTCATGAGGCGAGTACGAAGACTGCTGTTGTTGTGCGCGTTGGTAGGTGGAGTGATGGTCGCGAATCCGCTCGCGGCCCAGGCTGCGACATTCACCGTGCACAACGGCGAATCAATCCAGGCGGCGATCAACGCCGCGCCGGCCGGCAGCACGATCAACGTCGAGCAGGGCGTGTACCACGAGAACCTGTTCATCCAGAAGAACAACATCAAGCTCGTGGGTCACAACAGCGTCTTACTCCCCGCGGACACGCCCACCAACAACCTCTGCGTGCAGAGCGGGTCGACGACGAGTGGAGCTCGCTTGCGTGGATCTTCCGCGCCGGCGCCGTCCGGCGCCATCTACCCGGGCATCTGTGTGGTCGGCCAGCTGCGGAACGACTTCTCCGTGAAGCAGCCCGCGCGCGACGTGCAGATCTCCGGCTTCGCGATCCGACAGTTCCCCGGTGAGGGCATCTTCGCTTACGGCACGATGGCCTTCGTCGTGCGCAACGACGAGTTCGGACAGAATGCCAGCTATGGGGCGTTCACTCTCCGGTCGAGCTTCATCACGTACCGCGACAACTATGCCCACGACAACGGTGAGGCCGGCCTGTACATCGGTGAGTCACCGGAGGCCAACGTCACGGTGTTGGGCAACACCTCGACCGGCAACAATGCCGAGGGGATCCTGTTCCGCGACTCCCGCGGCGGCACCATTGCCGGCAACACGCTGAAGGGCAACTGCATCGGCCTGCTCGCGCTCGATACGGGCGCAATGGCTCGAGGCGGCAACGTGATCGTCCGAAGCAACTCGATCAGCTTCAACAACAAGTTCTGTGAGGCGAGCGACGAGGCACCGCCGAACGGAGGCCTGGGTGTCGGGATCTTTGGCGCCGATCTCGTGACCGTTCGGGACAACACGATCAACAACAACATCGAGCAGCCCGGAAGCCAGTTCCCCGAGGGTGGAGTCGTCATCATCGACTCGAGCGCGTTCGGCGGATCGACGCCCCAGAACAACACCATCAAGGACAACTCCCTTCACGGAAATCAGCCCTTCGACATCTTCTACGACGGCTCGGGCTCGGGGAACGTGTTCACCGGTAACACCTGCGACACGTCGAACAACGGCGCCT
>JBEEFX010000032.1:0-9120 GCA_041166365.1 Acidimicrobiaceae bacterium
AAACCGCCGGCCGATCGGCGCGACGTGGCCGACGACGGCGGCCGCCCCCGCGGCGACGCCCAACCCCCGTCCGCCCACGGCCAGGCCGGCACCCGCGGCGAGGGCCCCCTTGCCGACGTCGCCGATGAGCACCAGCACCCCCGCACGCGTCCCGCCGAGGCGAAACGAGTTGGACGCGCCCGGGTTGCCCGACCCTGCGCCCGCGGGATCGAACCCCGACCGGCGTCCCACGAGCGCCGCCGTCGGGAAGCCACCGAGCACGTAGGCACCGACGACCACGAGCGTCGCTGCCACCACGCTGGACACTGTACGTATGGCACCTTCCGGGTAACCTGTAGCACTCGAACCAGTCGACTGCTAACCGGCCGGAGCCACGAATGCCCACCTACGAGTACCGCTGCAAGGACTGCGGTGAACACCTCGAAGTCGTCCAGGCCTTCACCGATGATCCGCTGACGGAGTGTCCGGCCTGCGGTGGCACGTTGCGCAAGGTGTTCGGCAACATCGGCATCACGTTCAAGGGCTCGGGCTTCTACAAGACCGACAGCCGATCGAAGAGCAGCGCCTCGAAGTCCGACTCGAAGTCGTCCGACGCGAAGTCCGACACGGCGTCCTCGGAGAAGTCGGAGAAGTCCGACTCCAAGTCCGACTCGAAGTCCGACAGCAAGCCGTCGGAGAAGAAGTCCGACAGCAGTTCGGCGACGAAGAGCTCGCCCGACGCCAAGACCGCGTAATCACGGTCTCCCCATCTGCGTCGACGCTCCCCTAGCCTCGCGCCCGCGAGCTTCCCCCTCGGTCACGCTTTCGAGGAGGAACGCGCATGCGCATCCGTCGCCGTGTCATTGCCCGCCGCCGTCTGCTGCCGAGACGGGTCCGACATCATCCGCTCGTACGGCTCGCCGCGGTCGTCGTCGTCGCACTCGTCGCGACGTCCGTGATCCAACGATCGGCGGCGGTGGCGATCGACGCGCGCCGTCGCTGGGGTCAGGAGCGCACGGTGGTGGTGGCGCGTCACCGCATCGCTTCGGGTGAGGTGGTCGACGCGAACGCGGTCACGACCGAGTCGTGGCCGGCCGCCGTCGTTCCGAACGGCGCCGTGGACACGTCGCCCGTCGGCCGAACGGTGGTCGACACGATCGAGCCCGGAGAGGCGGTGCTCGCATCGCGGCTCGCGCCTACCGGGCTCAGCGGCGTCGCCGCACTCATCCCTGCCGGTTGGCGAGCTGTCGCCGTGCCTGTCGGCCCCGCGGTGGTCACGCTGTCCGTCGGCGATCACGTCGACCTCATCGCGGGGTTCGACGTCGCGAACGCGAGCACCGCCCAGGCCCCGGCGTTCACCGTCGCGCGTGACGCGGTCGTCGTGGCGGTCGACGACCAACGAGTGACCGTGGCCGTGCCCGGGACCGATGTTGAACGCGTGGCGTTCGCGATCGTGGCGGGCACGGTCGTGCCCGCACTGCGAGCTCCCTGATCGATCCGTTCCAGGGTCTGCGGCGGACCGCGCTACCTGATGCCGGTGGCGTACACGACCAGGACGGCGACGCCGGCCACGACGCGGTAGATCACGAACGGCGTGAACCCGCGAGTGCGGATGAGCCGCAGCAGCGCCCAGACCGCGAGGTAACCGCTGATCCCCGACGCCACGATGCCCCACGCAAACGGTGCGGCGAACCCGTGCGGGAACCCGCGCGCGAACTGCTTGCCGAGCTTGAGCACGACCGCGCCGCCGATGATCGGAATCCCCATGAGGAACGAAAGGCGCGCCGCGGCGTCCCGGTCGAAGCCGAGCTTGCGCCCCACGCTGATCGTGACGCCCGAACGCGACACGCCGGGCGACAACGCCAGCGCTTGTCCGCTGCCCATCAGCAGCGCATCCCGCAGCCGGAAGTCGGTGATGCCCCGGTCACCCGCCAGCTGATCGGCCCAGTAGAGGATGAGCCCGAACACGATGAGCATGATCGCGATCAGCCAGATCTGTCCGAGGTGCTCTTCGATCGGGGTCTCGAGCAGCGCCCCGGTCAGCCCTCCAGGGATGCAAGACAGAAGCAGCAGCCACGCGAGGCGGCGTTCCGCTTCCGGCGTGGGATGGTCCGCGGCCAACGTCCCACTGGTGACCATCGCCGGCGTGCGGCTCGGGAGGAACGCGGCTCGCACCAACGTGATGATGTCGGCCCGGAAGTACGCGATGGCACCGATCAGCGTCCCCAGGTGCAGTGCGACGTCGAAGGTCTTCTCCAGGTCGGCATTTCCGACGAAGTCGTGCCAACCGAACACCCAGGGCGCGAGCAGGAGATGGCCGCTCGACGAGATCGGCAGGAACTCGGACAGCCCTTGGACGACGCCCAGCACGATGGCGTGCAGAATCGGCACGCCGGGTTTCTAGTCGTTCGCTAGGAGCCGGAGACAGTCACGTCGCCGATGACCAGCGACACACCGGCGGCGGACATCGGCAGCCATTCGATGTCACCCCCTACGGCGAGCACGTCGTGGAGGATGCGCTGCAAGGTCGAGGCAATCGTGAATTCACGCAGCGGAGACCCTGGCTCGCCGCCGACGATGTGCAGGCCCTGCGCACCGGTGGAGAAGTCGCCGGATACCGGGTTCACGCCCGAGTGCAATCCCGACACCGACTCGATGAGGATGCCGTCGCCGACGTCGGCCAGCAGCTCCGCCTGCGACTTCGTCCCGGGAATCAGCGACACCGCCCGCGCGCCTGCGCTCGGCGTGGTCTTGAACCCCCGTACCGCCGAGCCGGTCGACACCGTGCCCATCCGGCGAGCGGTGTACGAGTTGTGCAGGAAGCCTTTCAGCACACCGCCCTCGATCAGCGGGTTGCGCCGCGTCGCGAGCCCTTCGCCATCGGTCTGCGTCGCCGTGAACGCCTCCGGGTTCGTGGGATCGTCGACGAGGGTGAGCAATCCGCTGCCGATCTCGTCGCCGAGCCGGTCGGCGAACGGCGAGCGACCCTTCAGGACGGCTTCACCCGAGAGCGTGCCGCCGATGATGCCGAGCAACTGGGCCGTGACCCATGGGTCGAACACGACGGTGACGCGCTGGCTCGCGGGCTTCGTCGCGCCGAGCATGCGGGTGGCGCGCCTCGCGGCGTCGGCGGCGGCTTTGTCGATGTCGAGACTGCTCGGGTCGCGGCCGACCGAGAAGCCGAATCCGGTCTGCGTCTCGTCGCCGTCGGCCGCGAGGACCGACGCCATGATGTACGCCGCCGTCTCGCGAGCGGCCGTGCGGATGCCGGTGGTGGTGACGACCGCGCCTTCGGCGACCGAGTCCACGTAGTCCGCCGATTCGACACCGGAGATGCGCGGGTCGGCGGAGCGTGCTGCCCGCTCGAGCGCGATGGCCAGCTCGACCTTCTTGTCCGTCGGGAAGTCGGCAAGCGACTCGCTGAACAGATCGAGGTCGGCGACCGCCACCCCGTCAGGCTCGGCCAAACCGACGAACTCGTCGGGAGTTCCGAATCCTGCGTTGTCGCGCGCTTCTGCGAGCGTCTCGCCCAGAACGTCGTGGTCGAGCGAGCCGGCGTACGCGAAGCCCACCCGCTGATCGCGCACGACGCGGATGCCGACGCCTTGGGTCTGCGCTGACGACAGCTGCTCGACGTCGCCCTCGTACGCGCGGATCTCCGTGTCGGTCGATCGCACCACGACCGCTTCGAGCTGCTCGCCGTCCTTGGCCCAACCGACGATGCGATCAGCGATCGCCAAGAGGTCTTCGACCTCGCTGGTCATGCGGCGGTGCCGCCGATGGTCAGCGCCTTCACACGCAGCGTCGGGACGCCGTCGCCGACAGGGACGCCTTGGCCGTCCTTGCCGCACATGCCGGGAGGGCCCATCGCGAAGTCGTTGCCGATGGCCTCGATCATCGTGAGCACCTCGGGACCGTTGCCGATGAGGTTGCCTTCACGCAACGGGTCGGTGATCTCGCCGTTCTCGATCAGGTACGCCTCGGTCATGCCGAACACGAAGTCACCCGTCGCGGTGTTGACCTGCCCGCCACCGAGCGCCTTCACGAACACACCGCGCTCGGTGCCGGCGACGATGTCGGCCGGGTCGTCGTCGCCACCCATGAGGAACGTGTTGGTCATGCGCACCATCGGAAGGTGCTGGTAGCTCTGGCGGCGTCCGTTGCCCGAGCGCTGCCGGCCTTCCTTGCGCGAGCGCAGGAAGTCGTACATGTAGTCGCTGAGGATGCCGTCTTCGATGAGCACGTTGCGCTGCGCGGGTGTGCCTTCGTCGTCGATGGCGAAGCAGCCCCATTCCTCGCCCATGGTGCCGTCGTCGACGAGCGTGACGAGCGGGGACGCCACCTGCTGGCCCTTGCGTCCTCGAAAGACCGAGGCACCCTTGCCGACGAGATCCGCCTCGAGCCCGTGGCCGCAGGCCTCGTGGAACAGCACGCCCCCACCGCCCGAGCCGATGACCACCGGCATGGTGCCCGAGGGGGCCGGCCGAGCGTTGAGCTTGGTGAGCGCCTGCCGAGCGACCTTGCGGGCGTGCTCCTCGACGTCGACGCGGTCGAACAGCTCCCAACCGATGGTGTGGCCGATCGACTCGTAGCCGGTCTGCATGCCGGTGTCGCCGGCGGCGACGCACTGCACGGCGAACAGCGTCTTGACCTGATCGTCGTCGGCCAGCAGACCGTCGCTGTTGGCCACCAGGATGCGCCGGCGGCTGTCGGCCAGCCGAGCCGTGACCTGCTTGATGGCGCCGCCCTCGCCGCGCGCCGCGCCATCGGCTCGGTTGAGCAGGCCGACCTTCACGGCCTTCTCGATCGAGTCGGGTTGGATCGCGACGTCGTTCGGTCGCGGCGCGTTCACCTTGGTGAGGTTGACGATGCGCTCGCCACCAGGATTGCCGCGAGCAGCGGCGGCGGCGGCCTCGGCGGCCGTGCGGAGGCCGTTCTCCGACAGGTCGGCGGTGTGTGCAAAGCCGGTGGTCTCGCCGACGACCACTCGAATGCCCGCCCCTCGGTCCCGTCCGGAGCTCAGCTCCTCGATCTTGCCGTCGTCGAGCCGAGCGGACGACGACCGTTTGTCCTCGACGAAGATCTCCGCGAACTCCCCGCCGGTGCGCAGGGCGGCACCGAGAACGCGCTGTATGACGGATTCTTCGAGCACAAGCTCCCCTTCACTGGTGGACCCGGGTTCGCAGGCAATTCGGAGGCTGCGTATCGTATCCCGGTGCCCCCAGAACTAGGCCTGGCCGCAGAGGTGAGGCTGGCCGTCACCGATGACGACACCGCCATCGCGCTCGGCTCCGGAAGCGTCGCCGTTCTCGGCACGCCCCGCGTGGTCGCGCTGGTCGAGGAGGCGTCGGTGAAGGCCCTCGATGGGCGCCTCAGTCCGGGAACGACGTCGGTCGGCATGCGCGTCCAACTCGACCACCTCGCCCCGACCGCGGTCGGCCACAAGGTGCGCGCCGAGGCCACGCTCAAGGACATCGAAGGGCGTCGGCTCACGTTCGCCGTTTCCGTCCACGACGAGCGCGGCCTGGTCGCCGCGGGCAAGGTCACCCGCGTCATCGTCGACATCGACCGCTTCATGGACAAGGCCCGTTAGCCCCCAGCACACCAGATCCCACTCGGAACTACACGGAAATGGGGCACGATGAACTTGGCACACCATGTGCCGGTACGTCGTTAGCCCGACGCAGTTGTCAGCATCTGCACATGGCGGGAAGCGACGAGGACGGCACCCCGATTGAACGGGCGCTCTCTCGCGTCGACGTTGCTGCGTTCTTCGCAATGGTCGCGCTGGTCCCCGCCGTCATCGTCGCAACCGTTGTCGTCGGTCGTGGCGAAGCGGTCACGCTGGCGCTGGTGGGGAGCGATCATCGTCGTCGCTCTAGTTGCTCGGCTAGCGCGAACCTTTGGCCGTAGGTAACCGAAGGACGTCGTTACCCCGGACGCGGCAGAGTGGGGCTACATGGCGGCCCGATGGTCAGAGGCGAACCCAGCCAGACAACGCGTCGTTGAGGTGGCGCGGGTCGGCGCTGTGGCCGTGCTCGCTGCGTTCCTGATCGTCGATCTTCTCGCTACGGCGTCAGGGCACTTCGAGCACGTCGGAGGCGGCGACTGCGGAGCCACGTCGTGCCTCGACACCGGCACGGACAAGGGCTACGCGATCGCGTTCGCTCTCTCTGTCGGCGCCGTGATTCTCGCAGCGTGGCCGTGGATGGTTCGGCGCTACCGACAACAATGGACAGACCCGACGGTGAGCACCAAGCCGCGTTCGCGGGTTGTGGTTGCTGTCGCGGTGGTCGTCGCCGTACTACTCGCCGGTCTGCTCTATGTCGCCGTCGAGCACAAGCCCGCGGACAAGTTCTGCGCCCCGGTGGGATACATCGGTCCGTCAGAGAGCAAGCCACCCAACCTCTGCGACTAGGTGAGCCAAGTAGGTCGTTGTACGGAAGTGTGTCTGTCTGAGTGGCATTTCGAGAAGGTCAGGTCATTCGGGAGGGGCCGGTGCGGCCTTCGACGCTGACGTTGCGGTCGCTGAACAGCCAGTCGCCCGTCGCGTCGTCGCGTCGCAGCTCGTCGCGGTACGTGCCCCAATGGTCGGGACCGATCTCGGTGAGGACAAAGAAGTACGACGTGGCGGTCGCCCGACCTGCGGTCACATCGACATCGATGGCGATGCTCGATACGTGGTGACGGATGAACGCGTTCGTGGACGTCGACGCGAGCTTGCGGCCGGCGCCCTCGAACATCTCGACGACGGCGGCGCGTCCCTCGTGGCGGCTCACGCCGCGGACCTCCAGGACACCGTCTTCCGTGAAGCACGCAGCCGCGTCGCCGAACTTGCCGCGATCGACGGCGTGGGCGTAACGCGCGATCGATTCGCGAACCGCTTCCCGCGCCGCGAGCTCGTCGGGTCTCATGCGAGGTTCGAGGTGCGCGGGTACTGGTCGGTCGGGTCGGTGAGCACGTTGACGACGTAGGGCACCCCGGCGGCGAAGCCGCGGTCGAGTGCGGGCCCGAGATCGGCGGGCGAGGTGACCAGCTCGCCCGCCCCGCCCAGCGCCTCCACGACTTCGTCGTACCGGCATCCCGGCTGCAGATCCGCGGCGACGTCGTAGCCGTACAGCGCCTGCATCGGGTGCTTCTCCAGCCCCCAGATGCCGTTGTTGCCCACCACGATCACCACGGGAAGGTCGTGGCGCACCAACGAGTCGGCGTCCATCAACGAGAAGCCCGCGGCTCCGTCTCCGAGCATGACGACGACCTGGCGATCCGGGTGAGCGACCCGCGCCGCCATCGCGTAGCCCATGCCGGTACCGAGACAGCCGTACGGTCCGGCATCGAGCCAGCAGCCCGGTCCGTAGGAGTCGATGTACTTGCCGGCGTACGACACGAAGTCGCCGCCATCACACACCACGATCGCGTCGCGATCCAGGCGGCGGCGCAGCTCACCGTAGATGCGCGTCGGCTTGATCGGGTCGGTGTCGGCCTCGAGCAACGGCGCCTCTCCGGCCACCGCGGCGGACTCCGCGTCACGCAGCCGTGCGATCCACGGCTCGTGATCCGTTCGATCACCGGACCAGTCCGCGAACGCGGTGAGGATCGCGCCGAGGTCACCGCACGGCGAGGCCGCCGCGGCGACGTGCGCCGCGCGCTGGGATTCGCTGTCGACGACATGGACCACGCTCGCATCACCGAACGAGCCGAACGACAGCCGGAAGTCGAGGGGCGCGCCGACGACCACGACGACATCGGCCTCGGTCTTCAGGAGCCCACGGGTGCGTGAGAAGGCGAGCTCGTGGTTTGCAGGCAGGCATCCTCGCCCCAACCCGTTGGCGAACACGGGAACCCGCAACGACTCAGCGGCGGAGCGCAACGCGTCCCACGCCCCGTCGAAGTACACGTCGGTTCCGGCGATGACCGCGGGCCGGTGCGCCTTGGCGATCAGTTCCACGGCGCGTACCACCTCTTCGTGGTCGGGATCCGCGCCGCGCGGCACCACCGCGGCAGGCACGTCGCTCTCGCCGTGACGAAACACGACGTCCAACGGAAAGTCGCAGAACACCGGGCCCCGATGCGGGGAGAGCGCCTCGCGGGCGAGCTCGTCGACAAGTGCGGTGATGCCATCGACCTCGGTTGCCGTGGTGGCGCGCTTCGTGATCGGCGCGAGCACCGGCACGTGATCGAACTCCTGCAGCGAACCGGCGCCCCATCGCGCCTGGGGCGCACGGCCGCCGAACACGACCAAGGGAGTGCCGTTGAAATGAGCCGACGTCACCGCCGAGATCCCGTTCGTGACACCAGGGCCTGCGGTGAGCACCGCGAGCCCGGGCCGACGCGTGAGCTTCGCGGTGGCCTCCGCGGCAAACGTCGCGGTCTGCTCGTGGCGCACATCGATGATGCGCCAGTCGTTGCTCGCTCCTTTCGCGACGGCGTCGTAGAACGGGAAGATGTGCCCGCCCGACAGCGTGAACATCTCGCGCACTCCATAGCCGGCGAGCGCCGCGAGCGCGAGGTCGCCTCCGTGGCCCTTCATACGAGTGCGGCCACTCGCGCCAGGAACGAGGACAACGCACTCCACCAGGCATCGGGGTTTTCGAACTGAGGACTGTGGCCCGCGTCCGGGATCACCACGAGCTCGCCACCGGAAATCGCGTCGGCCAACGCCATCGACGGTTTGACGATCGGCCGATCCTGCTCGCCGGTGATGACGAGCGTTGGCATCGACAGCGAACGCAGCGAGTCGAGGCGGTCGGGAGCATCGAACATCGCTCGCAGCAGCCCGGCGTAGGCCGCGGGTGCGGTCGCTCGGAACTTGCGGTCGTTGAACTCCGCGTAACCGGGTTTCTCCGCCACCAAGCGGAGATGCGCCGGTGAGTCCAACGTTCCACCGCGCTCGGCCAACGCCTCGGCCAAGCCGTTGATGCCTTGCTCGCGTACCACGGCGATGGCGAGCTCGACCTCGTCGCGGGTCACGAACGGCAACGGGCCGTGCAACGTGTCCATGAGGATCAGACCCGACAACCGTTCCGGCGCGTGCAGCGCGGCAACCTGCGCGGCCATGCCTCCCATCGAATGACCGAGCAGGACGAACTCGGCGTCTTCGCCCCACAACGTGTCGGCGAGCGCGAGGAGGTCGGATGCCAG